>DYKA01000012.1 GCA_020722805.1 Vermiphilus sp.
CTGAGACAGTATACAATCCTTCCCCAGTCACTGTTTGCTTTTATCCAGAGTCCGAGATGAGATGGTTTGCCAGGTATCTCAATTGGTTTTTCCGGCACCAGTGTTGTGTAGAAGGGCATTGTTTTTCTTTCTTTTTCCTGTTTTTCAAGAGTTATCGCAATCGCCCTGCTACCGAACTGCGGAGATACTTTTTCAATATGTGATGACATTTTTCCTGGAAATTTCTTTACAAATTCAATATGAACATTTTCATAATCGGCATCCCTTTCCGTTGAAATCTTCCATTTTCCGTTACCAAGATTTGAAAGTTTTATTGCATTTTCACCGGGATATGAATCTGAATGGTCAGGTTCACCAAGAGTAATGACAGGGTCTTTTTCAAGACCCCATACATAGCATGGGGATGTTCCAATATTGATTACAAATTTACCGTTGTTTTCTTTGATCTCTGTTGCGTTATCCATCTGGTCGTAAACAGTTATTGCTGAATTAGTCTGTGCATCAATTGAAATTTTCCTTGTTCCGCGGATTGTCCACAGCACATGGAGTGTTTTGCCCGTCTTATAGTGTTTAAACTGCAGACAGAACACTGTATTGCTTCCGACTGGAATCATTTTTATATAATTTGTTCTGTTTGTGTTTCTTGTGAGTGTTGCGTAAGCGCAGTAAACTGGCTTCGGATATAACAGAGGTATCCTGCTGCACAATCCGCCGCCATAGTGGGTTTCTCCCCATGATCCTGCACACTGGAAAGCAGCGGGACAGCCAAAATGTCTTGTTGTATTGTAGGCCATAAGAATCAGAAACGCTCTTACTGTGTGGTCTGCCTCTTCCTGTGGTGTTAACGCACCGGAAATTGCAGGGGAAACCGAAGGTCCCTCTATGGACATAAGTTCAGGCCATTTTTTCCCTGTTTTAAGCCATTCCTGTTTCAACTGCCACATAACTGAAGCAAATGTAACCTGATGCATCTGCATCTCAGGGATTCTTTCAAAAAGAACCACATCAAGAGCAGGTCCGTCCATTAAATCAGTTGCCTCCTTGCTATATCTCAAAAATGGTATTGGAAATGAGGGAATTCCCCATGGCATGAGGCACTTTGAATCAGGCCATGTTTGTTTTATTGCGGAACCTGCTATTACAAACTGTTGTAAATATTTTTCGTATGCATCCTTTTCAGAGGCCGTCATCTGGTAAGGCGGGTCGCCATAGTATTCTGGTAAACTCATATATGAAATTGGACCGAGAAGTGGCTCTGCAAAAAATACAGCAAGCTCCGGAGTATTAACCTCTGTTGGCTTTGAGAGCGGAGATTTTTTTATTGCCTCAATGACTGCCTTTTTCATTTCCTCTGGTTTTGATGGATCCCACTCAATCCCGAGAAACTCTTTTGTCATGTGAAGTTGATATGCGAGGAAATAGGTCTTCATTTTATTCTGTTTCAGAAAATTCAATTCAGTTTCAGGACAAGAGTTTTCGTAGAAGGGATGCATTGCTGACTCAATTCCTGCTTTTACCATTACTTCCAATCTCGGGACCCCGGATGGTGTGATATGTCCTCCATTCCAGTCCCAGAACCCGAATATCTGGCCTTTTCCTTCTGCCCAATCACCCCTTTCTCTTGTATCCGGATGAAGATATGCCAGGGATCCTGTCATTGTCCTTGTTTCGTTTGAATCAGAAAGAGTGAACGTTGTTTTGTGATACCCGAACCTGGAAAGTCTCAAAACAAATGGAACGCTGATTGACTTACTGGCAGGGACAATGACTTCCTTTTTCAGCATTGTCTTTTCTTTTTTATCATAACTCTCAGTTGACACAGAGACAACAACACTCTTGTTCTTACTGGATGTATTGGTGAGATTGCAAAAGTACTCTATTTTTTCGGGGGATGTCCATATATGCGCAAATTGAGAGGGAACAAAATCAACCATTACATCGGGTTTTTCAAACGTTATTGCAAAAACGTGCACACTGCTGGGTAGCCCTGCCTGATGCATGCTGTAGTAAATAGGGTCAGGAAAACTTCTGTAAACCCTTACTTTTTTAGTAAGTTCAAATTCAAGATACGGCAGATCCGAAAAACTTTTCAAACCTTCTTTTAACAGAGGAATCGTAATCAGATAAAGATTACCTTTTCCCCCGTTTTTCGTTATGAAGGAAATTTTTTGTGTGCCTCTGGAATCAGACCTATAAACTGGAACGTTTTTTTCAAAACAAACAGGATGCCCCGCATCAGGTCTGTAGAACACTGCTGTTATTACGGGTAAGGTGTCAGGAATATCGTCAGCAGAAGCCAGTATGTGAAGTTTTGTGTATTGATTATTCGGGACTCTCAAACAAATTCTCCCTGGTTCAATCTGCAGTGCACCGCGCCATCTCGGGGTGTCTCCTTGCCATCCATCAAATGCACCCTCCAGCATTCCAAATCTTGCCCATGATCTGGAAACATCTATATGACCTGGTTGGTTAAGAAAATCTTTTGAAAGTTTAAAAGGAACACCACCAACTGAGATCACATTATCTATTTCTGAAACGAGAATTCTTTTGATTTTATCTTTCCCGGGAAACGACGATGTATTTACATATCCATCTATTGGAACGAGAACAAAATTTCCATAATCTCTGACACTTTTTATTTTTATAGAGGCAATGTCTATTCCCGGGTAAAGATGTATTCTGAAAAATCCCCGGGTGTTAAAAGTTTCACTGCTTGTTTCCCTTAGCATTCTATCATCAAGCCAGACCTGTATGTTGTGTTCTTTTATCACATATCTTACAGAAACCCATTTCTTTCCGAGTGGGACTGCTGAAGAAATGTCCTGTTCAAACCTTTTTCTGACCATTTCCGGCCAGTTCAACCGGTTTTTTACAAGAGTTTTTACAAGGTATGTGCCATAAAGGCCATATTTTTCTCCTGGAAGAGGCGGTAAGCTCCACATTATATATGGCTGATTCTTATCAGGATACAATGTGAGACCAAGAGTAAATGGATTATTTTGACCCGGGTCATCAGGACTCTTCAGATAGGCACCTATAGAGAAATATGTTTGTTTATCTGAAGCAAATCTCAGAACCAGTTCAATTTCCGAATTTACAGGAATTGGTTCTGTGCTTGTTATTTTCATCCCTCGGCTTCCGATGGATATGAAATTTCTTGTCTCTGTGCTGGAATATTTTGCATCCAGTTCACCCCCATATATCGTTGTTATATTCCAGACATCTGGGTTTATAATCTCTTTTATTTTTTCTTTGTCTGATGTTTGTGAAAAAGAAGATACAGCCAGAAAAAACACAAACATAACCGCAAAAGCATACATTTTCATTTTTCTCCTATGTGGTTGTGTCCAACAATCACAAAATATTTGTTTTTTCTTTTTTCAATTCTGAATGGAAACGGCTGACCCGCCTTAAATCCTATTCTGTTAATAATTTCAGGATGGCCTTCAATAGCAGAAAATGTTTCTTTCGGTGCAAATGCTTTGCCTGTCTTTTTTTTCATTGTCTTTATATCAAGCACATTCCAGTTTCTGTCAAGAAAAACAATGTTAATATCACTGTTGACAGTTCCAAATTCAGGATTTGTGTTAACAAATTCAGTGCCTTCATATATTTTCGGGAACCAGATGACTGTTGTGTTGAAATCATCCGCGGATGCATTACAGAAACCCTGGCATGCAAGATTGGTATTTTCTGCCACCACAACAGTAATGATGTTGAATAGTTTCGGCTCTGCCTTTGGCCATTTTGAAAATGGAATTTTGGTCTCGCCGTATGAGGCGATTGAAACAACAGAAAGAAAAACTGTTGAAAGAAGAACGTGTTTTAGAATTTTTTTCACAGGGTGATGATGCTGTAAATGTCGTATCTGCTGATTTTCTCTCTTCCTTTCAGGTCTTTCAATTCCACGAGAAAGAGAATTTTTCTTACCTTTGCTCCTGCTGATTCAATCACAGAACAGGCAGCACTTGCTGTACCTCCTGTTGCCAGAACATCGTCAATAAGCACCACCTCTTCGTCCTGTTCAAACGAGTCAGCAGGGATTTCAATTGTATCCTGGCCATATTCCAGTGAATACGTGTGCTGTATAGTTTTACATGGAAGTTTACCGAATTTTCTTATTGGCACAAAACCTGTGTTTGTCTTGCAGGCAAGCGCTCCTCCAAATATAAAGCCGCGTGATTCTATTGCCACAATCTTGGTGGTTTTTTCAGGTACATGTTTTGCGAAAAGTTCAATTGTTTTTGAAAAAAGTTGCCTGTCTCTTATAAGGGGGGTTATATCGCGGAATAATACTCCTTTTTTCGGGAAGTCAGGAATCGTTCTTATTGCATCATATAATTCTTTCATTTTTCATCTCCTTTATTTCTTCATGCAGATATTTAATGCAGGTTTTAATCATCTGGTGAACTCTCTGTCTGGTTATGCCCATTTTTTTTGCAATCTCTTTATAGGAAAGTGCATTACCATTTTCAATTCCATAGTGAAGTTTCAACGCATACAGCCGCTTTTCAATTGAGATTCTCCTGTTTTTTTTCTTTATTCTTTCAAAAAGCGTATTGAGCAGGTCTTTGTCTCTCAGTATCTTTTCCCACTTCATCCCGGTTTTTTCAACGCTCTTAATCTCAAGCGAATCTATCATATTTATGTCTTCGTCTTCCTCTCCTTGAACAAATTCAGGAACCTTTGTTGTCTTGAAATACATCTTATACCTTGAAAAGGTTTTGAGGTCAAGTTTCAAAATAGACGCCATCTCTGAATCTTTCGGGTACCTGTTTTTTTCTATTTTAAATTTTTCAAGAGCATCCCTGTATTTTGTCCTCAGTTTCTGGACATTTTCCGGTGCTGTCAACATTTGATCCATTATAGCCCTCATTATGTAGCGTTTTACCCAGAAGTACGCATAAGTTCCAAATTTTGCATGTTTCTTTGGATCATATTTTTCAATTGCCTTCAAAAGTCCCATGTTTCCTTCAGCGGTTAGATCCGCCAGATTGTCGCGCAAAAACGCATACTTTCTGGCGATTGAAAAAACAAGTCCCTGATTCATTTCAACAAGCATGTCTCTGGCTTCCTTGCTGCCTTTTCTTGCCTGTTCCAGCAGTTGAATTTCCAGTTTCCTGTTATGGCCTTCTGATTTTGTTGGGGTGTTTTTTCGTTTCATAAAATATCTATTTCAGTGCCCCGGAAATCAGTTCTGAAATGTTTGAAATTATTTCGTCAAGTTTACCCACATCTTTTCCTGAACCCTGAGCGAAGTGAGGTTTTCCGCCGCCTGAACCACCCAGCATTCCTGAAATGTATTTCACTATTGCGGATGCAGGAACAATGCCTGCAATATCATTGCTGACCTTGCACACTATGACAATTCGACCGTCAAGCAGTCCAGCGAGAAGGACAATACACCTTTGTGTTCTTGAAGAAACATCATCCGCAATTTTTCCTAACTGTTTTATTGTTAATCCATCCACGCGACCCGCAATCAAAGTTGCATCTACATTTTTTACAACAATAGTCTTTTTGTTTTTTTCCAGTTCAGACAGAATATCCATCGCGGCTTTTTCTGTTATGGAGGAAATCTTCTTTTCAAGTTCCAGAATTTGTTTCTTCATTTTGTTTATAGAACCAACAAGATTTTCAGGAGTTGTTTTAAGCAGAGAACTTGCCTGATGTATGATGTCAATTTTTCTATTGAACCAGTCATACGCAAACTGACGGGTAATTGCCTCTATTCGCTTAAGATTTTCACCAACAGATGAATAGGAAACAATCTTGAATATTCCTATTTCAGATGTACTTGAGACATGAGTTCCACCGCAAAGTTCAGCATGAAAATTACCTATGTCAATTACCCTTACCTTTTCTCCGTATTTTTCTGTAAATAGCGCTATGGTGCCTTTTTTTATTGCTTCCCTGTAGTCCATCTCCTTGATAATCACTGGATGGTTTTCAAATATCAATTTGTTCACATTGATTTCTATGTTCTGTATCAGAGCCTGGTCAATCTGTTCTGGATAGACAAAATCAAACCTGAATCTTTCTGGTCCAACATATGAACCTGCCTGTTTCGCATGACCGTTTGATATTTTCCTCAGGTAATAGTGAAGCAGATGGGTTGCCGTGTGGTTTGCAGAAACATCCATCCTGTGATGGCGATAGACAATAGCAGTTACTGATTGTCCAACCTTTACATCCTGAAATGTTCCGGAGGTGAATTTACCGATATGATATATAATGCCTTTTGGGTCAACCTGGCAGTCAACTACTGAGAAACTCCACTCATCGGTTTTAATGATTCCATTGTCTCCAACCTGGCCACCTTTTTCTGGATAAAATGGTGTTTTGTCAACCACCAGTTCCCAGAGTTTTTTATCTGGGAGAAAGTATAAAGCCATGACAGAGCAATTTTCCTCAAGATTCAGATACCCGGTAAATGTTGTTTCTTTGGTTGACGATGACTCAAGGATGACATTTCTTTTCTGTTCAAAAATAGATTTCTGTCTTGCTTTTTCCTGCTGCTGCTTCAGGTTTTGTTCAAACCCCTGCCAGTCAGGAGTAAGATTGTTTTCTTCTGCAAGTTCAATGATAAGGTCTCTTGGAATACCATAGGTATCATACCATCTGAAGAGCATTTTTCCTGGTATCTCCTTTCCTTTAAGACCTGCGGTGTCAATGCTGAATATCCTTCTTGCAGAAGAGATAACATCAAAAAACTTTTTTTCCTCATCAGATACTACCATTTTGATTTCTTCTACGTTTTTTCTGAGATTTTCGTAAACATCTCCGAAAACAGCAACCAATGGGTCAATCAATTGAAAAAGAAAAGGTTTTTTCAGTCCAATTGCGGTTCCCTGGAAGGATGCCCTTCTTATTATTCTTCTCAATACATATCCTCTTCCTTCATTGTCAGGGTATACACCGTCGCTCAGGATAAAGGCAGCTGCACGAACATGGTCAGCAATAATCCTGAATTTAGACATCGTCCTGTACTCATATCTCAGGCCCGAGATGTCTTCAAGTTTTTTCATAAGTGGCAGGAAAAGGTCTGTTTCATAATTTGAGGGAGTATTCTGCATTATGCGGGCAATTCTTTCAAGCCCCATCCCTGTGTCAACGCCTCTTTTTTTAAGCGGCAACATCTGCCCATCTGATTGCCGGTCATATTGAGGGAAGACCAGATTCCAGAATTCAAGAAAACGGTTGCACTCACAACCAGGCTTACAGTCAGGATTCTTACAGGATTCATCTTTCCCGAAGTCCACATAGATTTCACTGCAGGGTCCGCAGGGTCCTGTTTCTCCGGCTGGTCCCCAGAAATTATCTTTTTTCCCCAGAGGAACGATTCTGTTTTCCGGCAGAAATTTTTTCCATATGTGCAGAGATTCATCATCTTCACAGTAGTAAGAAACCCAGAGTTTTTCCCTGTCTATTTTCATCTGCTCGGTTACAAATTCCCATGCCCATTGTATTGCTTCTTTTTTGAAGTAATCGCCAAACGAAAAATTTCCGAGCATTTCAAAAAACGTATGGTGCCTGCCGGTTACCCCAATTTTTTCAAGGTCACTATCCTTGCCACCCGCTCGTAGGCATTTCTGACATGATGTCGCTCTTGTGTATGGAATCTGTCCATCTGTTACCCAGAATTTTTTGAACTGCACCATTCCTGCACTGGTAAAAAGAAGGGTCGGATCATCAAAAGGCACAAGACTGCTGCTGGGAACAACTGTGTGACTTTTTTTTTCAAAAAAATTCAGGTACCTATCACGAATCTCCCTGCTGTCCACTTTTTTCCTCTGTCAGTTTTTCTATGGTTCTTTCGCTGAACCCTCTTGATTTCAATTTCAGTATTGCTTCAGATAAAGGCTTTTTCAGAGATTCTACAATATCTTTTGCCAGTTTATATTCTAAACTCTCCGGGTATATTTTGGCAAGCGTGCTGGATATGATATCTTCCGGTATTCCATGCAGGGAAAGAATTTCGCGTATATAGTTAATGCCCTTTTTCCGTCTTATATGCTTTTCTGTCAGTATAGTGCAGAGGCGGCTATTGTTTATGAGGTTTCTCTTTCTGAGATAACACAGAACCTCAGAGATTTCATTTTCTCCGTACCCCTTTTTTTGAAGAGAAAATCTGAGTTTGGATTCAGAAACCTCAGAGATGCTTAGTATCTTGAGAGCATCCTTCAGAATATTGCTATGTTTATTCACCTTTCAGCACACAGAAGCGATTGTTCCCTTCCTGACGTATCCATAGGGTTGCGGAGGATTTTCTGTCAATCTTGCTTATTACTGACTGAAAATCACTCATGCTTGATATACTGTAATTGTTAATTCTTCTTATCACTGTACCCGGTGTTATCTCGCATTCATCAGCAGAAGATCCAGTTTCCACATTTACAACAATCACGCCCCTGACAGACGGTTCTATGTTGAATCTTCTTCTCAATTCATCTGTAATATTTGTTACTGTAAGACCTCTCCAGGATTTTTCAATTGTTTCAGATTCTACCCTTGAAATGGTTTCTTCTGCTGGTCTTTCGGCAATTTTTATTGATACGTTGATTTTTTTCTTTTCCCGCCACACTCCAAGATTTGCTAATTCGCCTATTTTTGCATCTGCGACCTTATTCTGAAGATCCCTTGCATCGGAAACAGGATTTCCATTAAATTCAAGGATGACGTCACCTGGCTTGAGTCCTGCTTTTTCTGCTGGTGAGTCAGGCATCACATCCGAAACAAGTGCTCCCTTTGTATCTTTAAGACCAAAAGATGTTGCAAGTTCTTCTGTGAGTGGTTGAAGATAAACACCGAGAAATCCTCTTGTAACCTTTCCAGTTGATTTCAATTCTCTGAAAACCTTTTTTGCAATGTTTATTGGAATCGCAAATCCGATGTTTTGTGCCGCATATGGTGCAATAATAGCAGTGTTTATCCCCACGACTTCGCCCTTTATATTAACAAGAGGTCCGCCAGAATTTCCAGGATTTATGGCTGCGTCTGTCTGGATAAAATCTTCATAGGGACTTGTGCCGAATACACTTCTTCCTTTTGCGCTTATAACACCTACTGTTACTGTTTCTTCAAGTCCCATCGGATTACCTATGGCTATTGCCCATTCTCCGACTTCAATCGCATCAGAATCCCCGAGCACAACTGTGGGTAGTTTTCTTCCAGCATCTATTTTTATCAGTGCAAGGTCTGTTCTGGAGTCAGTGCCGACAATTTTTGCTTCGTATTTTCGATCGTTATTCATCAGTTTTACAAGTATTTTGTCCACCCCCTGAATGACATGATTATTTGTGAGAATGTATCCATCCTGGTCCACAATAAATCCAGAACCAAGTCCTTCCTGCTTTTTTTTGAATGTTTTTGGCTGCTGCTGTTTTGGACGGGGAAACCCAAAATTGTCAAAGAAATCATCAAAGAAATCATCACCAAAAGGGTTCCAGTATCTGTACGTGACTGTTTTCTCTGTGGTAATCATTACAACAGATGGTTTGATCATCTTTGCGACCTGCACAAAGGCATTCTGAAGTGAGTATGCACCCTGTGAATCAACAATCTGAATCGGCTTCAGCGCTGACGGTACATATGGGTGTTGATTGGTTATCGCATATATCGTTCCAAAGGTCAAACATCCACCTATAATACCTGCTATTATTCCAGCCGAGAACAATTTTCTCATTTCCATAAATCCTCCTTGATTTTTTCTCACTATTTTAGATGCAAATAAATCTTGGAAGGTTTAGTTAAACTCTGGATTTAATTTTTATCCATCTGCCCTGCTTAACAGATTCCTCCACAGCGTCCAGAACCTCCTGGCATTTCACGCCATCAACAAAGTTCGGTACTGGAAGTTTATTTGTTCCGAACACATTCATAATATCAGCCATCATATTGACGAAGGAATCACCATATCCAATAATATGGCCTGCTGGCCACCAGTTTGCTGCGTATGGATGGGAGGCATCTGTTGCGATAATCGTACGGAATCCCTGAGTGCAGGCAGGGTCATCAACTGAATAATATTCAAGTTCATTGAGACGTTCAAGATTAAATACAATACTTCCCTTGCTTCCATTTATTTCCCACCGTTGGCCGTTTTTCCTTCCAGGTGCAAACCTCGTGGCTTCAAAGGAACCAATGGCTCCATTGGCTAATCTTGCAAGAAATATTGTCGCATCATCCACATCCACCCTGGCCTTCTTATTTGATTTTTCTGTTACAACAAGTCCTGTGTTCAGATCATCCTTTTCAACAAGCAGGGGTCTTTCTTTTATGAATGTTTCGCTCATTCCGATAACCTCTGTAAACTCTCCAACAAGATACCTTGTCATATCTATAAGGTGAGCATTCAAATCACCGTGTGCGCCTGAGCCTGCAATTTTTTTCTGGAGCCGCCAAACAAGCGGAAATTCCGGGTCAAGTATCCAATCTTGAAGATATACAGCACGAACATGGTAAATTTTTCCGATTTTCCCTTCCTCAATCAATTTTTTTGCGAGCCCAACTGCTGGAAGTTTCCTGTAGTTAAAACAGATTGCATGTTTCACATTATTTTTTTCAACCTCTTCAAGCATTTGATACGCTTCTTTCAATGAACCTGCAAGTGGTTTTTCACAGAAAACAAACTTCCCTGCTTTTGCCGCAGCAATAGCAATGTTTTTATGTTCGTCGGGCGGAGTTGTTATGTCTACCAGGTCAATATCGTCCCTGTTTATGATTTTTTTCCAGTCAGTTGTTCTTTCCTGCCAGCCAAACTTCTCCTGAGCAATTGAAAGAGGAACATCGTGCCTCCCACATATTATCTTCATAACTGGAACTGATTCAAGGTCAAAAAACAATGATACATCCTTGTAAGCATGAGAATGCGCTTTACCCATGAACTTATAACCTATAAGTGCAACATTTACCTGCTTTTTTGCCATTTTGCCCCCTATTTTGTTTTTTCTTTTTCTGCTGGTTGTTCTTTATCCTTTTCAATGCCTGCTGCTTGTCTGATTTTTTTAATCATCTGCTTGAAAATTTCTGGATTGTCTCTGAGAAATTTCACTGCGCTGTCTTTCCCGTGTCCGAGCACCTTTTCTCCAAAATAGTAGTGATTGCCCTTTTTCTCAATAACACCAAGTGAAGTTCCTGCATCAATTGCTGAACCTTCGCGCGAAACACCTGAGTCAAACAATATGTCAAATTCTGCTTCCCTGAAAGGCGGGGCAACCTTATTCTTAACAACCTTTGTTCTAACCCTTATGCCATAAAGTTCTCCCTGGCTGGTTTTCAGATTTTCAATCCTTCTTACCTCAAGCCGTACTGATGAATAGAACTTTAATGCCCTTCCACCCGGTGTTGTTTCAGGATTCCCAAAAAATACTCCAATTTTTTCTCTTACCTGATTGATAAAAATGGCAGCAGTTTCAGATTTACTTATATAGCCGGTCAATTTTCTGAGGGCTTGAGACATAAGCCGCGCCTGCAGTCCCATAACAGAGTCACCCATTTCTCCTTCAAGTTCAGCCCTTGGGACTAATGCAGCGACAGAATCAATCACCACCACATCAATTGCATTGCTTCTTATAAGGGATTCTGCAATTTCAAGTGCCTGCTCTCCTGTATCGGGCTGGCTGATTAAAAGTTCATCAAGATTTACCCCGAGTTTCTGAGCATAGTGGGGATTCAATGCGTGTTCAACGTCTATGAATGCTGCCTGTCCCCCACTCTTCTGGGCTTCGGCTATGACCTGAAGGGCAAGGGTTGTTTTTCCAGATGCTTCCTGTCCGAATATCTCTGTGATTCTTCCTTTTGGTACGCCTCCAACTCCCAGCGCAATATCAAGCGAGATTGCCCCTGTTGGAATTGAGTCAACAGCAAGCCGGGTTTTTTCACCAAGTTTCATTATTGAGCCCTTGCCGAAATTTTTTTCAATCTGTTCAATTGCCATTGATAAAGCTTTTTCTTTATCCATTTTTCATTCCTCCAATAATGATGGTTTCTAACTCTCTATATACAGGCCCATCTGAACGAAGCACTGATTCAAAAATTGTGATATTTTCAACAAGCATCTTACCCCAGATCCTCCCCTGAAATTTTTTTTCAAACATGTCCATAATCTTCGGTGTGGCGGTTGTTTTTATTCTCCCAACAGTGATGTGTGCATGAAACTTTTTATCGGGTGGAATGTTGATTTCCTGTGCAGCGGCTTCTGATGCCCTGTAAAGGTTTTCAAGGGACATACCTTCTTCAGCTGCAGCCCAGACAACCCTTGCCCGTTTTTTGCTCGGGAAAAACCCTATGCCTTTCACCTCCACAGTGAAAGGCGAGAGTTTAGAGACCGAGTTTTGTAAGGTTCTGTAAAACTGAAGGTACATATCCTTTGTTATGTCTCCGAGGAATTTCAGGGTTATGTGTAAATTTTCCGGATGCACAACTCTGATTCTGTCTTTATGTTCCTGAAGATCAGACAAAAGCTCTTTCAATTGCTCAGTGATGCTGTCTGCAATTCTTATACCAGAAAAAACCCTCATGGCTTTTTTGTTAGAATTTGCTCAAGCCAGTTTTTTACAATATCTTTTGCCCCGAGTCCAAATGCAAGTGTGAAGGCAAGGGCGCCGCATGCAAGAAGGATGTTGAACACTGAGGTTACAAAGTTTCCTGCTATTCCTATTTCCTCAAGAGCCAGCACAATACCAAAAACTATTATTATAATCTTTGCTGCTTTTCCGATTACATAGGACTTCTGAATTCCTGCATTTCCTGCAGCAGTATTAACAACACCTTCAACAACATTTCCGACAAGTAGAGAGGCAATAAAAAGAATCAAGCCGACTATTATTTTCGGTATGAAAGAGAGCAGGTTCTCAATTACATCAGAAGGAATGGGTACGCCTGCAACATTGATTGAGAGAAATACAACAATAATTACAAGCAGCCAGTAAATAACGCTTGCAAGAAGTTCTGATGGTTCTTTTGTTATCTGACCCCTGAGAAGTATTTCTCTGAAACCAGAGTCCTCCACGAGCTTGTCAATTTTCAACAACCTGAGAAACTTTGTTGCGAGTATTTTGAAAACTTTTGCGATAATCCAGCCAACGATGAAAACAAGCAAAGCAAAGATGAGTTTAGAGACAACAATCCAGAGGCGATTTACAATATCTTTTGTCGGTGCCAGCAACCAGTTCTCCATTGACTACCTCCTGCTTGATTATATCACGAATTTGTTTTCAACAAAGTTTCACAGAAAAGGAATTTTTACCTTTTTTTCAGCCATGGCATCATGCTTCTCGTTCTTGCTCCAACCTCTTCTATGAGGTGTTTTTCAGCTCTCTTTGCAAGAGCATTGAAAACAGGTCTGCCGACCTGATTTTCAACAATCCATTCTCTGGCAAAGATTCCCTCCTGAACCTCCTTCAGTATTTTTTTCATTTCCTGCCGGACTGAGTCATTGATAATCCTCGGGCCTCTGGTCATATCACCATATTCGGCAGTATCGCTGATTACCTTTCTCATTCCCTGAATTCCTCTTTCTATTATCAGGTCAACTATCAACTTTAATTCATGGCATGTTTCATAGTATGCAATTTCAGGCTGGTAACCTGCTTCAACAAGTGTTTCAAATGATGCTTTAATGAGTTCGCTGACACCTCCGCACAGTATAACCTGTTCTCCAAAAAGGTCTGTTTCCGTTTCTTCCTGAAAACTGGTTTCAACAACTCCGCACCTTGTTCCACCGAGTGCCTTTGCATAGGCAAGGGCAATTTGTAATGCTTGACCCGTTGGATTTTGCTCAACTGCGACAAGACACGGTACCCCCTTCCCTTCGGTAAACTGAGTCCTCACAAGATCTCCAGGACCTTTGGGTGCAACCATGAATATGTCTATTGTTGCGGGTGGCTTTATCTGGCTGTAAACAATTGAAAACCCGTGTGCAAAACCAAGGGCATGACCTTTTTTCAGGTTTGGTTCAATCTCAGTTCTATAAACCAGCGGTTGAAAATTGTCCTGTGTCAGCATCATCATAATATCTGCCTGTTTGACAAGTTCTAATGTGCTGAACGGTTTGAATCCGTCTTTTTCTGCGAGAGCCCAGTTATTTGTACCCTTCAGTTCTGAAACAATAACATTCAAACCACTATCTTTAAGATTGAGTGCATGTGCTCTGCCCTGACTGCCGTATCCTATGATGCCGATGGTTTTCTTTTTCAGTACATTCAGATCAGCGTCGCTATCATAATAAATCTTTGCCATTTTCCCCTCCATAGGTTAGGTCTGTTTTTCTTTGCTTGCTTCTCTGCTGATTGCTATCCTTCCTGTTCTTGTTATTTCTTTTATTCCGAAACTCTTCATCAAATCAATCATCGCGTCTACCTTCGGTTTGCTGCCAACAAGTTCAATTGTAAGGGTTTTTCTGCACACATCCACGATCTTTGCTCTGAAAATATTCACCATTTGAATAATTTCATGTCTTGCACTGCTGTTTTGTGTGCTCACCTTCAACAGAACAAGTTCTCTTTCAATGTGCTCTTCATCGGTCAGGTCCTGTACCTTTATGACATCAATCACCTTATTGAGCTGTTTGTATATCTGTTCTAAAATCTTTTCATCGCCTTTTACAACAATGGACATTCTTGAAATGGTAGGGTCTTCTGTTTCCGCTACCGCCAGGCTGTCAATGTTGTAGCCGCGAGCAGAAAACAAACCTGCTATTCTTACAAGGACTCCTGACTTATTTTCTACAGTAACTGAAATTATATGCTGCTGATTTGTTTTTGTCATTTATGCAAGGCCCCCTATCATTTCTTTCAAGCTTGCACCAGCAGGAACCATCGGAAACACATTTTCTTCTGGTTCCACAATGCACTCAACAAATACTGGACCGTCACTATGTTCAAATGCCCTTGACAGCGTTTTTTTCAGGTCTTCCTTTTTGCTCACCCTGTATCCGGCTGCTCCATACGCCTCAGCAAGTTTCACAAAATCTGGTTGTTTTTCTTTAAGGCAGGTAAAAGCATATCTTTTCCCGTAGAACAATTCCTGCCACTGTCTCACCATACCAAGACTGCAGTTATTAAGAATAACAACCTTCACAGGTATTTTTTCTGAAACTGCTGTGCTCAGTTCCTGAATATTCATTTGAATGCTTCCATCGCCTGCGATGTCAATTACAGTCCTATCCATACAGGCAACCTGTGCCCCTATTGCAGCGGGAAATCCAAATCCCATTGTTCCGAGTCCACCTGAAGAGATAAATGTTCTTGGATGCTTGAATTTGTAAAACTGCGCTGCCCACATTTGGTTCTGTCCTACCTCGGTTGTGATGATGGCTTCTCCGTTTGTCATCCTGGAAATTGTTTCAACAACAAACTGAGGTTTGAGTTTCTCCGAGTCCTTATATATAAGCGGGTATTTTTCCTTCCATTCTTTAATTTTCTCCACCCATTGTTTTGTGTTTGTTTTCGGACAGTTGCTGAGAAACTGTTCAAGAACGTACCTGGCATCTCCAACAATCGGTACCTCCACAGGGACATTTTTGCCGATTGAAGCTGGATCAATGTCAACATGAATAATCTTTGCATGCGGTGCAAACTCACTGATTTTTCCGGTTACCCTATCGTCAAATCTACACCCAACTGCTATCAATAGATCTGTTTCCATGATTGCCATATTACCGTATCTTGTACCATGCATTCCAACCATACCAAGCTGAAGCGGATGTTCTGTTGGGAAACTGCCAAGCCCCATAAGTGTAAGGACAACCGGTATTCTTGTTTTTTCAACAAACATCCTCAATTGCTCAGAGGCACCTGCTGTAATGACTCCGCCTCCAGCAAGTATCACTGGACTTTCTGCCTTCTCAATAAGGGAAAGAGCCCTTTCAATCTGTAGAGGGTGCCCCTCATACACAGGCTTATAACTTCTTATATCCACCTTTTCGGGATAATGAAAATCGGCTTCTGCCCTTTGAACATCAACCGGAATGTCAATCAATACAGGACCCGGTTTTCCTGTTTTCGCGATGTAGAATGCCTCTTTGAATGTCCTGCAGAGATGACCGGTGTTTTTCACAAGATAGCTGTGTTTGGTTACGGGCCTTGTGATACCAGTCGTATCAACCTCTTGAAATGCATCATTGCCAATCAGGTGTGTGGCAACCTGGCCTGTGATTGCTATCATTGGTATGGAATCCATGTATGCGGTGGAAATTCCAGTAACAAGATTTGTTGCTCCAGGACCCGAAGTGGCAAGGCATACCCCAATCTTGCCCGATGCTCTTGCGTATCCGTCCGCAGCATGTGCAGCGCCCTGCTCATGTCTTGTAAGGATAAATCGTATTCCACTGTCATACAGCGCATCGCAGAGAGGCAGCACCACACCTCCAGGATATCCAAAGATCACATCCACTTTTTCTTTTTTCAGGCATTCCACAATAATTCTTGCGCCTGTCATTAAGGTTTCTCCTTTCTTTCAGAATTTTCAGGAGGTGCAATCCATTATAAGATTATGCCTTTTTGGTGTCAAGAAATAGTGTCTTCTTTTTAAGGGTAAAGCAGAAATCTTTGCTGAAGAAGACCATCATCTATAAATTATCTGCTCTCTTGCAGAACCAACCGAAACTGTTGTGATTTTTGTTCCGACAAGTTCTTCTATTCGGTCTATATATTTTCTTGCAAGTTCCGGAAGTTCCTTGTATCTTGACACCCTGTTTATGTTCTCATTCCATCCTTTCATCTCTTCGTATTCAACCTTAACATTTTCAAAGGTTTCTGTGTCAAGAGGATATTTTTCAAGTATCTGATTGTTATAAACGTACCTTATGCCGATCTTTATTGTTTTCAGTCCTGAAAGAACATCAAGCTTGGTGATTATAAGTTCATCAATACCATTAAGAATCGCTGCATACCTGACAATTACAGAATCAAACCATCCACACCTTCTCGGTCTGCCTGTTGTGGCTCCAAATTCGTTACCCGCTGTTCTCAACTTCTCGTTTAGGTCATCCTTGATTTCTGTGGGGAATGGACCCATTCCAACCCTTGTTGTGTATGCTTTTGCCACTCCAATGACCTTTGTGATTTTTTTTGGTCCGATACCGAGGCCTGTACATGCCCCACCGGATACTGGATTTGAGGCAGTCACAAATGGGTATGTTCCGAAATCAATATCAAGAAATGTTCCCTGAGCGCCTTCTGCAAGAACCTTTCTGCCATCGTCAATTGCCTTGTTCAGATAGAACGAGACATCTTTTGCAAGTTCCTGAAATCTCTTTCTGTACCTGCTGTACTCATCAGCAAGTTTTTCCACACTGAAAACTGATTCCTTATAGTACTTCTGAAAGAGATAATTTTTTAGTCCAAGAGCAATCCTGAGCTTATTGAAAAACACTGATTCATTGATGAAATCGGATACCCTTATGCCGATCCTTCCATATTTATCTGTGTATGTTGTTCCGATGCCACGACCCGTTGTTCCGAGTTTTTCACTTCCTCTTTTTTCATCTTCAATCTGATCAAGTATCTTGTGATACGGGAGTGTAATGTGAGCATTTTCTGCGACAAACAACCTTTTTGAAAAATCTATGCCCTGTTTTTCCAGTTCTGTAAGTTCCTGAAAAAATGATGCAGGATCAATAACAACCCCGTTTCCAAGAATGCCTACAACATGCCTGTGAAGTATGCCGGATGGAACAAGATGGAACACAAATTTTTGATTATTATACACAACAGTGTGCCCTGCGTTTGCTCCACCCTGATATCGTGCCACTATATCATGCTGACCGGCAAGGGTGTCAATTATCTTTCCTTTGCCTTCATCGCCCCACTGAGTTCCTATCACAACTGTAACCATTTCAGCCAATCATCCTTTTTATTATTGCATTTCCCATTTCAACCGTCCCTGCACCGGGTGTTCCTTCTGGTTTGAAATCATATGTCGTGTACCTGCCCTCTTTAATTACATCTGCAAGAGCGCTTTCAAGTTTTTCTGCTGCTTCTGTTTCTCCTATATATCTTAACATCAATGCCGCAGCCAAAATCTGTGCGGATGGGTTAACCACGTTTTTTCCTGCATACTTAGGCGCGCTTCCATGGGTGGGCTCGAAGATTGCAACATTATCCCCGTAGTTTGCTCCTGGCGAAAGTCCGAGTCCACCTACAAGTCCAGCGCAGAGGTCTGATAATATGTCCCCGTATAAATTCGGGCAGACAAGGACATCATATTTTTGTGGTTTTTGGACTAGCTGCATTGCCATATTATCAACTATCCTGTCCTCAAATTCAATATCTGGATAATTTGCAGCAATTTTTCTTGCAACATCAAGGAAAAGACCATCGGTAAATTTCATTATGTTTGCTTTGTGAACCGCGGTCACTTTCTTTCTCTTGTTTTTTCTTGCATATTCAAAAGCAAATCTCACAATTTTTTCAGAACCTGATACTGATATTGGCTTGACACTTATGCCTGAATCTTCAGATATGTTTCTGTTGGACAGGTGTGCAATGGTCTGAATAATTTTGAATGTCTCTTTTTTCCCCATCTCAAACTCAATACCAGCATAAAGGTCCTCCATGTTTTCTCTGACTATGACAAGGTCCAGTTCCTGATAAAGGGTTCTTGCTCCTGTGAAAATCTTGAAGGGTCTTACGCAGGCATAGAGATTAAAAATCTGTCTCAATGCGACATTTATACTTCTGTATCCGGTTCCCACCGGTGTTGTAATCGGGCCTTTCAAACAGACCTTATTCCTGTTGATGGATTCTATTGTATCTGCAGGTAAAGGGTTATTGAATTTTTCAATTGCAGGTATGCCTGCT
This sequence comes from Vermiphilus sp., assembly GCA_020722805.1. Lineage (GTDB taxonomy): Bacteria > Ratteibacteria > UBA8468 > B48-G9 > DTJG01 > DTJG01. Next base: position 18,804 of record DYKA01000012.1, read on the forward strand.
TCGCATTGTTCCCATTCAATCTTTATACCGGTTGCCTCAATACATCTTTTTGTCACTTCTGTAATTTCGGGTCCAATTCCATCTCCGGGTATAAGGGTTATTCTATATTTTTTCATATCTTGAAATCCCTGTATTTTTTCAAATAGTTGACAATGCCGCCCTCCTGAATTATCCGCAGCAAAAAGTCTGGAAGAGGCCTGACAGGTATTATCTCATTTTTTGTTATGTTGGTGATTTTCCCGCTTGTGACATCAACCCTCAGAATATCATTCTGTGAAATCTTTTCTGTATCTGCCTCAATCAAAATAAGGCCTACGTTTATACCGTTTCTAAAAAATATTCTGGCAAAACTTTTTGCAATAACCGCTCCAATTTTAGCGTGTTTCAATGCAAGCACAGCCTGTTCACGAGAAGAACCACAGCCGAAATTGCTGCCTCCTACGATGAAATCACCCTCGCTGATTTTTTTTGAAAATTCAGGGTCAATGTCTTCAAAAATATGCGAGGCGAGCTCGGCCATATCAAGCGTTTTGAACTTATATCTGCCTGATATTATGTAATCAGTGTTAATATCATCTCCAAATTTATGGGCCTTACCGTTGAGTATCATCTGTCCTCCTGTAAATATTTCAAACCCACTTATTTTAACAGAATTGATGCCGGCGGTCAAAGTTTGTTTCAGGAATGCTCGAAGTTTTCAGGCTTTCGCAATCGTCAGAATATAGACTTTTTTTGCGCCTGCATTTTTGAGTGTTCTGTAAACCTCTTCAGCAGTGGCGCCTGTTGTACATACATCATCAATGACAAGTACCTTTGAATTCTCTATCAGGCGGGGCCTTTTGACTCTGTAGACGTCCCTGACATTCTGTCTTCTTTCGTTTGACGTCAGCCCTGTTTGCGAACGATTGTTTCTTGTTTTAGTAAGAATATCGGGTCTGGCAGGTTTCTTCTTCAGTTTTCCGAGGTGATATGCCATCATCCAGCTCTGGTTAAATGACCTGTGAAATTCCCTCACTAAATGCAGGGGAACAGGAAGTATTATGTCAAACTCTATTTCAGGATGTACGGATAGAAAATCACTCATCCATCTGGCAAATATCTTTGCCAGCCATTTTTTCCTTTCATACTTGAATGCGTGAATTGCCTTCTGGACCGGTCCATCATAAATCGCAAGTGAAAGTATATATCTGTTTGACTGCGGAGCAGGAATTATATGCGCAAGACAATCTCTGCAGAAACAGTATTTTTCAATGGATGTGTTTCTGCCGCACCCAATGCATCTTTCCGGAAACACCATCTCTATGATATGATGAAATAATAGATTTTTTAAATTTTTCATAATATGACTCTGAGAACAAGGTACATCTGTCAGGAATTCGGAACCTTTTTTCTTCTGGCACTGATAATTTTTATCCTTCTTTTTATGATTAGGCCGTTTCTCTGGTTTATGGATTTAATTATAAACCATTTTTTTACGATTGTAACAGTCGGCAAATTTTTTCTTTTTTCTTTCCTTGAAGTAATCCCAGATATTTTTGTGCTGGCCTTTTTTACTGCAGTAATCGGAACTGTTGCAAGAATGAATATGGAGAGAGAATACTGGATTTTTCTCACATCCGGGATTTCGGGTAAACAGATGCTGGGATTTTTTGTTGTCTCTGGTTTTATTTTCTGTTTCATTGAGTTCTGGTTCTGCTTTTTTGTTTCGCCTTCATCAACCTATAAGAGCAGATTATTGCTTAATCAGGCACGGGTTGATGAACCAATGAAAATGTTCAGGGCAAAAAGTTTAATCAAAGAATTTCCGGGCATATCCATTTATGTCCGTGATATCAAGGGCATAAGTTTGCACGAGATTCACATTGTACAGAGAATGGGTTCAGACACTGTCTGCACAATCACCGCAGAAAAAGGTAAAATTCAATTGAACACAGCTGGATATCTATATCTTCTGCTTGAGAATGGATTTTTTATAACACATTCAATAGAAAGGTCGCGGATTGTTTTGAAGACATCGTTTGAAGAGTATTCGTTCCAGTTGCCTTACAGGATGGTATCAGATTTTAATCCTCATAGAAAGCCCAAAGAAATGAATCTTTTTTTGCTTGTGGATGGTCTTGCGAAGCATTCAGACAATGAACTGCTTGTGATGTTGTTCAAGAAAATCTTCTTTGTATTGCTTCCAATCTTTTATCTTTTTATTGGTTTCTACGCAGGTACTGAAATCAGGATGTATGGATATATGCATATTCTCGGGATCGGGTTGTTGATGGGACTTGCGTCATATTTTGTTATCCTTGCTGGAGAAGGCATTGTTTATAAAACAGGAAATAACTGGTTTTTTTTGAGTGTTCCGCTGGCTTTCTTTCTTCTGGTAATTCTATTGAAAAAAAGGTCTTCAAATGTTGTATAGGGATAGATATCTTTTGAAGCAGATTACTGGTTTCTTTCTTGTTCTGTTTGTTTCTTTCTCTCTCGTTCTTCTTATTACACAGGTTTTCTGGAGTTTTGCGGATGCACGACACGCTGGAATTTTTCCCTGGAAGGACTACATTATAAATTTTTATGACAACCTGCGGATGGCTTTCCCTTTTATCTCTCTTCTGAGTGCTTTTTTTGTATTTGCCGAGATGGAGCGATTCAGGCAAATATCTGTTCTTGAACTGAAAGGAATTTCGGAACTTCAGATATTCAGAGCTTTTTTGATGTTTGGTTTTTTTATATCCTTTTTTGCTTTTGTTTTTGGTTGTTTCCCGCCTTATCCTGAGGCGAACAAAGTTGTAGAAGGTGATATCAGCATCACGACACCCGTTGTTTCTCTTTATGCTGAGAGAACAGATAGGAGAGATATCCTTGTCAATGTTGTGATTTCTCTTCGGGAAGGTGAATCTGAGAAAATCATCCATGCAGGAAAGGCACATCTCTTAGAAGACAGGATTATCCTTTATAATGGGATTGTTTTTGGGGCAGGCAACAGAAATTTCAGCAGTTTGATTGTGAAAACATCTTTCAATCCCCTTCTTCTTGAAAGGTATACCTCAATCTCTTCTGAGAGGCAGTCCTTCTTTTTTTTAAGAAAGGTTTTGAAGAACATGGCTGCGGTCGGTGTAATGTCAAGAACTGACTGGATTATGCTTTATTCAAAGTTGTCTTATCCATTGTTAAATGTAATGGTAATGTTTCTTTTGCTTCCCTTTTTTTATCAGAGAAAGGTTCTTTCCAGGATAAAAATTTTTATAACTGGATTTATATTGATGTTTTTCACATACGTCCTGTATTCTGCAGGTTTATCGCTTGGAAAGGCAGAAATAATACCCTGGCAGATTTCCCCCTGGATTTCACATGTCTGTCTTCTATCCTTTTATGGTATCTACTTGTCATCTGGAGGCAAAAGGTTGTATAATCTATGGCATTCTTACAGGCAGTAATTTACGCCTTCAGGAATACAAAATGCGAACAGAACATCTCTTGCTTGAAATTGGTTGTGAGGACCTTCCCGCGTGGTCAGGGGACCATTTTATAAGCAGGTTTATGCCTCTTTTCATTGATGGACTAAAGCAACACAAACTTGATGTGAGGGAAATTATGTTTTTTTTCACGCCCCGCAGATTTGTTCTGCTGGCAAAAGATATCCCCGTGCATACACCCGAGGAAGAAAAAGAAGTGATTGGCCCGAGATATGAAAGTGCTTTTGATTCTTCTGGAATGCCGACACCTGCAGCAATAGGTTTTGCAAAAGCACAAGGTGTTCCGCTTTCTGCATTGAAGGTAAAACAGACAAACAAGAAGAAATTCGTGTATGTGTCAAAGAGAATTCCAAGTGTAAGTTCAATCAGAATCTTTTCCGAGATTGTTCCTTCAATTCTGAGAAAAATTGATATTCCAAGAGGGATGAGATGGGACCAGTCCAATGAGATATTTTATAGACCCGTAAGATGGATTCTTGCAGTATTTGGAGATAGTATTGTTCCAGTGGAATTCGGCGGCGTAAAAAGTTCACGGTACACATTCGGGCACAGGCTGCTTTCGCCTGGCAGGATAAGAATACAAAACTGGAAAAATTATTTTGATATGATTGAGAAGGCGTTTGTAATCCCTGACGGGAAAGTGAGGCAGGCCTATATCGTTGAACTTGCCAAGAAACAGCTCAGAAAAAATGAAACGTTTGACCGGTCGGTTGCTGAAGGTCTTTCAAATCTTGTTGAATATCCATGCGTCATTCGCTGCAGATTTCCCGAATTAAAATACAGCCTTCCGGATGATGTTCTGAGGGTGCTTGTTGAGAAGGCAAAGGGTATTCCCATTTTTTCTGAAGGGCACATTCAGAGAGAATTTTTTGTTGTCAGTGATGGTAATTCCGGCAATTCCATCATTACAAACTATGAGAATCTTTTGAAAACAAGGATTCTGGACGCTCAGTTTTTCTATGATTCAGATCTTTCCCGGCCCTTCTGCGAATTCAGGAAGAAACTTGAAAAAATTGTATTTCATCAAAGATGGGGGTCTATTTCTGACAGGATAGACCGGCTGGGGAAAATCGCTGCCATTTTTTCTGATGTATTTGGTCTGACTGATGAAGAGAAAAACATCCTGACCAGAGCTGCTGAATTGAGCAAATATGATATGGCTTCCGAGATGGTGAAGGAATTTCCGGATCTGCAGGGAACTATGGGAGCAATGTATGCCAGTTTTTCTGGTGAACCGCGCGAGGTCTGCAGAGCGATTGCTGAGCATGCCCTTCCAAGATTTTCCGGTGATTCTCTGCCTGAAAGTACATCCGGAATATTGCTGGGCATTATAGACAGGATTGATTATTTGTGCTGTTTTATTTCTGCGGGAGTTGATGTGAGTGGTTCTGAGGACCCGTATGGTTTAAGAAGAATTTCTACAGGTCTGTTCCATCTGATTTATAAGTCAGGATATGAGTTTGATTATAAGGATGTTGTTGAAAAAATCCTTGTTGTTTACGAATTTTCACCTTCTGAACAGGAATTAGCGGAAAATAAGATAAAAGATTTCTTGATGCAGAGATTTGAATCGTGTCTTGAAACTGAGGGTTTTCCAAAAGGATTGAGGGCGAGCATCTTGAAGGTTGAGCAGATGAATTTTTTGAGGGTGAGGAGCAAACTTGATGCCCTCAGAAATTTCATTAGAGAAACATCGGACGCGAGCACGGTTCTTATCCCTGTGTCAAGGGTTGTAAACATCCTGAAACAGGCAAAAGAAAGAAACATAAATATAAGTGGTTTTAGAAAACAACTACTTCGGGAAGACGGAGAGATTGAACTTGCTACTGTGGCAGAAACATATCTGAGCAGACTTGAAGGTCTTCTTGAAAAAAAGGATTTCAGAGAATTTTTGCGTGTACTCGGAGAGTTGAAGTTGCCGATAGACAGATTCTTTGATAGGGTTCTTGTTATGTGTCCTGAAGAAGATTTGAGAAATAATCGTCTTGCATTGCTGAAAAAGTTTAACGATGTTTTCTTGAAGTTCGCAGATTTTTCATTCATAAGAGAAGAGGACATTAAAAATGCTGGGGAAAATTGATCCTGTAATCTCAGAATTAATAAAAGGCGAAACAAGAAGGGAAAAGGAAACTGTTAACCTTATTGCATCTGAAAATTATGTCAGCAGGGCGGTTCTTGATGCTGTTGGTTCATTACTGACCAATAAATATGCAGAGGGATATCCTGGAAAAAGATACTACGACGGGTGTAATATCATTGACAGGATTGAGTTGATTGCAAGACAGCGGCTCATTAAACTTTTCAATGCCGACCACGCAAATGTTCAACCGCATGCAGGAAGCCAGGCAAATATGGCGGTTTATCTTTCAGTTCTGAAACCTCAGGATACAATCCTCGGTATGGACCTTGCTGCTGGTGGACATCTCACGCATGGCGCAAAGATAAATTTTTCAGGCATGGTGTTCAATTCTGTTTATTATGGCGTTAACAGGGAAACCGAGCAACTTGATTATGATGAGATATTGAGGATTGCTGAGGAAACAAAACCCAGAATGATAGTTTGTGGAGCGAGTTCCTATCCACGCATAATAGATTTCAAAAAATTTTCGGAAATTGCGAAAAAAGTTGGTGCTTATCTTTGTGCGGATATTGCCCACATTGCCGGTCTTATTGCCGCAGGTCTGCATCCTTCTCCTGTTGAACATGCTGAATTTGTTACAGGCACAACCCACAAAACCCTCAGGGGTCCCAGAGGAGGATTTATTCTGTGTCAATCCAGATTTGCAAGCCAGGTTGACAGAGCCATTTTCCCCGGAATACAGGGCGGGCCTCTTGTTCATGTTATTGCAGGCAAGGCAGTGGCGTTCAAGGAGGCAATGACCAGGAGTTTTGTTTCGTATCAAAAAAAAATTATCTCCAATAGCAGATATATGGCCTGTGAACTTGCAAAGAGAAATTACAGGATTGTCACCGGAGGGACCGATAACCACCTGATACTCATTGACCTTCGTAATAAGAAGATTACCGGTATCGCAGCCCAGCAGATTCTTGGTGAAGCCGGGATAACTGTCAACAGAAATGCAATACCTTTTGATCCCTTGCCTCCGAATATTGCCAGTGGCATCCGGGTTGGAACAGCTGCCATTACAACCCGCGGAATGGGCAAAAAGGAGATTGACAGGATTATTAACTTTATTGATGAAGCTCTTTCGTATCAGAATAATCCGAGTCAACTACGATTATTGAGAAAACGGATAAAGGCATTTGCCAGCCAGTTTCCTATCCATGCGCGCTGAAAAGAGAAAAAAAACCGATAGACCCGAGTGGGATGTGTATTTTATCAGAATAGCCGAACTTGTTGCTGAACGGTCAACATGTCTTCGCCGTAAGGTTGGTGCGGTCCTTGTTAAAGAGAAAAGAGTTCTTGCCACCGGTTATAACGGAGCGCCTTCTGGTATCAAGCATTGTGAGGAAACAGGCTGTTTGCGGGAGAAACTCAATGTCCCATCTGGAGAAAGACACGAGTTATGTCGGGGGCTTCACGCAGAACAGAACGCAATTATTCAGGCAGCATACCACGGGGTGAGCATAAAGGGCAGCATTCTTTATGTCACCTGCCATCCCTGTTCGGTTTGTGCAAAAATGATTATCAATGCAGGAATAAAGAAGGTCGTAATCTCTGAGGGGTATCCGGATGACCTTGCACGAGGTATGTTGAAAGAGGCAAATATTTCAGTAAAATATATCAGGAGAAAGAAAAGTCCACAGGTGTAAATACTCAATAAAGTACATTTTATTGCAAAGTGCAAAGTGAAAAACAAACTTAGGTAAATCCTTACTGGAGCCCGTTATGCGTAGGCACAAAG
>DYKA01000013.1 GCA_020722805.1 Vermiphilus sp.
TATTAAGACTTTACAGATTGACACTACAAAAATTATAAAAAACCTATATCTCATTTTTGTTTCATTGTTTATTGTTTTGAATACTGGGTTGGAAACCGAATGTACGTGTTTAATTTTCCTAACTGATTCCATCCATAATCTTTTAACCTTGAAGATTTTTCCATATTTCATCTTCATTGCAAAGATATCCTGATTTTTGGGTTCAGTCAAATTACCGGGTTGAAAAAACATTTAAGTTGGTTTGCATTTTTTACAGCATATCCAGAAAAATCATTATTGAAATAGACAAAGATACTTTTTCTATTTTTCCATCTTTTTATTTTTTCAGCAAGATTTTTCAGCTGTGTTTCGGAATATTCAGATGCAAAAAGCTCTTCTGGTCCGTGCATTCTCAAATAAACAAAATCTGCTGTTATTTTTTCAATTTCAGGATACCTTGATGAATTTGCAATAACCCATCCAGCATTATATTTCTTCAAAATCTTAATAATTCTTTCGTCGTCCCAGGATATATGTCTGAACTCAAAAGCAAATTGTTTGTTTCCTGTCGGTGCTGCGCAGTTAATGAAAAAATTTTCAATCCTTTCAAGATTCTCATCATTGCATCTAAAACTTGCAGGAAACTGAAATAAAATTACACCAAGTTTTTCTTTAAGGTTTATAACTCCGTCAAAAAATTTTTCCCACTCTTTCTTAATATCTAACAATCTTTTTATATGAGTAATGCTGCGGTGTACCTTTAATGAAAAAAGAAAATCTTCTGGCACCTGAGAATACCAATTTCTATATGTAGCATTTTTAGGAAAATGGTAGAAAGAAGAATTGATTTCAACTGTATTGAAATGGTCTGAATAAAACCTGAGATAATCCTTTGAAGAAAGATGTTCAGGATAAAAAACACCAGTCCAATCTCTATAATTCCAACCGCTTGTACCAATATATAGTTTTTCCCTCATTCATATAAATCTTTTATCAGAATTCTACGAACTCGCAAAGTATCAAGAGGCATCTTGCTTGTTGCGCCCCCTGCACAATAGGAAATCAATATTGCCTCTTCTGTAAAATGAATGGCTGGATAACAAAATCCATGTTCTGGTGAATCTTCAAGAAGTTTATGATGCTTCCATGTTTTACCATCATCTTCACTGATTGCACATACAAGCGGTGTTCTTCCCCATGAAATCGGCAATGGTTTTGGGGTCTCAAAAATTCTTGAGTGGTCATTCCAGACGGCAATAAAATGACCTGTGTTCGGAATTCTTTTTATTTGCATCGGACTGGCAGGAGAAACAAACTGAGAAGGCACAGGATCTGTCCAGGTCTGTCCAAGGTCATCACTGAATGCCTCCCACTGTCTTCCTTCTGTCCCTGGCCTTGTCCATGACCATAATCTTCCATCATAAAGTTCAATCACACCTGGCTCCTGAAGTCCGTGCCCTGAAGGAAAACATTTGTAATAACTTGTCAGGGATTCAAGCCAGTTTTTGCCGCGGTCATCACTCAACCAGAAAAAAATAATCCCGGGGGATGCCATAAAACTATCTGGTTTTTCTCCTGGCAAAAGAACAGAAGGGCCTCTATACCTGTGAAATGCAGTAGGAATTATAATGCGACCACACTTTAGCTGTATGACACGGTCATTATTCACAACATAATAGCCGGGTTCATGTGCTATTAAAACAGGTTCTGAAAAAGTTTCAAGCTCATCATTGCTTGTGCGAAAATATGGAACACAGTTTTTCAGCCCATCCTTACAAAGATAAACAATTGCAATTCTTCCATCCTGAAGCCGCAGCAAGGAAGGACTCATAACATTTGTTGTTCCTTCCTTCTGTACTAAAACCCTGTCATCGTTTGTCCATGTCTTTCCATCATCGTCAGAATATTTTGTAGCAATGACAGCAGCACCAAAATCTGAATTATCTGAACCTATAAATTTTGACCACGCCAGTATAATTCTTCCTGATTTCAGTGTGATAAATGCTGCCTCGCTGTTTCTTGCATTTTCTGACGTTGGATTAATCTGAAGTACAATTTCCCCTATTTTCTCTGCCACGCTCATTCCCTTGTTTTTATCTCAATTCTCCTTAAAAAATTCAATCTCTACTTTATCCCATATCCCTGTCAAGACTCCTGTATTGCAATGCTTCTGCAATATGGTTCAAACCAATTTTTTCTGAAAACTCAAGATCTGCAATTGTTCTTGCAACCTTGATTACCTTATCATAACCCCTTGCAGAAAGATGCATTTTTTCCAGTGCATCCTGAAGAAACTTCTTACACTCATCATCAATCTCGCAGAATTCCTTTATCTGCTTCGTGCTCATATGAGCATTAAAATAGATGCCTTTACCAAAAAATCTCTTTAACTGTATATTCCTGCAGTTTTCAATCCTTTCTCTAATACTTTTTGAATCCTCAGAAACAGAATCAGAAATCAACTGCCGTGAGCCAAGACCTGAAACTTCAATATGTATATCAATTCTGTCAAGAAGTGGACCTGATATCTTTTTCCTGTATTTTATAATTTGCGGCACAGTACAATGACACGCATGGTATCTATCCCCGTAATAACCGCACGGGCATGGATTCATTGCAGCAATAAGAAAAAATCTTGATGGAAACTCCAGTCTGCCGCGAGCACGTGAAACAACAACTTTTCCTTCTTCCAATGGCTGCCTTAAAGATTCCAGTACATCCCTGTGAAATTCAGGAAGTTCATCAAGAAAAAGAACACCATTGTGAGCCAGACTTATTTCACCAGGCTTTGGTATTGTTCCACCACCGATAAGGGCAATGTCTGAAACAGTATGATGCGGTTGTCTGAAAGGTCTTGTTGAAACAATACCCCCATCAAGAATCCCGGCAACACTGTGAATCCTTGTTATTTCAATCGCTTCTTCAATTGTCAGTGAAGGAAATATTGTTGGAACCCTTTTTGCAATCATGCTTTTGCCAGCACCAGGTGGTCCAATCATAAGAATATTGTGTCCACCTGCAACTGCAACCTCAATTGCTCTTCTTGCAAACGGCTGACCTTTCACTTCCTTAAAATCAATCTCGTACTTGTTTTGAGAAGCAAGAATCTCGTTCCAATTAAGTTTATATGGTTGTATCTGTTTTTTACCTGAAAGAAAATCAACACACTCTTTCAGATTTTCAACAGGATAGACATCAATACCAACAACAGATGCTTCAGCAGCATTTTCTGACGGAACAACAATCTTCCCGCCTGTTTCTTTCACAAGCATCGCCATGGGAAGAACACCATGAACACTCCTTAAAGACCCATCAAGAGCAAGTTCCCCTATAAAATGGTATTTATCTGCGATATCAATAGGTATAATCTGACGGGCAGCAAGAATTCCAAGTGCTACAGGAAGGTCAAAACACGAACCTTCCTTTTTTAAATCAGCAGGCGCAAGGTTGACTGTGATTTTTGATCGGGGAAAATCAAAACCAGAGTTTTTGATGGCCGGTTTGATTCTGTCTCTGCTTTCTTTGACTGCCTGGTCAGGAAGTCCCACGATTGAAATTCCCGGAAGACCTTTTGAAATATCAACCTCAACACTAACGGGATACCCATTAATTCCCCAAACAGTCACTGATTGGATTTTTGCAAGCATTAATCAGTCCACTGGAATTATTTCACATTGATAAGTATTATTTTGCTTTGTTATTGAAACTATTTCAAACCTGAAAGGCACATTTTCAAGATGCTTTTTCAGAATATAGTGGTCTGCAACAATTTCTAACCTGGCAAGTTTTCTTGAATTTACTGCTTCTGCTGGGCAGCCAAATTCATCAGTGCTTCTTGTTTTTACTTCTACAAAAACAACGGTTTTTTTCTTCCTTGCTATTATATCTATCTCTCCTGATTTTGTTCTGTAGTTTCTTTCAAGGATTTGATAACCATTTTTTCTCAAAAAATTTGCTGCAATCTCCTCTCCAGCAAAACCTTTCTCCTTTTTATTTTCCATGCCTATCTGTTTTTCTTTCTCAAATAATACATCTTTGCTCTCGGAGCAAGCCGATTATCCTTGCGGGATTTCAGAATCTTAATCTTAACAATATTTGGAGAATAAACAGGAAAAATTCTTTCAACGCCTTCACCGTAGGAAATCTTGCGAACTGTAAAGGTTTCCCTCAAACCCGAACCCTTTCTTGCAATACAGATCCCGGAAAAAATCTGTGTTCTTGTTTTTTCTCCTTCATGAACCTTTATGTGAACTTCAAGTTCATCTCCAGGGAAAAATTTAGGAATTTCTTTTTTTGGTTTCAACTCAGATTCAAGTGCTGCTACTTTCGGGTGCATGCTCGCCTCCTGTTTTTGAATACTTCTTGTAAAGATCCGGCCTTTTTTGTCTTGTTCTTTCTACTGCCTGTTTATGTCGCCACTGCGCAATCTTTTGGTGGTTACCCGAAAGAAGAACATCAGGTACCTTCAAACCACGAAAAACCTCTGGCCTTGTATAGCACGGCCAGTCAAGTAAACAATCAAAAAAAGAATCATACACAGGCGCTTCATCTGGAAGAACTCCTGGAAGTAGTCTTGCTATGCAGTCAACAATCACCATTGCGGGAAGTTCTCCACCAGTGAGGACATAATCTCCGATTGAAATCTCGCAATCCACAATGCTGCGAATCCTTTCGTCAACACCTTCATAATGTCCACAGATTATTATCAAACCTTTTTTTTCAGAGAGTTTTTTTGCCATTTCCTGGTTAAAAACTTCTCCCTGTGGACTTGTTAAGATTGTCAAAGAATCAGTATTGTGTTTTTTTATTTCTTCAACTGCAAGGAAAATTGGTTCACACGCAAGAACCATTCCCCTACCTCCACCATATGGAGCATCATCAACCTTTTTGTGTTTGCTGCGTGAAAAATCCCTGAGATTCCAGATCTTAATTTCCAATATGTCTTTCTCCTGTGCCCTTTTTATAATACTTGCATTTAGAGGGCTGAAAATCTCAGGAAAAATGGTGATGATGTCAATCCGCATTAATCTGATTCAAAAGTCCCCGTTTCTTTATGAAACTTTTTACTGTATTAGATGGCTGTGCTCCAACTTTAAGCCAGTGAATAATTCTGTCATCCTTTACTTCAAACACAGGAGGTTCCCTGAGTGGGTCATAATATCCTATTATTTCTATGACATCACCTCTTCCATCCTTTTCATCACTTATCACAATCACATTGTAAATAGGTCTATTTTTCTTCCCGCGTCTAACAAGACGAATTTTGGTTGCCATATGTTTTCTCCTGTATATAAATAATTTGACCAGTTTCTAAACTCTTATGGATTGCAACAGCAATCTTTGTAACCTCAAGCCCATCTTCACAAGAAGCAAAAAGCGCATATTTTTTTAGCTCATCTATGCTTTTGCCCTGTCTGAGGTAGTTTACATTATACACAAAATCATTGATACTTTCAATTCCGTACCCCTTATAGACCGTATCGCCTGATCTGTCTTTTGATTCAAGGATAAAACCTACATTATATGTTTCCATACCATTTTTCTTGCTGCAGAGCCTTGTTCCTCTATCTTGAGTATCGCACTCAATAATTCCATCTGTCCCAACAAACTTTATGGATTGATTTACAATTGCCTCAAAATTTTCAGGTAGAATCCAGCATGAATCAAAATTTACAGAAACTCCATTTTCAAAAACAACCTTTGCAGAAATGGAATCATATGTATCAATACCCATCTCCTTCAGTTTAATCTTCATACCTGTTGCAAAGACATATTTTCCATTTGATTGGATACACCACCTTACAAGGTCAATAAAATGAACACCAAGAAACCATACAGGCGATGACAGATGAGCCCAGTTCCGAAACCAACGTACAGGAACCTCAATCCTGTCTTCCATATGAACATAACCATATTCAATTCTTCCGAATTTTCCGTCTCTCACATCCCTGCACATCTGCTAATGATATGGGTCATATCTTTTATGGAAATCTACCTGAAGTAAAACATTATTTTTCTTCGCTGCTTCAATCATTTCAAAACATCCTTCTACAGTTATATCCATTGGCTTTTCAACAAATATATGAATGCCTCGTTTTGCAGCGAAAACACAAGGTTCTCTGTGAAATGGGTCCGGGGTTGCAACTGCTACTGCATCAATTCTTTCTTTTTCAAGCATTTCCTTGTAGTCAACATAACCTTTAACATTGTATTTTTCACTCTGCGATTTGAGAACCTTTTCATTGATATCACAGATAGAAACAAGTTTCGCTACTCCTGTTACCTCAAGCTGTTTGAATGCACAAATGATATTTGAACCATATCTTCCTGCACCGATAACTGCAAGATTTAACATATCATCTCCTGAATTCCTCTTTGTTTTGCCCTACCCCAATCTCTTGCAATAAATTCCACCTTTCAAAAGGGAAAATTCCCCTGGTTTACAAAGAATGTCCCGGGGAAATTTTGCTCTGCAAAATCAAGATGAACACGCTTCCGCAATTGCTTCCTCAACAACCAGGCATCCTTCAATAATAGCATCTTTCTTGATAATCAATGGAGGTGAAATTTTTATTGAAGCACCCCCAAATCCAACAGGAGCGAAAAGCAATAAACCCTTCTCTACGCATCTTTTTACAATATCAAATGCAAGGTCTCCATCTGGCTCTATAGAACCTTTCTTAACAATACTGAGTGCCCAGACAAGTCCCTTACCACAAACGAAACCAACCACTGAAAATTTTTCTTTTATTCTGTTGAGTTCCTTTTCAAAAACTCTTCCCATTTTTTCTGCGTGAGCAGGCAGATTTTTCTCTAAAATGTAGTCAATATTTGCAATCGCAGATGCAGAACAAACAGGGTTTCCGGTATGGGTGCTTGTCATCGTACCTGGCTCATATAAATCCATAATCTCTGGTTTTCCAACAACCGCTGAAATTGGAAGCCCGCTTGAAATTCCTTTGCCAAGTGTAAAAATATCCGGCAAAACCCCATAATGCTGAAATCCCCAAAGTTTTCCTGTCCTTCCAAAACCTGCCTGTATCTCATCAAAAACGAGAAATGCTCTGTGCTGATTGCAGAACTCTCTTAGTTTTCTTGCATATTCAACTGGCATAAATGCGGCGCTTCCACCCTGATATGTTTCAGAAATAACACCGCAGATATTATCAAAATTTACACCCTTTTCTTTAAGAGTGTTAATAAACACATCAAAACTTCTGTCCTGTGTTCTTGGATCTCCAGGGAAAGTAACCTGTATTGTATCAGGATCAATGTTGCCAATCCATTCTTTAAGAGATGGAATCCCACCTACCATCTGGGCACCAAGTGTACGTCCATGAAACGCATGCTGGAACGAGACAATTACCTTCTTTGAGGGACTTATCATCTTCCCTGCGGTTCTGCATAATTTTATTGCACACTCAACTGTTTCTGCACCAGTAGTTAAAAGAAAGACCTTTTTAAGTGGTTCAGGAGCAATATTTGCTATCTTTTCAACAAGTTGAGCCCTCACCTCACTTGGGAAACAATAATTATGAAGAAATGGCCTTGATACCATTTCTTTTATTGCCCTGCATACTTTTGAATTTCCATGACCTGCATTTGTTACTAAAACCCCGGAAGAAAAGTCAAGCCACATATTTCCATAAGCATCAAAAACATTTACTCCTTTTGCTTTGTGCCACACAACAAGTGGTTGGCCACTCATTGAGCGGGGTTCCCATTGCCTCAATTTCTCAAGTATTGGCAAAGATTCTGGTACAGGAAATTTCGTTGAAATCTTCCTGTATTTTGTCTGAACTGGCTTTACTTCTGCTGGTTCAAGTGCATATGCTTTTCCCATCTCTCCTCCTTTATGTTTGATCAAAAAATCCTGGCTATTTTTAGAATTGAATTTTTTCAACTGCCTCTACAATCTTTTTTATATCAGCAAGCCGCCCACTACCAGATGTTCCATTTGCAAGTTTTCCTTTTTCTGGACCAACAAACTCATAACCAAATTTTTTAAGTTTCTCCACATTTCCTTGAACAATAGGGTTTTCCCACATCTTTGTATTCATCGCAGGTGCAAAAATAACTTTGCCTGAAAAAGCCATAATTGTTGATGAAAGCAAATCATCTGCAATACCTGAAGCAATCTTTCCAATGATATTTGCTGTTGCTGGAACCACAAGTAAAACCTTTCCAAATTCACTCAGTGAAATATGCGAAATTTCCCACTGGGAATCTCTTTTGAACATATCAGTATAAACCTGATTTTTTGATATTGTTTCAACAGTCAATGGAGCAATGAACTTTGCTGCTGCCTTTGTCATAATAACCTTAACATTCCATCCATTATCCTGAAGTCTCCTTATCAAAGAAGGAACCTTGTACACAGCAATAGAACCGCATATTCCAACAACAATATTTTTTTCCATATGAACCTGAAACAGTGAATATGTTGAAAACAATGGCTGTATTTATTATCCCTGCAACATCAGGATATGTCAAGGAAACATACAAGTTTTTGTCATGAGAAACCAATTATGTTATAATGGTTGACCCAAAAACAAATTCAAAAAGATCTATCATAAAATGGCCATTATTAAGGCCTTCAAATAAATAATCAGGGGGCAAATGATGGCGGGAATTGCTGGTATTGCTTTATCTGGTAGAAAAACTCAGGTTGAGGCAATGCTTGATAAACTTATGCACCGTGGTCAGGCAGGCAGAGAGATTCTTGAACTTGAATATTGTACTCTTGGCATTGTTTTTCCTGAATACCAGAAAGAAGCGGCAAATGTTTTGAGAAACCAGCATACAGCAGAAGACCGCAACAATAATGAACATTTTGTTCAGGCAATAGCAAAAGATAGAAAATTGATTTTGACCCGTGATATACCGGGAGTTAAACCATTATATTATGGTTTCACTGAGGAAGGGTTTTTGTGTTTTGCCTCAGAAGTAAAAGCACTTTTAATAATCACAAATGAAATTTATGAACTTTTGCCGGGCCACAGATATGATAGTAAAACTGGATTAACGCAATCCTGGAAACTTGAAAAATCTGTTCCTGTTGAAAGCGATACTGAAACAATATCAAGACGATTGCATGACATACTTTTTAAGTCAACAGAAAAATATATTAAAGGCAATGTAGCAGGAGTATGGCTTTCGGGCGGACTTGATTCAAGCATTATTGCAGCCGTCCTGAAAAAACTTGTAAAAAACCTTCATACCTTTTCCATCGGTGTTAAAAATTCTCCTGATATTGAAAATGCTCGCAGGGTTGCAGAGTATATTAAATCAAATCACCACGAAGTTATTGTTGATTTTGACAGAATAATCAGCATTCTTCCTGATGTTATTTATCATCTTGAATCTTTTGATGGTTTGCTTGTACGCTCTTGTCTCATGAACTTTATTATTGCACAAGAGTGCTCAAAATTTGTTCCAGTAGTCTTTTCAGGAGAATGTAGTGATGAACTTTTTGGGGGATACCAGTATCTTAAAAAAATCAGTTTTTCAGCACTGGCTGATGAATTAATGGATATAATCAGCAGACTTCATAATACTGCTCTGCAAAGGGTTGATAGGTCTGCTTCTTCTCATGGACTGGTGGCTCAAGTTCCGTTTGCAAATTTAGAAGTTATCAATTATGCGTTAAAGATTCCTCTGGAACTGAAGATTAAAAACAACACCGAAAAGTGGATTCTCAGAAAAGCATTTGAAAAGATGCTTCCAGAAAGCATACTGAATAGAACAAAAGCAAAATTCTGGGAGGGCGCGGGCATTGGCGAAAAAATCCTGCAATATGCAGAAAAAGAAATATCAGATAGTGAATTTCAGAATGAATACAGACTGAAAAATGGCTGGGAACTTGTTTCCAAAGAGGAATTGTTTTATTACAGAATTTTCCGCGAAAAGTTCGGTGAGCTAAAAAACTTTTCCTGGATGGGCAGAACAAAACAGACATAAAAAATATTTTTAATATTGGAGGTAAGAATGAAGATTTTGGGGGCAACACTTGGTGATTGCATCCATGTTGCGGGTATTTTGAAATTTCTTGAATACGCAAGCTCATCAGGACATAATTGCATATTCCTTGGTACAAGGATAAAGATTTCCAAATTAGTATTGCAAATAAAAAAAGAAAAACCTGAAATGGTTGCCCTAAGTTACCGCTTGACTCCGAAAACCGCAGAAAATATTTTCAAAACACTGGATAAAGAAATTAAAAAACACAATCTGCATAATGTAAAGTTTGCATTCGGTGGAACAGATTCTATCTGTCGTGTCGCTAAAAAATTTCAGTTTTTTGATTTTGTCATATCTGGACAGGAAGATATGAAAGAGTTGTCTGCTTTTCTAACTGGAAAGAAGCATTCAGAAGAAAAAATGGATTATCCACAAAACCTTATCAAAAGAATTGAAAAAATGTATCCTTATCCTTTGATAAGACATCACTTTGGGCTGCCTTCCCTTAAAGAAACAATAAAAGGGGTAGAAACTATTGCGAAAAGCAAGGTTCTGGATATTCTTTCAATCGGTCCAGACCAAAATGCACAGGAGCATTTTTTTACCCCTCAAAGAATGGATCCTTCGCAGAACGGAGCAGGTGGAGTCCCAATAAGAAGTCCTGAAGACCTTCGGAAAATCTATAATGCCACAAGGTGTGGAAATTATCCATTGGTAAGATGTTATGCAGGAACAAATCATCTGATTAAATGGGCTGAAATGACCCTCAAAACTATAAACAATGCGTGGGGTGCAATTCCTCTTTTCTGGTACAGTGTTCTGGATGGAAGGTCAAAAAGACCCTTAAAAAAGGCAATCATTGAAAATCAAAAAACCATAAGATGGTATGGTAAAAAGGGAGTTCCTGTTGAGGTCAATGATTCCCATCAATGGGGATTAAGACATGCTCCTGACAGCATTGAGGTTGCAACAGCCTTTCTTGCTGCTTACAATGCAAAAAACCTTGGTGTAAGAAATTATATATTTCAATATATGTTCAATACCCCTGCGGGTATAAGTCCATATATGGATTTAGCAAAGATGTATGCAAAAAAAGAATTGCTGAACACTCTATCAGATGAAAATTTCAGGATTTTTGACCTTGTCAGAGCTGGACTTGCAAGCTTTTCTTCAGACCCTGATATTGCTAAAGGCCAGCTTGCATCTTCAATAATACTTTCAATGGCATTGAAACCACATATTGTGCATGTTGTAGGTTTCAGTGAAGGAGATCATTGTGCCACAGCAGAAGAAATTATAGAAAGCTGCAAAATCACACATGGAGTATTGCACAATGTTATTTGTGATTGGCCTGAAATAGTGAAAAATCCACGGTTCAGAAAAAGAAAAGAACAGTTAATTTCAGATGCAAAAGTTATTCTTGATGCAATAAAAAAGCTTTCCAACAGTGAAGACCCTCTTTCTGACCCTGAGTCTCTAACGAAAGCTGTAAAAACAGGAATCCTTGATGCTCCTGACCTGAAAGGTAGTAAAGTCGCAAAAGGAAGCATATGCACGAAAATCATTGATGGTGCCTGCTGTGCGGTGGACTCTGAAAATGGAAAAATTATTTCAGAGTCATGCAGAGTTGAAAGTTGTTTTGTGCAATACAGTGAAACTTATTTATAATGTAATAATCCGGCGGAAAAATGAAGGATTTCAGTGAAAAAGAAGGTAGAGAAATTCTGAATGCGATAAGAAAAAAAGGACGAGATATCAAGTTCTGCGTCCTTGGTGCAGGCAATGGCGGTATGGCTATGGCAGCACACCTTTCAATTATGGGTTTCAAAGTTAATCTGTATAATAGAAGTCCTGAAAAGTTGAGAGGAATAAAATGGCATGGAGGCATCCAGTTGAGTGGAGAAGTATCTGGCTTCGGTAAGATTGATGTGATTACCTCAGACATAGAAGAAGCAATAAAGGATGCTGATGTTCTTCTGGTTGTTGTTCCTGCACCCGGACATCGGTTTATCGCTGAAAAATGTGCGCCCTATCTTAGAGACGGACAGATAATTATTCTCAATCCTGGCAGAACAGGAGGGACGCTTGAATTCAAAAAAACCCTGATTGATTGCAAAACGGACAAAAGAATTTTTTTAGGTGAGACGCAAACATTTGTCTATGCTTCAAGAAGTTTGTCATCTGCATCGGCACACATATTTAGAATAAAAAATGAAGTTCCTCTTGCAGTGCTTCCTGCATACTGGATACCAGGTGTGCTTTCAGTCATACATGAAGCCTTCCCACAGTTTGCGCCAGGAGATAATGTTCTCAAAACAAGTCTGGATAATATCGGCGCTGTTTTTCATCCCGCATTAACTGTTTTCAATGCTTCCTGGATAGAAAAAACCAGAGGAAACTTTGATTTCTATCATGATGGATTGAGCCGTTCATTATCTCTGATTCTTGAAGAGATTGACAAAGAACGTATTTCTGTTGCATCCGCACTCGGTATAAAGGTAAATTCAGCAAGAGAGTGGCTATATCAGGTTTATAATTCTCCCGGGAATGATCTTTATGAAGCAATTCAAAGAACATTCAGTTATAAAGGCATCAAAGCGCCTTCCCAGATTGACCACAGATATATCTGGGAAGATGTTCCTTACAGTCTGGTTCCTATCTCTTCAATAGGAAGAATGCTTGGAGTTAAAACCCCAACAATTGATGCTATTATACATTTATCAGAAATTTTGCTCAGGAAAGATTTCTGGTTGGAAGGAAGAACTGTTGAAAAAATTGGCATTGCGGGAATGTCTGTTAAAGAAATAAGACAGATGGTTGTTGGCTTATAGGAGGATTTCTATGGACATCGTACAGATAAAATTATTCGCTATGACTGTGATTATGTTTGTATTAAGGTTTATCCTGATAATAGTCTTCTTTTTGCTTGCATGGCTGCTTGCATATCTGTTGAGAAATTTGACAGACTGGCTCCTTAAAAAATCAAACTTTGATAATTTCTGTGACAGAGTTGGCATATCAGAATTCCTGAAAAAAGGTCAGGTAACCTATACTCCAGGTAAACTGATTAGTGTGGTGGTGTTCTGGGTTATTCTGATAATTTTTATTTTTGTTGGCATCAATATGATGGGGGTGAAGGTATCTGAAATGGTTCTTGATAGGTTTGAGGCAATCATTCCAGATTTGATCGGCGGATTATTCATATTTATTGTCGGAAGTTTACTTATCATATTCACAGGAAACTTTGCCCAGACACTTGCAAGCAACGCAAATTTTATGCAGGCATCGCTGCTTGGAAAGTTTATCAAATGGATTGGTACAATTTTTCTTGCTGTCTTGATTCTAGATTACCTTGGCATCGGAGAAAAAACCATCGTCTTTGCATTTCAGGCGATATTTGCAGGAGTTATTTTTGCATCAGCCATCGCACTTGGAATGGGATGCAAGGATATTGTGAAGGAAAATGTTGAACAGTTAATAAAAAACATCAGGGATAGAAACCAGCCAAAAGGTCCTGACCTTGAAGGCTAACTGTTAAATTCTTTCCCTGAAAAATTTTTTCCTGAATTTCAGGGCAACATTAACAAGAAATATCAGGACAGGAACTTCAAGCAGAGGTCCAATCACTGCTGCAAAAGCCTGGTTTGAGCCAATCCCAAATATAGCAACTGCAACAGCAATCGCAAGTTCAAAATCATTGCTGGCTGCAGTAAAAGAAACCGCAGTGGTTTGTGGATAACCAGCACCAATTTTGCGGACAATAAAAAATGTTGCAAACCACATAATCAAAAAATATATAACAAGGGGTATTGCCACCCTGACGACATCAAGGGGAAGTTTCACAATGTATTCCCCCTCATATCTCACCTTTGCAAGAGGTGGATACATCATCAGTATCAGACCAATTGCAATAGGAATGTTTGTTGTTCCTTTCTGAAAACTATTCCAGAATTCAGAAATACCAGGGAAAAAATAGCCAGCGAGAACCCCTGCTGCCATTGCAAGAAAAATCCATAGTGTAAGAAATCTGTCAAGAAGTAAAAGTTCTTTTTTTCCCATTTGCCTTCTCCTGTTTACACAGCTTTGTTTTCAATAATTTTTTTACCTTTCTTCTATCTTTTGCTGACTGTTTCTCGGTTTCTAATGCATTGAATATTTGAGCAAGAAGCTGCTTTATAAGTGGATTTTTTGTTCTTGATATCCCATAATAAACCCATCCTGCTTTTTTTGTGCCCTCAAGAAATCCTGCCTGTTTAAGAATAGATAAATGTCTTGATACAGCAGGCTGTGTTGTACCAAGAACCTCTTTAATTTCACACACACATAAGGAGCAATTCTCTAGCACCTTTATAATTCTGAGCCTGTTTTTATTGGCAAGCGCCCTGTAAAAAGTCGCAATGTTAATGGTCTTATTCATAACTATATAACAAAATTGTTATATAGTTTAACACCCGTCCGGCTGTTGTCAAGTTTTTGAAACTATGCGACTGGATATAGCATCTATATATTTAGGAAAAATTAAAAAAGGAGGTGACAGATATGGCAAAACTGGTTAAGTGGGAACCCTTCAGGGAGCTGGATGATATCAAACATGGTTTTGACAGGTTGCTTGAAAGATTCAGAACTGACTTTTATGGCGAACGTGTGTGGTCTCCTGCGATTGATATAACAGATACCGGAGAAAATCTCGTTATAAAGGCAGAGGTCCCTGGCTTTGACAAGAAAAATATAAACATTTCCCTGACCAACGATACCATAACCATCTCCGGAAAGACACAGGAAGAGAAAGAAGAGAAAAAAGCTCACTATCTTTATAAGGAAAGGGTTTCTGGAAGCTTCACAAGGTCATTTACTCTTCCTGTGCCTGTGGACAGAAACAAGGTAAAAGCAACCTGCAAGGACGGCATCCTTGAGATAGTACTCCCTAAGGCAGAAGAAGCAAAAGCAAAAGAAATCAAGATAGATGTTGAATAATTTCCGGAAAGCATGAGAAGGTGGCTGGATATCCAGCCACCTTTTTATTCAAGCGATTTCAAAAACCCATCGGGAATACGTGCTGCGTGCACATGGCATATTCCATAAGGATCTGCATTAAAGATAACATTCTTATTATCCGCTGTCATGTAAGGATGAGGATGTGAAGAAGCAGCGCCCCCACCCTGTGCACCGCAGTTTGAAATAAGTGTTCTGTATTTTCCTGTCTTTATGTTGCCGACAACAATTTCAATTGGACCTGGTATTCCATTTTTATATGAATCGCACACAAAATATGTTCCGCACTTTGAAATATTAACATGATTAAAAAGATGTTCTGGTGCGTTAAAAACAGATGGCTTTTCATCTTGTGGTCCTATTGAAATGAAATTACCCTGTGGATGGAGTGGATGATGGATGGGCTTGAATCTTGCAGAAGGTTCATCCTCAGACATTGCAGGCCATCTAACAGTAAGACCAATTTTCCTTGTGTCAGCAATCCAGCCAGAATGCCCTGTTGAACCAGCAGTATATGGCGGACCAACTTTCAGCTGCCTGAAATTTTTACCTTCACAATCAATGATAAAATGTGTGGTAAATTCCTCTGTTTCTTTGGAACCAATCCGCATTCCGTCTGATTTGAGTTTCTGATGCCTGTTATGTTGAACAAGAATATCTTTGCCGGAAACAGGATTAAACTGGACATGGCCTAATATCTCCTCGTGTTCAAAAATAACCACCCATTGTTTTTCCACAAGGTCAATCCTAACAATTTCAGACCCGCCGGTTTCTGTTCTTTTAACACCCACAAGGTATCTGTGATCAGGAGATACAGTATCAAAACACATGCTTCCTGGAATGTTCCAGTGGGTTATCACAATATCCTTCTCAAGTGTGGAAATATCAACTCTTATTAATTCACCATTCGGCCTCAAATAATAGATCTTGCCTGACCAGGCAGAAGTTGCAACAAGAAAACTTGAAACAACCGGTTCAATCATAGCAACCTTGAGTTTTTCAATATCAGCCACACATAGCTGATATGGAGGGATGCGAGGATCCGGGCCGTAAGAGCGGGTATATGCAATTCTTTTCCCGTCAGGCGAGGTGTACGGCTGCTCGCAGTATATATTAATGTTGTTCATTATTGAGCAGGTTAATCTTGTAATAAGGGCGCCACTAACAGGATCGTGAATAAGGTCGCATGCTTCTCCACACCATCTGATAGTCATTATTACCCCTTTCTGGAAAAATTATTTTGTTTAACACTGAAAAAACATTATAATTACTTTATCCACGTCGTCAATTCTTAATGGGGCGGATAATGGAAAAACCGATTGTTATTAAAAAAAACTCATGTCAGATTGTCGGAATGTTTCATTTGCCTTCTGAAAGCAGAACAGGAAAATTCCCCTGTGTGATTTTATGTCATGGATTCACTGGAAATAAGTCAGAAAGCCATTTTATTTTTACACGTCTGGCAAGGATACTTACCAGTTCAGGAATGGCCTGCTTGAGATTTGATTTTCGCGGTAGTGGAGACAGCAGCAATTTTTTTGAGGATATGAGTTTGTTCACAGAAATGCAGGATGTTGATACTGTCTATCGTTATTTAATCAGGAAACAGTTCATTGATAAAGAAAAAATTGGGGTTCTGGGATTGTCTATGGGCGCTGTATCAGCTGTTTATCTTGCTTCAAAATATCCAGTAAAATCAATATGCCTCTGGTCTCCTGTTGCCTTTACTTCTGAAATTGAGAAAAAAATCCTGACAGCAAAACTGAAAAAGAAGGTTGAAAAAAAGGGGAAGGTTTATCTTGCTGGCTCTGGCTTCAGAATAGGGAAAAACTTCATTGACTCACTCAGAATGGTTGACCCACAATCTGCCGCATTGAATTTCAAGGGACATGCTTTTGTTATTCATTCAAGAGATGATGCTGTCATCAATATTTCACATGCAGTTGGTTATTACAAAGCATTTCATAATTCTTCAAAGTCAAGAAAAATTATGCTACTTCCAAAAGGCGGGCACACCTTTGTTTTTGAAGAGGCTGAAAATCTTGTAATCAGTGAAACAAAGAATTTTTTTCTTGAAACCCTTGCTACCTGATAAATTTTACTATCACAAATCTGTACACAATATAGAGAATCACAAGGAATATTATTATTTTGATAATTCTGCTGATGATATTTTGTATTGAACCCCTGTAAGAAGCACGCTGTTGTTCAATCTGCCGCAATCTTTCTGAATGAACTTTTGCTGTTTCAGCGCACTTATCACTGCAGAAAATCCCCTCAGATGTTATGCGTCTGCATTCAGAACACAGAGGTCTTCCGCACTGTTTGCACCTTGTTACTGCAGGCCTTCCTGTGTGAAAAAAACAATCAGCCATATTATCCTCCAGGTGTGACTCCCTGATACAATTTTAGAACTTTATTTCAATATGGTCAATCTCAGAATTCTTTGACCTTTGGTACAGACACAGTTAAAATGTATGTTGATGAAAATAGCACATGTTATTACCCGCATGATTATTGGTGGGGCACAGGAAAACACTCTTTCCACAGTTATCGGATTGAAAAATCTGGGGCATCAGGTCTGTCTTATTTCAGGTCCATCAAAGGGACCTGAAGGAAGCATGGAACCCGACATCAAAAGCAACAGAATTGACCTTATCACTGTAAGAGAACTTGTTAGAGATATCAGCCCGTGGCACGATGTCGTTGCCTTTTTCAAACTCGGGATGATATTCAGAAAAAACAGGTATGATATCATCCACACCCACAGTGCAAAAGCGGGTTTTCTTGGAAGAATTGCGGCAAGAATATTCTCAAGAAAATCAAAAATTGTCCACACTTTGCATGGATCAAGTTTCTATTCGTATCAACCTGCACTGGTAAGATTCGTTTATCTGATCAGCGAAAAAATAGCTGGTTTTTGTACTGACTATTTTATCTCTGTCAGCAGTGTAATCCTTGAGAAACACATCAAAGCAGGCATCGGAAAAAACAAAAAAAGTTCTGTCGTAAGAAGCGGATTTAACACAGAGGAATATAGAGAAGTTCAATCACTGCGGGAAAAAACAAGAAAAAGATTCAATATAGGTGAAAAAGAAATTCTGATAGGCATGATCGGACGGCTTTCCCCTATGAAGGGGCAGGAATATCTTTTGAAAGTTTTTGCAGGAATATCATACGATTATCCGCATATACATCTTGTTCTCGTTGGAGACGGGATTTTGAGAAAAGCATTTGAGAAATTTGTTGAAAAAAATTCTCTTGAAGGAAAGGTTCATTTTACAGGACTGGTGAAACCTTCCCACATACCGGCGTATGCATCAGCAATGGACATCGGTGTCCATACAAGCTTAAGAGAAGGTTTACCAAGAGCCGTGGTTCAGATACTTGCAACAGGAAGTCCTGTTATTGCGTTTGATGTTGATGGTGCAAAGGAAGTAATAAAAAATGGAATGAATGGCTTTCTTGTTCCCGCCGAAGACGAAGTGTCTCTTGAAGAAAAAATAAGATATCTTATTGAGCACCCTGAAGCGCGAAAAAAAATGGGGGAAAACGGCAGGAAAATGGTTATGGAGGAATTTTCTGTTGGAAAAATGGTTGCAGAAACTGAAAAAATATATTTTAATATAGCAGGGAAAAATAATTCTTGTAAACCAGGTTATTTTCAAAAAGGAAGGTAAATGAAAGATGAAATTGTTGTGCCGACCATTCTTGAAAACCTCAATATTATTGCAGAATTTCTTCAGGAAAGAATAAAAGAAACCCATCTTGCGTCAAGAAAAGCGTGGGAACTGTTGCTTGTAACTGACGAAATATGCAGCCATATAATTCAGTTCAGAAGATATGACAGGACCATGGACAAAATGAAAATCACCTGGGAACCATTTTCTGACAGGGTTGAGGTTATCATTGAAACACCAGGAATTCCTTTTAATCCGCTTGAACTGAACAACAGAGAAATTGAAAGGGAAGAGGAAGAAGAAGAAGCCCTCGGTGGAATGGGCATCCATCTTGTAAAGGAAATGATTGACGAGATCAAATATACACGAACAAACAATTATAATATTCTGCGGCTTACAAAGTTCAGGAGATCAAAAAGGAACAGGCACGAAAAGTAATTATCAAACTCTTGCCTTCAAAATCTTCAGTATCCCACCTGCAAGATAGAGAGATCCGCATATCACTCTTGGCTCTGTATCTCTCATTGAACTCAATCTCCCAAAGGCAACCGCCGGGTCTTCAATAACCTCTATCATGGAATTCCCAGCAATTTTTTTCATCTCCCGTGCAAGTTCTACGGGCGCAATACTTCTGGGATTGTCCGGCCTTGTAAAAATAAATTTTTTGCCGACTGGGGAAAGAATTTTCAGCATTTCCTGCCATTTTTTGTCTTTCAAAATTCCAATTAGAAAAATAAACTTTTTATCCGGGAAATAGAGTTTCAATGTTTGCTTCAGGGAAATAATTCCTGCTGGATTATGTCCACCATCAAGAACTGTCAGTGGTTTTTTCATAATTATCTGAAATCTCGCGGGCCAGACAGCATTTTGCATCCCTCTTAAAATTACATCATTTTCAATCCTGAAACCCATTTTCTTCAATGCAAATAATCCTTCAAGAGCAATGGCCGCATTATGAACCTGATGCCTTCCTAACATTTGTATTGATATATCTTTTAATTTTTCAAAGCCTGTAAAATTGAAAACCTGCCCTGAAATAATATCTGAACGAACAACCCTTGCTAAAAAATCTTTTCCATAAATAAAAAGCCGTGCATTGTGTTGCTTGCAGACCCTTTTAAGAACTTTTTTTACTTCTGACATTTGCTTGCCAGATATAACAATTGAATTCTGTCTAATAATTCCTGCCTTTTCAGAAGCAATCTCTTCAATACTGTTTCCAAGGTATTCCATATGGTCGTAGGAAATCGGGGTGATAACCTGCAATTCGGCCTCAAGAACATTTGTGGCATCAAATCTTCCGCCCATTCCAACCTCACAAACACAAACATCTATTTTTTCCTCCGCAAAATATTCAAAGGCAGCAGCAGTGAGCGCTTCAAAATAAGTCGGCTGCATTTCAATGGGAAGATTCAAACAGAGATTCTTGATTTCCAGGCAGAGATTGTCAAAAACCTTTGAAAGGATGGATTTACCGTTTATCTTTATTCTTTCCTCAACCCTGACAAGATGAGGACTTGTGTAAAAACCAACCCTGTATTTGTTTTCTTTCAGACAGCTTGCCAGAAAATTGGCAACTGAGCCCTTTCCGTTTGTGCCTGCAACCAGAATTGACCTGTATTTATTGTGGGGATTGCCAAGTTTTGAGAGTATAAAGCGTATCTTGTCAAGCCCCAGTTTAATACCAAAATCAGTAAGCTGCTCAAGATACCTGTAGCCGGATCCACTCATTGAGAAATGGCAAAAATGGAAAGAATTTTTACGAGGGTTGACTTCAACTGACTTCTCGGAACAACAGCATCAAGCATTCCACGTTCAAATAGAAATTCAGCGCGCTGGAAACCAGGTGGAAGTTTTTGCTTTATTGTTTGTTCAATGACCCTTGGTCCCGCAAAACCGATTAATGCTTTTGGCTCTGCAAGAAGGATATCTCCGAGAAAAGCAAAACTTGCAGCAACCCCACCCATTGTCGGATCTGTAAGTATTGAAACGTACAATGTTTTTGACTGCCTCATCTTCCCTACGACCTGCGATGTCTTTACCATCTGCATCAATGAAAACAGCCCTTCATACATTCTTGCACCACCGCCTCCGCCCGAAACAGAAACAAATGGTTTTTTTTCGGCCATTGCCAGTTCGCAAGCTCTTACGAATTTTTCTCCAACAACAGAACCCATGCTTCCCATTATGAAATTGCTGTCAAGGATTGAAAGCACAGCAGGATTTTTCCCTATGAGTGCCCTTCCATAGCAGAGTGCCTCGTTCAGACCTGTTTTTCTTATCTCCTCATCAAGTTTTTCCCTGTATGTCTTTGGTCCTTTGAACTCAAGAGGGTCGTCAGAGAGAATATTTGCGTCAAGTTCCTCAAATGAACCCGGCTCTGCAATAAGGTCAATCCATTCTTTCGCAGTCAATCTGAAATGATATTCACAATTCGGGCATACCCTGAGATTTTCCTTGAGTTTTCCCTCATATATAAGTTTTCCACACTCAGGGCACTTCTGCCAGAGGTCCTTTTTTACATCTGGTGCCTCTCTGGGCTTTATCGGGATATATTTTTTTCTGTATCTGAATAACATTTTATATCAGCTGATATTTCCTCAAAATGTTTTCAAGTGTTTTTCTGGTTTCTTCAGACGGCGGTGTCAGGGGCATTCTCAATTCCAGATTAATCATCTTCATAATATGAAGACAGGTTTTAACTGGTATGGGATTTGTTTCTATAAAAAGTGCCTTAAACATATCAAATAACTGTATATGGATTTTTCGTGCGTGTTCCCAGTTGTTTGACAGTGCTGAATGAACCATGTCCTTCACGTGTGCAGGCACCACATTTGCAGCAACAGAGATTACTCCTTTTCCGCCAACAGACATTATCGGCAAAGTCATTGAGTCATCGCCTGAAAGAACATCAAAACCATCTGAACAAAGAGAAATGATTTTGCTGACCTGATCCAAACTTCCACTTGCTTCTTTTATCCCCACAATGTTTTTTATTTCTGAAAGTTTCGCAACTGTTTCAGGAAGGATTGAAATACCGGTTCTTGAAGGAACGTTGTAAAGAATAATCGGAATACTGACATGCTCAGCAATTGTTCTATAGTGGATATAAAGCCCTGCTGGAGTCGGTTTATTGTAATAAGGTGTGATTATGAGCGCTCCATCGCAATGTACCTTTTCCGCAAATTTTGTAAGTTCCAGTGCTTCTGCTGTTGAATTAGAACCGGTTCCTGCAATTACAGGAACTCTGCGGTTGACTATTTCAAGTGTAAACTCAATGACCTCCCTGTGCTCATCATGAGTAAGTGTTGCTGCTTCGCCGGTGCAGCCGACAGGAACTATGGCATCAGTACCATTTGAAATCTGAAATTCAATGAGTTTTCTGAAACTCTCTTTATCAAATTTTCCGTTTTTGAAAGGTGTAACAATTGCTACGATTGAACCTTTGAACATTGTCTGACCTCCTTCCTGGTAAATGATACATCAACAACCCTGAAAAAGTCAAGCCAGAGCCATTTCGTTTGCTTTCGTTTTATCCTGTTGTGTTCCTGTTTTTTGTTTGTTCTCTTTATAAGAATGGCCGTGCAAAATTTCTATCAGTCCCTCTTTATGAAAGGGGAAAATACAGGCGATGCGAGCGGGAAAAGCGCGGTCTTCATAATACAGGAAAAAAATTGACAGTAGCCGCCACTAAAACTGGGTAAGCCATAACGGCAGTGGATCAGACATAAGATGGCATCTCTTTATCAGTTGCCACAATAATTCTTCTTTTATCTTTTTCATTGATCTATCTGCATAAAGATTCCTTGTTTCATCAGGATCTTCCTTCAGATTAAAAAGCTGACCGTATTCAATCCCTGCAGAAGGATAAATGTTTAACTTCCATTTTTCAGTGCGAATCGTCATCACAGCCGTATATGGTCCTGAAAGTGAACCAAATACTGGTTTGATGTGAAACATATCTGAGTAGAGGCTTTCCCTGCCAAAAGTCTTTCTGTGAATAATATCGTTTGACCAGTCAATACCCTGCACACCTGAATTCACAGTCAATCCAAGAAAACCAGCAAGCGTAGGATAAACATCAACGAGTTCCACAAGCCCATTAACTCTTACTCCGGCACACAGACCATCCGGCAATCTTATCAACAGCGGAACTCTAACTACTTCATCATAGTGAATTGAGGGTTTACGCAAAAGTCCATGGTTTCCGAGAAATTCCCCATGGTCAGAAGTAAAAACAATAATTGTGTCATTGATTTGACCTGTTTCTTCAAGTGTTCTTATGAGATTTCCCACACAATCATCAATCAAACTTATACTTGCAAAATAATGCTGGATAATCTTGCGCTGTACAAATTCCGTATATTTTCTCATTTCATCAATCGCACCTGATGCAGGTTCAGGAATGAATTTTTTTTCAACACCCTCTTTGTACGAAGGCAACGAAATGTTTTCAAAATCGTAACGGTCAATCTGTTCCTGAGGTGCCTCAAACGGATGATGGGGTGCTATAAAAGAACAAAATACAAACCATGGATTCTTATCCCTGAATTCCTTGATGAAATCTTCTGCCTGTTTTGCTATAAATGTTGTTGGATGCGCCTGCGAAGGATATGGTGAGACATAAAGATCACCTGATCCTTCATCACTCAACGGTTCTGGTTTTTTGTTTTTCAGTTCGGGAAAATTTTTCTCCAGCCACGAATAAAAATTGCCCATCAATATATCCTCGCAACCAATATAATCCTGAAATCCATAATTCAGTTTAATTGGATTATATACCACTGGACTCAAACGTGCATCTTCTGCAAATTTTCTCCAGTCAATAACTGGAACATCGCTGTGAAGATGGTTTCTTGTGTATTGTTCGGGGGTAAAATGAAGTTTACCAGAGCAGGCAGTATAATATCCATGATGCCTTAAAAATTCTGGAAATGTTGTTTCAGAAGGCGGCAAAATCCCCATTCCCCTGACCTTTATAGCAGAAGGGTACCTTCCTGTAAATAAACTTGCTCTTGATGCCATACAAACAGGACTTTGACAGAATGCACTGGTAAAAACTATTCCCTGTGATGCCAGATTATCAAGATGTGGTGTCTGAACAATCCTGTTTCTCATAAATCCAAGACAGTCAGCTCTAAGCTGGTCTGTCATAATCCAGAGCACATTGAGTTTTTTTGACAACTGTTGTTTCTGTCTTCTGAGATTTTTATTCTTCATCTAATTTAAGTCTATCTTTCTTTGCAATTTCCTCAGGAACAATAACATCAGCAGGTCTTGTAAATAAAATGTTGGGAATATTGAAAAAATAGAAAGAACCAGAGACAAAATCAACGCACGACCAAACCTTTCCATCCATTCCTTCAGGAACAGAAATCTTTTTATATGAACCATCTGCCTTTATTGATCTTGGATGGTGGTATATTGGCTTATCCTCGCCAACCCACACCCCATCAGGCTGACATATCCCAATGGGCCATGACCTCAAAGCATAAAAACAGATTTCTTTTGTGCCTTTTGGAACATAAAAATAAAGGTAGTTGTGGTTATAAACCTTGAACGTTTCACCTCTGTTTAGAACAAATGCAGTTTTTGTATTTTCTGAAGGAACAAGCCTGCATCCAGCAGCAAAATCATCGTACTTCAAGATATAAACACCTGGACCAGGCACATTTAATGAAATTTTGTTTTCTCCATAAGGAATCTTTCCCTCAGCCAGAACTTTGCCATCGCAATCTGAAAGTGTGTATTTGCCATCAGGGAAATTTTTATAAATTGTTCCATGTGTTATTGCCAGCTGCAAAGGTTCACCCTTTATACTTGCAAGGGCAATCTCAAATCCGCCCTGACTCATAAACAAAGGTGAAACGGCTTTCGCCTGTTGAGTTTCCCATTGAGTAGAAACAAGTTTTTTGTTGAATTTTATCTCCTGAAAACTCAATGGCTCACCATATTCTTTCTTTGCAATCTCAAGCCACCCGTTTGTTTCTTCAGCAGTTATTGGTTCTTTAATGCGGTACGGTATCTCGTTTTCCTTTCTTTCACTGTACATCTTCCACCACCACCATGACGGCTCATTAAATTCCTGAGACAGTTGTCTTGTTGTCTGGTCAGCAAAAAAACTCCAGAATGTCATATATGTATTTCTCATCCTGTAGTTCCATTTCAGCATTTCAAGTGCCCACTTTTTTCGTTCATCTAAACTTAACTCTCTCTGGTCATATGTCTTTCTGCGAAGATAAAGAAAAACATGATACTGCTTGAGTTGCTCAATCCTTGCAAGAATTTCAGGGTTTTCTTTTGCCAGATTTTCTGCTTCTTCAAGGTCATCTATACACTGCCGGTAAAATGTAGGTCCAACAAGTGGCTTGTTTCCAAGGTCTATCCTTTCATAGTACCTCTTCATCACTTCTTTCGCAGGACCAAATGCCTTTTCATAAAAATCCTTTTTTAGTGCCTCAACATCTGTTTTTGAATTCCATAAAACCCTCGCGGCAAGATAATATCCCAATCCCTGTGAACCCCAGGTGTTTCCACTTTCTGCAGACAGATTGCAGATACCATATTTCATATAATACGGCAGTTTTTCTGCAACATACTTTGTGTTTCCAGTTCTACCTGAAGGCAATCTATCCCTTATCCAGTCATATACTGCCCAGTAATCGTAAAGGCCAAAATACTTGCATTTAGCTGGCCACAATTTCAAAAGTTCATCAAATCCATATTTCGTGTTGAGTAAAAGTGCTGTTGTCAGCTCCACATAAACATTTGGTTCAAGCTGGAATGGGGGTGGGTCGCAGTGCCAGTTATACGCGTATATCCCTACCATCTTGCCCGGGTGGGTTTCCTGCAATGCCTTTGCCACTTCATTTGCAAGGTAAAATGCCATAACTCCAGGATTTTCCCATTTTTTTGTGCATTCAGGACACCTGCAATATCCACCACCATCATCAGGACCTACTCCTATCATATCTGCATCTGGATGTTTATTGAAATAGTCCCTGACATATTTTATTGCCAGATTAACAACTTCTGGGTTTGAAACACAGAGTTGATTTCCTTTTCTTTCACCATTTACCATTGCAAGATATTCAGGGTGAGCATCAAACTCTTTCTTAAAATACCCTATAATTACAGGCCAGCAGTGCCCAACTGATGTTTTAAGGGATTTACCAATCCTGTTGTGTCTCCACCAGTTTCTCAAAAACTTACCAGCATCAGGATCATCCTTCTCAAAATCAGTTGACAGTGGGAATCCAAGATATCTTGAAAGAACCTCTGGCCTATCTGTTTCATTCGTATTGAATGTAAGTTTTAGAGGTTGTCTAAAAGTTGGCGTATGACTCAAATCCATTGGTA
>DYKA01000115.1 GCA_020722805.1 Vermiphilus sp.
GCAGTATCTGGAAACCGTTGATACACAAGGATTTCAGAGTTTTCTGAATCCATATTAAAATTATAAAAAAGTTAAAAATGTTAATACTTACCAAAAGATTTTATTCAACGGGTGAGGTTGCAAAGATATTCTCCTGCTCAAGAGTGACGGTCTTTCATTGGATACACTCAGGAAAGATCAATGCCATAAGAACAATTGGCGGACATTATAGAATTTCAAAGAAGGATGTTGAAAGGTTTATCAACCCTTCAGAAAGATCTTTGCGAAAAAAGAAAGAAGGAAAACGAAAGACCAAAATTCTTGTTGTTGATGATGAACAGCAGATTGTAAATACCCTTATCCTTTTTCTGGAAAAAATAGACCCGGATTTTGAGGTCTATGGAACAACCAATAGTTTTGATGCAGGACGGCTTGTTGTTACATTCAGACCTGACATTGCAATCATAGACGTTATCATGCCGGGTATGAATGGATTTGAAGTGTGTGAAAAAATCAAGTCAGACCCATTAACAGAGCACATCAAGATTATTGCAATAACCGGCTATGGAACGAAAGAAAATATTGAAAGAATTAAGAACAAGGGAGCAAGTGTCTGCATACTCAAGCCCTTTGATTATTATGAGGTCGCAGAAGAAGTGAAAAAGATTGCCACTGGTGCCGAAAAGGATTAAATGGCAAAATCAGAGGAAAACAGAAAAGCATCTCCGGAAAAAAGGGTTAAATTTCTCCAGCAACAACTTGAAAAAGCCCGCGTGGAAATTGAGAATATAAAGAAGACCCCGCAGTCAGCATTTTTCCAATCAGCGCAGCAATGGCGAACAATATTTGACTCAATACCTGAAGCAATATGTCTTGTTGACTCTGACTATAGAATAGTGAGGTGCAATATTTCAATGTCAAATCTTGTCGGGAAACCATTTCACCAAATCATAGGAAGACACTGCGATGAAATCAGAGTTGATGAAATCCCGCACACAATTATAAAAAAGCTCCTTCAACAGGCACAAGAAACAATGTCAAAGCAGAATGAAATAATAAAAACCGAGCACACATATTATGAAATTGCAGTCAACCCATTCACGGAAAAAAAAGATGAGGCACCCGGCGGAATCATCATAATAAGAGATATCACACTGCTTAAGGAAATAGAAGAGAATCTTAGAGAAAGTCATATGAAACTTAAACGAACACTTCATGGAACAGTAAGTGCTCTCGCCACAGCTGTGGAAAAAAGAGACCCGTTTACAGCAGGACATGAAAGAAGGGTTGCAATACTTGCCCAATCTATTGCGTTCAATCTCGGGATGTCTCCTGAAAATGCAGAAGGAATTCTTCTTGCGGGAATGCTTCATGACATCGGGAAAATTGTGGTGCCGTCAGAAATTTTGAATAAGCCGGGAAAACTGAATAGTTATGAATACAATCTGGTGAAAACACACCCTTTGACTGGATACGAAATTCTTAAAAAGATAGAATTCCCATGGCCTGTAGCAGAAACAGTGCTCCAGCATCATGAGCGACTTGACGGTTCTGGATACCCGCACGGTATTACCGGACAAAAAATTATACCAGAAGCAAGAATCCTTGCTGTTGCTGATGTCTTTGAAGCAATAGTATCTCACAGACCTTACAGGCCTGCAAGGTCAATCCCTGAAGCAATTGTTGAAATACAGCAGTACAAAGGCAATCTCTTTGATGAAAATGTTGTTGACGCATGCGTTGACCTTTTCATAAACAAAAACTTCGTCTTTGAGTAAAATACCTTCCTTCTGGTCTTTGCCTGAAAAAGGTTCTCATATTATAATCAATCTACGATGAACAAACAGACGGTGTTTATCCTGGAAGACGAAGAAAATATTTTACACCTTATCTCATTGCATCTGAAAAAAGCAAACTTTGATGTTAAGGAGTTTTCAAAAGCAGATGACTTTTTGAATTCCCTGAAAAAACAATTGCCATCTGCTGTAATACTTGATCTGATGCTGCCTGATGCAGATGGCCTTGAAGTATGCAAATACCTTAAAAATAGTCCAGAGTATCGTGACATCCCTGTAATTATCCTTACTGCAAAAACAGAAGAAATAGATAGAATTATAGGGATTGAACTGGGTGCTGATGATTATATTTCAAAACCATTTTCACCAAGAGAGCTTGTTGCCAGAGTGAAAGCCATACTGAGACGGTATCAGCACGTTGCTATGAACAACAATACAGAGACAGTAGGCAAGATTATGACCGTTGATTTTAATAAATATGAGGTTCTTATAAATAAGAAAAAAGTTGACCTTACAACCACTGAATTTAACATTTTGAAGATTTTATTAAGTAAAAAAAATTGGGTTTTTACAAGAGAAGAAATTTTGAGACAGTTGTGGAAAGGGGAGAAAGCAGTCATTGACAGAACAGTTGATGTGCATATAAAGAATTTAAGAGAAAAACTCAAAGAAGCAGGGAAATTCATTGTCAATGTGCGGGGTATCGGATACAAAATAGAGGAATGAAAAGAAAAATATTTTTGAAATTCTTTTTGAGTTATTTTTTAATCATACTTGCTCTGGAACTTTCAAACCTACTTATTGCAAATCATATATTCAGGGTTCAATCCAGGAATATTCTTTCAGGATACATGAAAGATAATGCCGCTACAATAGAATATTATATAAAAAATAAGAATCCCCAGGAAATGGAAAATGTTTTCAGGGAAATCACCAGGAGAACCGGCATCAGAATAACAGTGATAAACACAGAGGGCACTGTAATAACTGATTCTCAACAAAACCCTGAAAATATGGAAAACCACTCAAACAGGCCAGAATTCAAAAAAGCAATTGAGAACGGAGAAGGAAACTCTGTCAGATGGAGTTCAACTCTTGATAAACATTTATATTACTACGCAGTGAGAATAAAAAAACCGCCTTTGGTCTTGAGGGTAAGCATTCCAACTGATGAAATCGGAAAATTTAGCAGTTTTTTTGCGATTGAATTTTTTAGGATGACCTTGTTATTGGTTTTTATTGGCATTGCTTTTTCACTTTTCCTGGCGAAAATTATGACAGCACCAATATATGAAATTTTGAGAGTTTCTAAAGAGGCGATATCAGGTTTTTCAGAAAACAGAACCATCATTAAAAGTACAGACGAAATTGGGAAAATTCTTGAAAATATAAACACCCTTGGATTAACAATTTCGTGCTTGAACGAAGAAAAACAGTTAAAAGAGATAGAAATTGAAAAATTTTCAGGATTACTTGATATTCCTTTTGCAATAATAACACAACAGGGTAATATCGTCTTTGCAAGTTCGGCATTTGAAGAAATAGCAAAAATAGAAAGAAAACAGGGTCTATGGTGGGAGAGAATAAGAGTACTGGAAATCAATGAGATGATCAGGGAGAGTATAGAAGATAATAAGGCAATACAGAAGGAAATCCAGCTCAATGAAAGATATTTTTTGAGTAAGACTTTTTTTCTACAGGACAGGTTGATTCTAACTATGTTTGACATAAGCAGTATCAAAAAAATGGAAAAAATGAGAAAGGACTTTGTGGTAGCAGCATCTCATGAATTAAAAACACCTCTTACCGCAATCAAGGGATATGTTGAAACCCTGCAGGATGAGATTGACAATCCAGAACAAAAAAATTTTATAGGAATAATAAACCAGAATATATCGCGGCTTGAAAAAATTGTTGAAGATCTTATTGTACTTTCCAGACTTGAAGATGCCTCTACAAAAATCAATATTGAACCAGTAGATATGAAAAAAATTGTTGAAAATGTTATCAATCTTTATATGAAAAAAGCCATAGAAAAAAACATTGAACTCAAATTAGACGCAAAGGAAATTCCTCCTGTTCCAGCGGATGGATTCAAGATTGAACAATTGTTTATAAACCTTATTGATAATGCAATAAAGTTTACAGAAAAAGGTAGCATCATTGTTTATCTAACATACCAGAAAGAAAATTCAACTGTAAAAATTGAAGTATCTGATACAGGTATAGGAATTCCGAATGAACATTTACCCAGAATTTTTGAAAGGTTTTATGTGGTGGATAAGGCAAGGTCAAGACAATCAGGTGGAACAGGGCTGGGACTTTCTATTGTAAAACATATTGTTCTTCTTCATAATGGTACAGTTGATGTTGAAAGTAAACCCGGATATGGAACAAAATTCATCATTCAAATCCCATTGAAAGTATAACAAAATAATTTGTAATACCTCAGTGAAGACCCCACCTACGCCGTGCTACGGCGGGCAGGCGTTATGCGTAGGCACAAAGTTAATACTTATCAACAA
>DYKA01000116.1 GCA_020722805.1 Vermiphilus sp.
GCCTCAAAGTTAAAACTTTCAAAGATGTAATCCTAAAGTCAGATCCCATAGGCACTGAGGCACAAAGGCACATAATTTTTAATGCTTTTTACTTTGTGCCTATGTGCCTTTGCTACTTTGTGCCTGGTCTCTAACCTTTGTGCCCACGGCATCACGGGTTTCACTGAGATATTACTTTTTGGGGGGCCAGACCGCTTCAACAATAGAACGAATACCACCTCGCGGGGTAAACTCGCCCTTTACTGAAATCCAGATCGGGTTTATGGATGAGACAATATCTTTGAGAATACGGTTCACTGCATTTTCATAGAATATACCGAGATTTCTATAGGCAAAAATGTATTCCTTCAAGGACTTCAATTCAATAATTCTTTCTCCTGGCTCGTACTGGATGGTGATTGTTCCAAAATCAGGGTTTCCTGTTCTGGGGCAAAGAGATGTGTATTCTGGTATGACTATTGTAATGGTATAGTTTTTATGGAAATTTCTGAACCAGTCAATCGCAGGAAGTTTTTCATCAATTCCTGCGGAAGATAAGTCCTTATATCTTTTCTTTTTTGCTGGCATAATGAAGTTTCAAAAAAACAGAATACTGAATTCCTTGAATTCTTTTGTAGCAGGTTCCTTTTTTTCAATATTCATATGATGGATATTCAGGCCAAGATAACTTATTCTCATTCTCTCTGTAAAGGATTCAAGGGCTTCTGTTTCACCTTCTGCAACAATCTCCACTCTACCGTCAGGCAGATTCTTAACCCAGCCGACAACACCAAATTTTTTTGCTATGCTTGCTGCATACCACCTGAATCCGACCCCCTGTACCTCTCCTTCAATAAAATAATGCCATCTTTCCATTGAAAAAATAAAGGCCCCGCTTTAATTGCGGGGCCCGTTCTTTCTGTTATTAATATTCAGGATAAGGCGGTGCTGCTGGTGCCTTTTCTTTCTTTTCCGGCTTTTCGGTTATGAGGGTTTCTGTTGTCAGTAGCAGCGCTGCAACACTTACCGCATTTTCAAGAGCAGTTCTCGCAACCTTTGTCGGGTCAATGATGCCTGCCTTGACAAGGTCTTCAAACTGGTCTCGTTCAGCATTGAACCCAAAACTTTCAGATTCAGATGCCCCCACCTTGTCAACAACAACAGCTCCATCCATCCCTGAGTTTTCTGCAATCTGTCGTAAGGGTGCTTCAAGAGCCCTGTAAACAATCTTTCCACCTGTCTTTTCGTCCTCATCATCATACTTAACCTTTTCTATTTCGCTCTGGCATCTGAGAAGCGCAACTCCACCACCAGGAATAATACCTTCCTGAACCGCTGCCCTTGTGGCACTCAAAGCATCTTCAACACGCGCTTTCCTTTCCTTCATGTCTGATTCAGTTGGAGCACCAACATTTACAACAGCAACGCCTCCTGCCAGTTTTGCAAGTCGTTCCTGAAGTTTTTCCTTGTCATAGTCAGAGGTTGACTTTTCAATTTCCTTTTTTATCTGGCTGATTCTTCCTTCAATGTCCGACTTTTTGCCGGCGCCCTCAACTATTGTTGTATTTTCCTTATCAATAATA
Organism: Vermiphilus sp.; assembly: GCA_020722805.1. Taxonomy (GTDB): domain Bacteria; phylum Ratteibacteria; class UBA8468; order B48-G9; family DTJG01; genus DTJG01. The sequence goes on from DYKA01000116.1 coordinate 1,563, forward strand.
ACCCTTTTGGCTCTGCCGAGCAAACTGATATCAACATTTTCAAGTTTCATTCCGAGTTCTTCGGCAATCACCTTGCCGCCTGTGAGAATCGCGATATCCTCAAGCATTGCCTTTCTTCTGTCTCCGAAGCCGGGTGCTTTGACAGCGCAGCAGGCAAGGGTTCCCCTGAGTTTGTTAACAACGAGGGTTGCAAGGGCTTCGCCTTCAACTTCTTCAGCAATTATAAGAAGGGGTTTCCCGCTTTGGGCTATCTTCTCCAGTAAAGGAAGAAGGTCTTTAATCGCGGAAATCTTTTTGTCGTGAATGAGAACATAGGTATCTTCAAGGACTGCTTCCATTCTTTCAGAGTCAGTGACAAAATAGGGAGACAGATAACCGCGGTCAAACTGCATACCCTCAACAACCTTGAGTTCTGTTTCTGTTCCTTTGGCTTCTTCAACTGTGATAACGCCCTCGTTGCCAACCTTCTCCATAGCATCAGCAATTATCTTGCCAATCTCATGGTCGTTTGCGGCAGCAATCGCTGCAACCTGCTGTATTTCTTGTTTGTCCTTTGTCGGTTTGCTCATATTTTTGAGTTTTTCCACGACAACCCTTGATGCTTTTTCTATTCCGTGCCTCAGATGAACCGGATTTGCACCTGCGGCAACATTCTTGAAACCCTCCCTTGCAATTGTGAGAGCAAGCAGGGTTGCTGTTGTTGTCCCATCGCCAGCGATGTCGTTGGTTTTGGAGGCAACCTCTCTCAACAACTGGGCACCAAGATTTTCATAACCATCTTCCAGTTCTATTTCTTTTGCGATTGTTACACCATCATTGATAACTGTAGGTGAGCCGAATTTCTTTTCAATAACAGCACACCTTCCCTTTGGACCGAGTGTCGGTTTTAATGCTTCAGCAACGATTTCCATGCCACGAAGCATTTTTCTTCTTGCCTCTTCACTAAAAATCATCTGTTTGGCCATATTCCCCTCCTGTTGTTATTTTACAACAATCCCAAGAATATCCTCCTCTCGGAGGATCATATATGTTTCGTTGTCAACTGTAACCTCAGTACCTGCATATTTGCCGTAAAGAACCACATCATCAACCTTCACTTCCATCTTAATGTGTTTCCCGTCCTCATCCAGTTTTCCCTTTCCAACTGCAACAACCTTGCCTTCCTGAGGTTTTTCCTTTGCTGTATCAGGAAGGATAATACCGCCTTTTGTCTTTTCTTCTGGCTCCATTGGCTTCACCACCACCCTATCGCCCAGGGGCTTTATTTTGAACTCTGCCATATCCTCCTCCTTTTTAGAAACAGGTGACCTTGTCCGTAAATTCCAAATGTATTAGATGAAATCTGATGCAAAAAGGTTTCAACGGTTTGAAAAACCGCTTTTTGATTTTTTCTAAAAAATGATTATACTTAATAAAATAATTTGTGTCAATAGTTTCGCACAAACGGAGGAAAACATGAAAAAAGTCAAGATAGGCATTGTTGGAGCTGGAGGAATGGGTCAGGGACACGCAGAAACAATGAAAAAGATTGAAGAAGCAGAACTTTCGGCAGTCTGCGATTGTGAAGAAGCCAGGGTCAGAGAAGTAGCACAGAAATATGGAGTCAAATATTTCACTGACTATAAGAAACTTATTGATAGTGGACTTGCAGAAGCAGTAATTGTTGCCACTCCGCACTATTTCCACCCTGAAATCAGTATTTACGCAATGGAACATGGACTCCATGTCCTTACCGAAAAACCCATATCCGTCACTGTAAGGCAAGCAGATAAAATGGTGGAAGCAGCAAAAAAAACCGGAAAGGTATTTTGTGTGATGTATCAAAGTAGAAACAGGGGAGTTTTCATTACCGCGAAAAAACTTATTGAAGAAGGAAAACTCGGTGATATAAAAAGAACTTTACTGGTGAACCCGTATTATAGATCCCAGGCATACTATGACAGTGGTTCGTGGCGGGCAACATGGAAGGGAGAAGGTGGCGGAGTTTTGATAAATCAGGCACCGCATATGATTGATATTTTCATTATGCTTGCGGGACTGCCAAAAAAATTCCAGGCAAAGGCAAGAACACGACTCCACAAAATAGAGGTTGAGGATGAGGTGAACGTTTTGCTTGAATATGAAAACGGAGCGTGGGGATATTATTATACATGTACCAATGAAGTTCCCTCTATTCTTTATCTGGAGATCGCAGGAGATAAAGGGAAAATAATCTTTAATGGAGAAACATTGAAGTTTTTCTCCACTTCTGTGCCGATAAGCGAGTTCACTGTAAAGAATGAAAGCATGTGGGCATCTCCAGAAACAAAAGAGGAACAATTGAACATTCCTGAAACAGATGCAGGACACGGCGCAATCATAAGAAATTTCTGCAAAGCAATAACAGAAGGTGAACCACTTGTATCGCCAGGTGTGGAGGGATTGAAATCTGTTGAGTTCATTAATGCCTGTTTGCTTTCTGGTTTTAAAAATAAAATAGTTGAAACGCCTGTAGACAGGGATGAATACGATAGATTTATCAATGAGATGATTGCAAGATCAAAAGAGAAAGAAAGTGTAAAGGTTCAGATAAAAACAGACCCAAATATAAAAAAGTAGTAAAAACTCAGTGAAGGTCGTTATGTTTGGCACAAAGTTAATACTTATCAACAAAGTGCGCGATACTCAGGCA
>DYKA01000014.1 GCA_020722805.1 Vermiphilus sp.
AGGAGGTTAAAATGGCAAAGAAAGGATTACTTTTTTGTGTATGTTTAGGGACATGCCCTTCCTTTAAAGATATAAATGAGTATGAGGTGTTAAATGCAATAAGGAAGGAGAAACTAGTAGATTGGGTAGGAATTCATCCACAACTTTGTGCTGAGGATGGAGATGAATATCTAAAAAATTTGCTTAAAGGAGTGGATGTAGAAAAGTTATTTGTTGCTGGTTGTGACCCACATATGCAGAAGAAGATGTTTAAAGATGCATTAAAAGAATCTGGATTTAATCCAGATAATCACATTGGTATAGAAATTAGAAATATGAAAACTGAAGAGGTAATTGAGAAAATAAAAAAGGCAATTCAATAATATATGATTAAATCATATAATCAGAGGGAAATGTGAAGATAAAAAAGAAATTGGATGAAAAAGAAAGACGTTGTGATTTTTCTCTGCACAGGATTTCAAGGTTTATTCAGCCGAGTTTGCTTTTATTTTTGTCAAATGGGCCATCTTACGGATATGAATTGATAAACAGATTGGAGATACTGGGTTTCCATAAAGATACTATTGATATAGGTGCGGTTTATCGGACCTTGAGAAAAATGGAGAAAGAAGGTTTTGTTAAGTCTTTATGGAAAAAAGAAGGTGAAAAAAGAAAAAGAATTTATAAGATTACTCCTTCCGGCAAAACTTTACTTGAAATTTGGGTTGAAAGAATAAAAGAAAGAAAAAAGGCATTAGAAAAATTTATAAAACTATACCAACAAAAATAACAGGAGGTAAAGATGGTAGATAAGGAATTGTTAGAAATGGCGATTAAATTTCATGGCCATAAGTGTCCAGCTATGCCTCTGGGTTTGCGAGCAGGATTGGCAGCAATGAAAAAGTTAGGAGTCGAAAGAACATCTAATAAGGAACTATTTTGTTTTTTGGAAGCGGGTCCATCCCATGCCCAGATGTGTTTTGGAGATGGCGTCCAGGTTACCACTGGCTGCACTTTTGGCAAAGAAAATATAGAAAAATTACATTATAGTAAATTAGGCATAGTTTTGGTGGATGTAAAAAGGAAAAAGGCAGTAAGGGTAGTGATTAGGCCTGAATTTCAAAAGAAAGGCTTGGCTTCCAAGTTTGTTCAAATGAGAAAAGATGGCATTGAACCAAAGGATATTCCTTCTGACATAGTTGACCCGATGATTGAAAATATAATGAAACAACCTGATGAGGTATTGTTTAAAATATCAGAAGTTTTTGATTATGATTTTAAAGGCGAAAAATCAACATTTGATTGGTATGAGTGTGAAAATTGTGGAGAGATTGTTTTTGCCCACGGAATAAGAATAAAAGATAATAAGAAACTTTGCATTCCCTGTTCTGAATATCAAAGAAAATAAATGTTTAGAAATAATAATTACCAGATTTATTTTCTCTAATTTCTTTTGCACGGGTAAATAAGGAATGATATGGGTACTTATATTATTGCCAGTATTGTTACATTTATCTTTACAACAGTTTTGACCATTGCTGGAGTGGGTGCGGCATTTATTCTTATACCCGTATTTCTAACTTTAGGAATTCCTTTATTAACTGCAATGTCCACAGCCCTTTTATTGAATTCCATTGCTATGGTTTTTGCCTCTGTTAGTTTTGCTAAGAAAAAACTGATTGTTTTTAAAACCGCATTTCCAATTTTAATTGTAGCTTCACTTCTATCTCCCTTAGGTGCAAGAACCGCAGAGCATTTACCCCGTAATATTTTACTCTGGTTATTTGTAGGATTTTTAGTTTTTGCCGGGAGTATGATGCTATTTTATGAATCTAAGGAAAGACAGATTGAGACCAATACTAAAAAATTAATAGGATATGGAGCAGGTGTTGGTTCTCTTGCTGGTTATTTGGGAGGTTTATTAGGAGTGGGAGGAGGTAATTTTATTGTTCCTGTTTTGGTATGGTTAGGGTTTAATCCTAAGAAAGCCTCAGCCACAACAGCATTTATTGTAATATTCTCTTCCTTTTCTGGATTTTTAGGTCATGTGGCTCTCGGGAACATTAATATTTCCTTGTTAATATTATGTGCAATTGGCTCTATAGCAGGAGCATTATTAGGAGCTTACTTGATGAAAGAAAAACTTAACAGGCGTCAGGTTAAAATCGTAATTGGTATAATACTTTATTTAATTGCGGCTAAAATGGTTTGGAACTTACTTAAATGATTTTTTTCACTCCGATAATATTTTTCTTTATTTCATTTATATTCTCAATGCTTGGGTTGGGAGGCTCTCAAATTTACATACCTATTCTTTTTTGGATGGGGATGGATTTCAAAACACAGGCAATTCCCTTAGGTATGCTTTTAAATGTTGTAAACTCATCATCTGCAGCTTTTACTTATGGAAAAGAAAAACTCATAGAATGGAGAACAGCTATACCTTTTGGAATTTTTATGGTTATCTTTGCCCCTTTTGGGACCTGGCTAAATATATCCTTACCTACAAAACCAGTAATTTTAATATTTGCTCTATTTACTGCTGCTGCAGCAATCCTTATGCTTAGCGGATGGAAGCCAAAAACAGGTAAATTATCCTCAAGTAAAAAGATGATACTTGGTATTGCTGGGGGAAGTATTCTTGGCTTTTTTGCAGGATTAATAGGAAGGGGTGGCGGAAGTTTTGTCGTTCCATTGCTTTATATAGCTGGTTTGGAACCTAAAAAAGCAGCAGCTACTTCAGCTATGGTTATAACTTTCTCGGGCTTTTCCAGCTTTATTTCTCATATTGTTACAGCTGCTCAACCCAACTGGATTATATGGATACTTTGTGTTATTGCGGTATTCTTAGGAAGTCAAACTGGTTCTCGTTTAATGGCTAAAAGATTAAAATCAAGAACAATTAAATTAATTTTTGGATTAGTTCTCTTAGGAGTAGCAGCTCTTTTAATCATAAAAGATGTAATTTGAAATGAAGAATCCTGGGTGACAGCGTATACCAGCGGATAAAAGGGAAATTTGAGATTTCCCCAAATTGCCTAAGGTGATATAATTGGAAGGGTTTAACAGTAAAACTAAAAGATAAAGAAAATGGCTTACCTGCCTGTGGCAAACAGGTGAATACAAAGATATTGATTATTTCAGATTAAAAATTTATCAGCATTGCGGGCTATTAAATCCAGGATTAAATAGTACAAATGCAACTTATTTACGAAAGACCCTAATTTTTTACCCCACCATTCTCCCCCTTTTGAAAGAGGAGAAAAGAAAAATCCATCCCCAACCTTCCTTTATAAAAGGAAGGAGAAATAAAAAGAGGGAGAACTGGGAGAGAATGAAAAAAGGGGATTGAGGGGGATTTACAAAAGAGGAAGAAAAATAAAATCCATCCAGACCCTAATTTGCAGAAGAAGGGCGGAAGAAAAGTAGAAAAACAGTAAGAAATATCATCAAAAAGTGTTACCTAAATACCCAACTTGTACAATGACTTGACTGATTCCTGTTTTCTGGTAAATTTTCTGTATGAGAATTGGATCTGGTTTTGATATACATGTTTTTGAAAAAGGAAGAAAACTGACTCTTGCGGGTATTGAGATACCATATCACTCTGGTCTGAAAGGACATAGCGACGGAGATGTGGTTTTGCATGCAATTGCAGACGCAATCGCGGGTGCCCTCGCCATAGAGGACATCGGCTCCCAATTCCCTGATACGGACCAATCATTGAAAGGAATAAGCAGCAGTGTAATCTTGAAACACTATAGAAAAAAATTTGAGTCCTGCCATGCGAAAATTCTGAATGTTGACATAATACTGATTGCAGAAAAACCTGTACTGAAGACATGGTATGTTCAAATGAAGGAAAATATCGCAGAATTACTTCATATAGAACCGTCGCAGATCGGAATAAAGGCAAAAACAATGGAAGGACTCGGTGAGATTGGCAAAGGTAATGCGATTGCCTGTTTTGTTTCAATTCTTCTGGACTTCGTATCATCCTGATTCTTCAATAAACCTGGAAAGTGCAAAAACAAACTCAGTTGCTGTCTGGAATCTCATTGAGGGATCGTCGTGAGTTGCCCTTCTGAGAATACTCTTGAAATCCTCAGGAATTGAAAGATTTTCTGAAAGAATCCTGAGTGTCTTTCTGTATTTAAAGATAACCTCAGAGATTCTTCTGAAATAGTCCTGCTCATTTTTCCCCGGGACATCCGGAATTGAAAGTTTAACAAGAATAAGTTCATCTATCAGGACACCGAGGCTGTATATATCTGAACGAATATCAGAATGGCCTGCCTTTTGTTCTGGTGCAGCATAGGAAATATGGCTGAACCTTCTTTCACTACCGGCCCTTTCAAAAAGGTCTCTCTGCCACCATTTCCTTGGAACTTTTGCAATACCAAAATCTGTAATCTTCACAGTCTTCAAATCATTTGTTATCAAAACATTTTCTGGTTTGATATCCTTGTGCACAATTCCGTGGGAATGAATGTGTACCAGTCCGCAAGCGATCTTGTATCCTATTTCTACCAGTGTCGGAAAACCGTATTTCCCAGGTTCGTGGATGAACTCGTTGAGATTCTTTCCTTCAACATATTCCATTATCATGGCGTATCTACCATTAAATTTGCCCCAGTTAAACACCTTTACCACATTTTCATGATTTAGCTGCATCGCAATGTTCGCTTCCCTTTCAAATTGCTTTATAACCTTGCTTTCACTTGCGCCCTGAATTTTCTCATTGAGCACCTTTATCGCAACAATCTTTCCGTAAGTCGGCTTCTGCAGTTGCGAGTACGCCTTATAAACAATTGCAAATGCACCAACACCTATTTTTTCCGCAAGATAATATTCCGAAAAATTCTTTGCCATTTTAGAATGTAATCAATTCAAAATCATCAATTAACTTTACATATTTTGACAGATCAAGCACAGCAATCTGCCGGAGTTTTCCGTAGGATGCAGAAGTGAAGAGGGTCAGGCAGCGATTATTGAACATTCTTTCAGGCGCATACGGATCATGAGAACGAATGAGTACATTTTTTCCAAGAGAATTCATAACCCTGTAAAAATAATCCCTGCCAAGTTTTATCCTTCCACCCAGCGATCCGAGACACTCTCCTTCTTTTTCCCTGAAATCCGCCCATAATATTTTTATCCAGTTGGGGTCTCCAGGTACTATTTTATCCCAGTCGTCAAGACAGGACAAATCAGCCAGTCCAGCATGAACGGCAAGAAAGCCATTGCCTGAAACTGCCAGTGGAAAGTTCTTGAATATTTCAGTGTATTCATCTGTCTGCTTCTGGTCAAGAGAATCCCAGAATTCAGATGGAGATACTGGCTCTATTGTTGACATCTCATGATTGCCGGCAAGGAGGATGATTCTTGAATATTGTTTCTGAGCAGAGAGTAGAAAGTTTATGTTTTCCTTGCTTTGTTCTCCGCGGTCAACATAATCTCCAAGAAATACTGCATAAAAACCCTTCTTCGCATATTGCCGTACTACAAGACGGGATGCCTGGATGTCACCATGGGTGTCTCCGACAAAAACTGCCTTTCCGCGTTCAGGGAGTTTTATCACATTTCTCATTATGCCCGGACGAAATTGATTTTTGCTTAAACTTACTTTATTTTCGTTTCTTCCTGTGCAGGGATATCAGCATTCTCAGGCCTAACCGCCACTACCGCATTTAATCCCGTGCGATCAATTACCATGTTGTAGGCCGTGGAGGAATCGGCGGCCTCGTCTCCCACTACAACTCGGCTCGGCCATCCGCATAGGTCTTCGCTTGCTCAGACCTAAACATCTTCGCTCCATTCGATTCCTCCTTTATGGAAAATAAAATGTAGGCCGTGGAGGAATCGAACCTCCAACCTTGGCATTAAGAGTGCCCTGCTCTGCCAGTTGAGCTAACGGCCCAATATCACTGTTTATCAAAAAATTGCAGTAGTACAGAATTTGAAGATTTTGTCCTGTGCTATATTTAAGCCAGTTTTCTGCTATTTTGCGTATTTCTGAAAACCTTTACCCTGCAGTATTATACTATTTTTTCTGAGAATTTCAACAGGCATCTGGCTTTTGGATTGAGGTCTCAGCCGGGTAGAATCAGCAATAATGGCACTATATTCCTTATCAATTAGAGAAAAGGTGGTGTAAGAGTTCACTGTTTTTGAAATCTTAAGCTGAAGTTTTGATACAATGTCTTATCGTTTTGTTTATTGAAAAATAGGATATTGCCTGAAACATAATTCCTGTACCTTCGCACTCAGGGCACTGCGCGCCTGGCCCGAATCGAACGGGCAACCCTCTGCTTAGAAGGCAGATGCTCTGTCCTATTGAGCTACAGGCGCTGATAAAAGTATATTTTTTTTTACTTATTCAGTCAAGATGTTATAATTAATCTATGGATAAAAAACAAAGAATTAATCAGGTGAGAATTCTTAATCTTGCAATGCTTGTTAACCCGCTTATAATTGCGGGGATTGCCTTTTATATGAAGCACTATCTTTCATTTCAGCCACCTTCAGAATTTTATGAAGTCAATGAGGCCATGCGAATTGTCCAATATTTTCTTTACTTGTCTGGACTTGCTGTTTTCTTTTTCATTGATGGTATAACACATTTCCTGAAAAAACGAATTGTAAAGCAGAATAACCTTAATTCTCATATCAGATTTAATATTATATCAATGGCAATTCTTGATTATATTGGTATCTCTGGTTTTGTCGGCTTTTTGATTTCAGGTAATTTGACCTGGGTTGTTGTTTTCTGCGCAATTTCTTTTTTTTCAAGATTCAGATTTGTCAGCAGGGATGCTTCTCATCCATCTAAGGGTACATCCTGATTTTCTTGATTTCAACTACTCCGAGTGTATAATTTATTGTAAGCGGGATTAACTCAATGGTAGAGTGCAAGCTTCCCAAGCTTGAAATGCGGGTTCGATCCCCGTATCCCGCTCTTTTCTTTGGAGATGTGTAATATGGCACATAGAATAATTTATAACTGCAGTTATGTGGACAAACCCCTCAGTATTGATGGCATTCTTAATGAAGATTCCTGGCATGATGCTGAAACACTTGAATTTTTCATACCTGTTTCCTTACAAACGCCACTTTCCAGAACAGAAGCGAAGATTCTTTATGATGACAGATATCTCTATATTGGTTTCAGGTGTTATGATCTTGATATACGGGCAACATACACTGAAAGGGATAGCTTCACCTGGGAACAGGATGTTGTTGAAGCATTCATAAAACCGTCAATCAATGATCCAGGGTATTTTGAATTTGAATTCTCACCAGTCCGGACGATTTTTGATGCGTTCCTACCGTCTTCTGAATACCGCCAGCATGTCATTGAATGCTCAAAATGGAATTGCGATGGAATCGTAATTGGAAGTTTCATCAAGGGGACACTGAATGATTCATCTGATATGGACGAATACTGGTCTATTGAGGTCGGGATACCCTTCAAAGGACTCCCTTTACTGAAAGGTAGAACTCCTGCAAAAAATGAGAGATGGATTTTTCATCTTGCAAGATATGATTATTCTGTTTACAACAGGTTCACCAGAGAACTTTCTTCGTGTGCACGGCTTACAACAAGAGATTTTCACAATCTTGATGATGCGCTATTTTTGGAATTCAGATAGTGTCAGTAGGTGCAGAAAAACCTTATCGTGAGATATATAACCAGTATTGTAAATACAAGCGCAAGATACGGAGGCATTATAATATAAAGCACAATAAAGAGAATAACTCCCAGTGGAGCCAAGCCAATAAATAGGAAGGCTTTAAATATCTCTCTTCTGTGGTGTCTTACATCTTTAATCAGATCCCTGTCCAGCTTAGAATAACCGCATATTTTGCATTTTGATGCATTTGCAGGATTATCAAAACTGCATTCAGGACATACCCAGACAATTCCCTTCTTTATCTTTATTTCCTTTTCAGTAATTTTGATTTTTTCCATAATGTACGGCATATCCATTACCTTCTGTGCATTCAGATAAAATTCAAGGGCCTTCTCAAACTCGTTTCTTCTGAAATAGATATCTCCGGCTGCAACATAGGCATTGACATTTTCCGGCTGGTTTTCTATTGTATAAAGCCAGTTATTCAGTTCTTTTTCTTCACTAATTCGCTGCTGTATTTTTTCTTTTGAAAAGACAACAGTGCGTATGATTGAATCAGCAAGAGGCATTGGTATGAGCGAGAAAACTGAAAGAAATATTCCACTGTTGTGAAGAAATGGAAATATACATATTGCAAAGGAAATTATCAGGCAGGAAATAAGAATTATTGCTTCAATTCCAGTGAGGTCTTTCTCAATGTATCTTGCGAGGATATAGTAGTAAAATTCAATACCAAGCAGTATCAGAACAAAGCCGAAAAACAGACCAACAAAAAAACCACCAATCATTTGTCCTTAAAAATCTGACGATTTAATGACATCAAGCACGAATCTAAGGTTTTCAGACGCCTCCTCAATCGTGGTAAAATTATGGGGACGGTTCTCAAGAAGACAATGAAAATTTTCTGCCTGAAAATAATAGTAGTTCTGTGCTTCATCGGTGAACGAGCAAAGTTCCTTCCACTGTCCGGAATCGTTATCAGCAAATAATATTTTTGAAAGGCTTCTTGTCACAAAAACATACTTCAGATTTCCTTTTGTCCCGGCGATATCTATGGTAAATTCATTCGGTTTCTGAAAACCATTACAGTAAAAATTTACAAGTTTTCCTGAAAATTGCCCAATAACAATTGCTGAATCATCGGTTTCAATAGCATCCCCAAATACAAGGTTTGCACGCAACCCGTATCCCTTTTCGGGTCTGCCAATAAACCACTGAGCAAGATCAATCATATGAGTTATAAAATCCCTGAGAATACCACCGCCCATTTCCTTTTTCGCAAAGTATATCTGTGAATAGTCGGGCCTGTATTTTCTATAATCCTGAGCACAATAAAAATTAGCCATCTTTACCTCGCCAATCACTCCTGAATCAACTAATTCCTTAATCTGTTTATAGGATGGAACGCTCCGCCTTGTATAAGCAACTCCACAGGGAATTTGTTTTTCCTTAACCATCCTTATCAGTTCATCAACACCTTCTAAGTCTACGGCAAGCGGCTTTTCTATTAAAAACGGTTTTCCCGCGAGAACGCATTTTTTTGCCATTGGGATATGATAATTTGCAGGTGTAGCTATCAGCACTGCATCAAACCGAGAAAGGTCAACAGTATCAAAATTGCTGAAGGTGTACTCAAACGAATAATCTTTTGTCAATTGCTGTATCTTATTCTGGTCTACTTCGCAGACAGAAACAAGGAACTTTTCTGTTCTTATGAATCCATCTATGTGCTTCCTGCCGATACCGCCTCCGCCAACGATCAAAAGTTTTTTCATTTCTGGGTATAGCCCCCATCCATCAGAATATTTTCGCCTGTTATGTATGAAGAGGCGTCTGATGCAAGAAATACCACAAGTCCCTTAATGTCCTCTCCGTCGGCCATCCTTCCGAGGAATGTTCTTTTCTTGTATCTTTCAACAAATATATCTGGCTGATTTGAATAAAGACCTCCTGGTGAAATACAATTAACCCGTATGTTGTACTGCCCGTATCTTGCAGCAAGGTATCTTGTAAGAGAAATGAGCCCTGCCCTGTGAAAAAAATAATCAGGCGGCGCATCCATGTCTGTGCCCTCGTAAACAGTAAAGTCAGGCCCGATAACACCCATCATTGAAGATATGTTTATTATGACTCCATTTTTTCTTTCTATCATATCTTTGACAAAAATTCTTGTCATATTCATAATGCCGGTTGCATTTATTTTCATTGAAAGGTCAAAATTCTCTATAGGGTCGTCATAGTGTTTCATCGGTCTCAAAACAGCATTATTCACAAGTATATCCACCCTTCCCTGCTCTTCAATTATTCTTCTGTACATTGCAAGAATACTTTCGGTGTTTCCCATATCAAGATATCCAGAAAAAACCTGATATTCTTTTTCTCTCAGCTGCAATGCAAGATTTTCACAGTTTTCAATATTCCTTGAAACCACATAAACTATCGCCTTTGCCTCTGCCAGACCTTCAACAATGAACCTTCCATATTTTCCTGCACCACCACTCACAACTGCCACCTTATTCTGAAGGCAGAACCTGTCAAGCACTCCCATTATTCCTCCAGATTTATTTCGGAAAGGTGTACCTTTCTCCGGTTCTTTCGTGAATCAATACCTGCAATAACTGTTTTTATTATCTCAATTGTTTGTGAAAATGGAAAAGGATGTTTACGTTCAATAAAAAACCTCACAATATCCTCAATCTGTCTCTTAAACATATAGAAATAATCAGTTGCCTCAATTGTAAAGGTCTCTCTTTCACAAAAAATATCGTACCTTCCAAATATTCTTGAATTGTAGATAACCTGAAGCAATGCCCTCAAACCATTTGTGTGTTCAATAAGAGCAAGATTAAGACGTTCATCTCCAGTGTTTAGAACTGAATCTATCTGTGTGCCTGTAATGGCATATAATCCTTCAACTGCATGGACACCGTATCTTTCCCATGATTTTGCCATTATCCCGCTGATATATTCAATCCTCCCGGCAGAAGCAAAATCTATTGACCTTATTTCTCGGGCATACCTCATACTTGAACAGGACATAACAAGCTTACCCTGCTTATGCCATTGGTAAAAAATCTTCAGATCTTTTCTTGTATCTGCGAGTGGCTTATCAACAAACACAGGAATATTCGCTTCAATAAAAGGTCTGGCAAGAGGAACGTGTGTTGAACCAATATCTGTTGTTATTATAACTCCATCAACCTTTCCAATTGCTTGCTCTGGCGAGTCAATTACACTGTCAATGAATGTCGTTTTAGCAACTTGATATGCTATTGTTTTATCCTGAGTCCAGATATGAGTTACCCGTGCACCGTCTATGCCAAGATTGTTTTTGTTCTTTGAAAGGTATTCAACAATTACTGGATAACCGCATTCTTTTATCAATTCAGGATTATACGAACCATTGATAATGGCACTCCATGAGTAGATGTGTCCGTTTCCTTCGTTTGTTCCAATAAAAGCAATATTTAACATTTTATAAATATTCTGTAAACACGTTTACTGAATATTCAATGCAAAATGTACTTTATTGTGAATTTACAACATTTTCAGGAATATATTCCTCTTAATTTTGTTGCAAGAGCCACCCTGTCAACAGCAATCATCAAGGCAGCGGTTCTGAGAGATACATTTCTTTCTTCTGCAGTATGGATTACTTTGTTAAATGCTTTTTCCATTAAGAATTTCAACCTTGTATCAACCTCCTCTTTGGTCCAATAATACCCCTGCAGATTTTGAACCCATTCAAAATAGGAAACAATAACCCCTCCTGCGTTTGCAAGAATGTCCGGTATAACTGTAATCTTTCTGTCTTTAAGAATACTGTCTGCTTCTGTCGTAACAGGTCCGTTTGCTGCTTCACAAATAACCTTCGCATGAATTTTATCAGCATTTTCAACATTTATCACAGATTCAAGTGCAGCAGGAATCAGCACATCTGTTTCAATCTCAAAAATTCCACTTCCAGAGATTTTTTCTGCATCTTTATAGTCTACAACACTTTTTGTTCTTTCTTTCGTCTCTATCAGTTTGTTTATTTTGATACCTTTTGGGTTATAAATCGCTCCTGTGGAATCACTAATTCCAATGATAGTGAAGCCGTCCTTCTCAAGAAGTAATGCCGCATATTTTCCAGCGTTTCCAAAACCTTGAATAACTACCTTCTTTCCTTTTATTGATTGTTTCTTATGTTTGAAATAGCTTAATATTGTGAAATAAACACCTTTGCCTGTTGCCTCTTTTCTTCCTTCAGAGCCACCAATTTGCAAAGGTTTTCCTGTAACAACGGCAGGTATGTAATTGCCAGTAACAGCAGAGTATGTGTCCATAATCCATGCCATTATTTGAGAATCAGTGCCAACATCAGGTGCAGGAATATCTTTTGTTGGTCCGATTATGCCTGCAATTTCTAAAGTATATCTTCGGGTCATTCTCTCAAGTTCACCATGAGACATAGATTTGAAATCACACCTGATTCCACCTTTTCCTCCGCCAAAAGGTATATCTACAACAGCACATTTCCATGTCATCCACATTGAAAGTGCCTTTACTTCATCAAGGTTAGCATCCGGATGATATCTAATACCTCCCTTTGCAGGTCCTCTGGCTGTACTGTGCTGTACGCGGTATCCCTCAAAAACCTTGACGTTTCCATTATCCATACGAACAGGAACAGAAACAACAATTACTTTTTTCGGCTCTCTTAATAGACGGCGGAGCCAATCTTCAAGTCCAATCATTTCTGCTGTTACATCAAACTGTTTTTGTGCTATCTGCCAGGGATTGTCCATTTTTTTATTCGCTAAACTAATCTTTTGAATCCTTCACGGGCTATAGTTCCTTTCAGAAGTTTCTGAACACTATTTTCCTTTATAGCGATTGATATTTTACCAAATACTTGGTTCAGTTTGCAAATATACTTGTTTACATCCCTTTCTTTGTGAGCGTAAGAAACGTACACTGACTTCCATGCAAGATAACCCGCTTTTAACATCTCCTGGGTAAAAAATGTCTGGATTGCCTGGGATTGCATTCCGTAATCAAATGAGAAACTCGCAAGCGGTGGCATTCCAGAAATCTTTATTTTAAGACCATTTTCTTTTGCCGATTCTGACCAAAGTTTCATGATTTTATTTCCAATTTTCACAAGGTGATCCGGCACATTTTTCTTTTTCATTTTCCTGATGGTCGCGATGGCTGCTGCAGGACCGATTCTTTCGGTCCAGTACGTACTGCTGATAAAACTTTTTTCAGCCGCTTTCATTATCTCACCCTTTCCGACAACCGCAGCCATTGGAAATCCGTTGCTCATTGCTTTTGCGTACACAGCAATATCCGGTTGAACTCCTAAAAGTGTATGAACACCACCAACAGTCATCCTGAATCCGCTCGTAATTTCATCAAAGATTAACACGGCATTGTTTTTTTCAGCGATCTCACGAACCTTATCAAGAAAATTATTTTCAGGCCAGATACTTCTCATTGGTTCCATTACAATGGCTGCAATTTTATTATGTCTCACAATTTGATGAAGTTCATCTATCTTATTATAGGTGAAAGGAATTGATGTACCCTTAAGACACCTTGGTACACCGGCAGGGTCAAGACCTGGTAAAAGATGACCGTCAAGGTTTGAAGTATCACCAATGTTTGCAGAAATATACCAGTCGTGCCAGCCGTGATAACCGCAAAATGCAACAGTATCTCTGCCAGTATATGCTCTTGCAATCCTCACAGCAATTGCCATTGCTTCTCCACCACAGCGTGCGAATCTTACCATTTGCGCCCATGGATGCATCTTTAGAAGTATTTCTGCAAGTTCAATTTCTTCCGGGCAGTTCAGTGTGCTCATTGAACCTTGTCTTATTACATTTATCACCGCTTTGTTCACATCAGGGTCTGCGTAACCAAGAACACACGAACCTATGCCAAATATAGAGAAATCCTTGAAAACATTTCCGTCAAGGTCCCAGACCTTTATCCCTTTTGCCTTTACATGATATGATGGCCAGCCGTCAGGCAAAAAAAGTTCTGCATATTTTGATCTCAGATTTCCACCGCCGGGTATAATCTGTTTTGCTTTTCTCCAGAGTCGTGGCCCTTTTTTCAATTTAATCATGCTCTTTTCCTTTTGTAATTTTCTGAATGATTTTTTCGGAATTCCTGAAAAATATCTTTTCAATCTCAGGCATTTTGAAACCGGTTTTTCTAAACGCTTTGTTCATTGCTTTTATCTGTTCATAAAGCAAAAGTGCTGGCTTAACAGGAAAACTTGCAGTAATTGAATGTGTTTCTTCTGTAATAAAAGCCCAGTCATAGCCAAAACCAACACACCTTCCCCTTAAAAAAGAAACAGGAATATCGCTGCCATAAAGTATTCTGTCGGGCCCAAATTCTGAGAATACAATAGTAAAAACCTCGTTATCGGTTACAGCGGCAGTATCAAGATAGATATTTCGTTTCATCAATCGTTTGAGATGAACGGCTGCGTTCTCAATATAATCAGGTATGAATGACCTTCCACAGTGTGCAAGGTTCCAGAAGACAGAACGATATTTTTCAGAAAGGCGGTCTAAATCCTCCAGGTTCAGCGGGTCTGAAATTCCCGCTCTTTTTGAAAGATGGATTGTGATGATCAAACCATAATGGTCTGCTATCTCAATCTGTTTTTCAGTTATGTAATCAGTAATTCTTGCATCCTCAGGAAAATCTGCAAAGCATTTGTACGGCTTAAACCCGACACACTCTCTTTTTTTAGCAATATTCTCAAGATACCGGGCATCCATTTGTGGCGCTGTCAATGCAAGAAAAAAAAGATTATTTCTTGCAGCGGAAGAAGAAATATAATCATTCTGCTTCAATAAATCAGCAGTAATGGCAGGCCAGCCAGTTATAATACCTGTAGTTTTTCTTTCTGGCAGGACGGTCCTCATGTTATCCAGAACTGCTTCAATATCGCAGGGCAGATAAATCTTTAACGGATCAGGGATCCTGCCAGTGAAACCACCTTCATAAATACAGTGGATATGAAAGTCAAAAATGTTTTCTGGAATAATCTGCCCGATTTCGCTCCATATTTTTCTGTCAACCTCTCTCAGTTCAGGTTTCATCAAAGATCTCCATGTAATTTCTGAAACAATCAGTAATGATTTCAGCGCCCTTGCCTGTAATACAAACAGTATCACTCATTGCAAACCAAGTTATCTTGCTTTCTCCAATTTCAAAAAGTTTTTCCGCGATACAATTTGATAAGTTTTTCTCCAAAAATATTGAATGCATTTTCTCTCAATATTAAAAGCTTTTCACTTTCAGATATGTCGGCATTATCAATTCTTGCCCGCTGACACGGTGCAAAATACAATGGTGTATCAGTGCCATACAATATTCTTTCAGCACCAATGTTTTTTACAGCCATTTCTATCAGACCAGGAAAAATTGAACGGAAGCTTGATGTATCCGTAAAGAGATTATTGTTCCTGCTTCTGGAAATTGCGTCCATCTGGAGTGTTAATTCTGTAATGTGTGAACAGCCCAGATGCGAAATGATGATTTTCACTTCGGGAAAATTGTTTGCAAAAGGAACAAAATCATCAGGCATACAATTTTTTTGCCCGCTGTGGGACTGAACTATAATGGAATGTTTTGCCGCAAATTCAAAAATGCGGTTCCCGTATTTTTTTATCGGATATCCATGCAAAAATGGATGAATTTTTATGCCGGCACAGCAACCTTCTTTTGAGAAGACCTCTGCCTGCCTGAATGTTTCAGGACGCATCGGATCAACAACTATCCACATCAAAAAATTTCTTTTCTTTTTTATTACTGACAACGATCTTTGATTTGCGCCAGCTGGGTCTCCTGGCTCAGGAAAAAACGCGCTGAGTGGAGAAACAATTGTTATTTTTGTGTTTGCCTGTCTTGCCCTCTTCTGGACGACGTCAAGATTGCCTGTCATGATATTTTTGTAAATTCTGTCCTTTGTTAAATAATCGCCGAAATGACCGTGCACATCAATTGCTTTAACCTGCTTTATTTTCATTTTTCCACTC
Source organism: Vermiphilus sp. (assembly GCA_020722805.1). Lineage (GTDB taxonomy): Bacteria > Ratteibacteria > UBA8468 > B48-G9 > DTJG01 > DTJG01. Next base: position 15,662 of record DYKA01000014.1, read on the forward strand.
TAGGTTCAAAAACTCAGGAAGATTGTTTCTAAGCCAGTTTCTGAAATTTTCAAGGTCTTCCTGTGTGCAAAACGGATACGGCTTGCGACAGCGGAGTGATGTCTTTAAAAAGCCGGCACTTCTTCCAATAAGCCGGTCAACTGCACTGTCTTCACAACCCTTTGCTATTACAGGTTTCAACCCCTCAAAAATTATTTGATGTACTTTACTGCACCATATATCAAGTTGAGACCAGTTTTTTTCAAAAAGGAGTTTCTGCATGTGAAGAAAAATTGACGGGTTTAAGTAAACAAGTGAACTGCATGAACCGATTGCTCCACATCTCCCAAGTTTTGAAAGAAGGTTCTCACCGACAAAGATATTGAAAACTTTCTTTAACTGGAGACATGCCTGTTCTTTTTCTGAATCCGGGACATTAATTCCTTTTATATGAAAGACGGTAGGAACATTATTATTGATTTCTATCAGTTGTTGTACAGTGAGATTTTTTTCATTCTTTCCCCTGCACAGTATATGGAGATGGGAATGTTCCCGATAGATTTCGCCACGTCGCGAAAAAAGGAAACAATGCAATCGTCAGGCACACTCAACCAGAAAGGAAGAGCAATCTGTATGGCATCCGCTCCTTTTTCAACGGCATAAAGTGCTTTTCTTATTACCCCTCCAGTGTAGGTGGATGTGCAACCAATCATCACCGGAACCTTTGCATTTTTACATTCTGCAATTGTAGCATCAGTTATTCTGCAAAATTCATCAAACTCCTGCGCGTAAAATTCACCAGTGGTTCCGCCTGTATAAATCCCAGGAACACCCGCCATACAACATCTTTCAATATCCTGTCTGTAAGTTTTTTCATCAAATGTTTCATCATCATTCCATGCTATGGGAACCCCGGCCCATATACCTGTGAAATTTTCTCTTGTTAGCATTCCTTTGTCCTTTTTAGAGTTTACCGTATTCCTCAACTATTTCTCTCATCAGATTAATTCTTTCTTCCTCGGCACCAGGAGGAACCTGATCGCCTGCTGCTGCCATCAGGCGAAAACTTTGCTTCTTTGTTTCAAGCCACCTGATAATGGCATTCTTGAATTCAGAAACAGGATTTTCAGTCAGCCATAGCACTGGTGCAACTCCACCAGAAAGTATAAAATTCTCTCCGGATTCTTTTCTACATTCTTCTGGAGTGAGATCCCCGGAAGGAAAGGGAATTACAGCATCAGCACAATCAGCATCTGTTTCGGCAATCATTTTAAGTGCACCACGCAATCTCCCATCTATATGAACCGCAACTTTTTTCCCGACCAGATGAAACCGTTTTACTGCTTCAACATAAAATCTTTTTGACCACTTTTCAAAAAATGAAGGTGGCTGAATATCAGATGAAAAATTGTCTCCCATCATGATTATTTCTGCCGGCGACTCACAAAGAAGATCAACCAGTTTAAGATTGTTCTCATTGACACTGTCAACAAAGTCCTTCAATCTGTTTTCCATATCGTATGCCGCATAAATTGTCCTTTCAACACCCATCCATGCATTCAAAAGCATTCCCATCGCACTGTAACCAAAAGGCATGTAGACAACTCCCATTTCACCAACAGCATCTTCCCACCTTGTGTAGCTCTCAAAATCTGGGATAAACTTTCTTTCTGTCAGAACATACTGAAGAACATCCAGGCCTTCCTTTGTTTTTACACCCCACCTGTGAATAGGCCAGGAATAAGATTTCTCCTCCCATACCCTCTGTCTTCTTATTTTGCCGGCCGAAGTTTCATATTCCCAGACAATAGAAGGAACTCCTTGAAAATCTTCCTTCCATACTTTACATATTACCTGTGACGGATACTCGGGATACCACCCGACGGGTAAAATCGGGACATAAAATCCTGCTCCAAACTTTTTGTGAATTTCAATAAGCCCGGTATCAGGAATATTATAGGGCATTGTGAGGTCCCAGGGCTTTTTATACCTGTGATAGTACCAGTGGGAAAGGTCAAGAACAAAAGGTATGCAGTCAGGTTTTTCCCCATGAAAAACTGAAAGTATTCTTTCTCTGATGCTCATTTCAGTATGCCTGAAGCCCCATTGCACGAAGGTTTTTAAAACTTATCTCCACACTTACAAAAGGGTCTCTTTTGCAAATATCCTGTTCAACAATTATCCATTCAACGCCAGAATATTTGCATGCTTCAATGATTTCCTGCCAGTTAAGATTGCCCTCTCCAACCTCAAACATTGTGGGCATATTATCAATAATTCCCATATCCTTGAAATGAATAATTTTTATCCTGTTTTTCATTTTTCTTATCCACCAGGTAGGGTCGCCTCCCCCGTACTGTATCCAGTATGTATCAATCTCAGCAAACAGGTATTCAGGTTGACTTTCTTGATAAATAATATCAAGGCCGGTTCTCTCTCCAAACCTTGCAAGTTCAAATGCATGGTTATGATAACTGAGTTTCAGCCCTTCAGCCCGTAAGTCCCTGGAGATCCTGTTACATTCCAGGGCAAATCTGTGATAGCCTTCTTCATTACGCATCTCAACCGGTATGGATGCAATTGCCATATGCGGACAACTTAAAATATGATGTTCTTCAACAGTTTTTCTTAACTCATCAGTAAGCGTCTGAAACGAAACATGGGTTGCGCACACATAAAGTCCGGCATCATCAAGCATCCTTTTGAGTTCTTTCTTATCTATTGGACCAAGTGCTGAAAGCTGCACTGCGTTATATCCTATCTCTTTAACTTTTTTAAAAGTTTTCGCCATATCCTGCGGTTTCTGAACAAATTCTCTGAGTGTGTAAAGTGTTAACGCAATCTTCATATACTCCTCCTCTCAAACTAAAATTTTAACAACAATTTTTTTGACCTTAGAAATACTGCCTGTACTTACTCTTACCTTATGGCAGTCGTGTGGAAAAAATATCGTAAAAAAACCTTCTCTAACTTTAATGTACATTCCATCGCCCTTAAACAGAATGTAGTCGTCTGTATCAATATAATCTGAGATTGGTTTCATGCTGCTGATGTGAGCATAACCCATATCTTCTGTACCTTCCAGCATGTATTGAAGGTCAATATATTTTCTGTGTGCTTCCCAGACAAATTTATCAGATGACTGCGTATGGTATTCCTGAACAAGGGCAAATACCTTGCTTCCATCAATCTCGTATTTCCCTTCTCCCATACGGCTTCGTTCGTAATTTAATATAAAATCAAACGCATGTGAAAACCTTCTGTTAATTTTTTTATAGATTTCAAAACTTTCCAGTTTGTCTATAATCACTTTTCTCCCTTTTTGATTGCATTTATTTTAATACATTTATAACCTTTTGAAAAATTAAATGTGAATCTGCGTACATGATAACCCGTGCTCCAGCCGATACTGTTACACCACAATAACACATCACTGGAAATCAAGATATATCCTCAGGTGCGCAAATATGCGACTTCACGAATTCAAGAAAATAAACGACACGGACTCTTTTTCAATCTGTTTCGCCTGTCTCTTGAATCTTCAGATGCCATCCCGGATTTTTTGTTTCCTCTTTTATTGACATATACCTTGTATGGCATTATGATAAATCATAAGTTTTTTCAGGAAGATTACTGTGTGAATCCGGAAATGGACAAGAACAAAATGCGCAGGGAACTTAAGAGTTTCATTGACAAAATCCAGTTTTTTGATATGCACAGCCACATGGCTGGATTTGATCTCGGCACCCCTGTTCAAGATAAAAAACCAGTAACTCTTTATGAAATTCTGACAAATGACTATCTTGCATATTTGTCTGGTTCCTGGATAGACAAACCCATAATGCCAGCGAAAATAGATGAAAAAAAGCCCTCCCTATCTTACGCTGACATAAAACATCTTCTTAACAGGTGCCGTGCCCTGACAACCTACTGTGCAATTCGTGAAGGAATAAGAGCTCTGCACCCATTCACAGAACCTGATATTGATGAGAAAAACTGGAACAGAATCAATAAAAGCATAATGAGGGCATACGGTAGATACGGAGAAAGAAAGTGGCAGAGAATGGCCTGCAAGAAAGCCAGTGTCTTCAGACAGGTACACATTGCCACACTTCCATATGTTACCACCCATCTTGATTCACTTCCTGAAGAAGAAAAAAATCAGCAGCTAAAAATTTTTGCTCCGAGTATGGTTCTTGATGGCTATATCTTTACTGGCTTTAAGGTGCAGCATGATGCGAAGGAAATGTCCTATGATATAATCGGGATTCGTCCGAAAACATTAGAAGAATACCTGATATTCTGTGATAAGGTTCTTGAACTATTCAGGAAGAAAGGTGGGAAATCAGTAAAACTTTTATCCTCATATTTCAGGCCATTAAAATTTGAGGAGATTGACAGGAAAAGAGCAGAACATCTGTTTAATATCGGATATAAAAACCTCTCAAAGAAAGCATTGCATATACTTCAAAACTTTATTCTGAAACAAATTCTTTTAATGGCAAAAAAAAGGGGGTTTCCTCTAATAGTGCACACTGGCTATGCCAATCCAACAACATACGGAGACCCTGAAGACCTGGAAAACCTTTTGAAGGATTCAAAACTTGATGGATTGAAAATAAGTATATGTCATTCAGGATGGCCAAATGATGGAAAGGCAATGATAATGGCAAGGACTTACAGACATTGCTATTTTGATTTATCGTGGACACCGCTACTGAGCGAATCACTGGGATACAGAATACTTTCTGAAGCAATTGACATGATTCCATCAAACAAGATTTTAATAGGAACTGACTGCGGAACAGCAGAGTGCTTTGCTGGCACGGTAAGATTGATAAGAAAAACAATCTGCGATGTCCTGTCTGACAAAATCTCAAGGCAAATCTTTGATATAGAAACAGCGAAATTAATTGCGAAGGCAGTATTACATGATAATGCAATTGAATTCCACAATGAGAAAAATGGAGAAGGCTATGCTGGTTGAAATGAGAAAAAGTCGTGTCCTGAAAAAATTAAGGGCAGGAGAAATTGCGTTAAGCACAAAAATCAATCTTACTGACCCGGTTTCTGTTGAACTTGCTGCTCTCAGCGGGTTTGATTGCGTCTGGCTTGATATGGAGCATATTCCCTGTGACTGGGATGATATTTGCAATATGATAAGAACTGCAAAGATGTATGATATGGACGCAATGGTAAGGGTAGCAAAGGGTTCGTACTCAGACTTGATAAGACCATTTGAGGCAGATGCAACAGGGATTATTTATCCTCACCTTATGAGCTTTGAAGAAGCAAAAAAGGTTGTTTACTTCACAAAGTTTCATCCTGTTGGAAGACGACCTATTGACGGCGGGAACGCAGATGGAAAATACTGCCAACTTGACATAAAGGACTATATCAGGCAGGCAAACCAGGAAAGATTTGTAGTGGTTCAGGTGGAAGACCCTGAAATCCTTCCTGACCTTAACAGAATAGCCCAACTGGACGGCATAGATATTATCTTCTTCGGACCCGGAGATTTTTCCCAGGGAATTGGCGCGCCAGGCGATTTTGAGAATCCGCAGCTTACCAAAACAAGAATGAGGGTCGCTGATATCTGCAGAAAATACCACAAGTTCTGTTCTACTCCGGCCAGCCCGTCAACAGTTAAGGAATACATAAAAATGGGGTATAATTTCCTTAATATCGGCGCTGACGTGATAGGACTTGGAATATACTGGAAGAATTTGATTGAGGAAACAAAAAAGATTCTGAAATAGCCGAACAGAACAGGATTAAAATAGATACTTAATAAAGTACATTTTGCATTGAATATTTAGTAAACGGTGTTTACTTAATATGTAAGGATTAAGATAGAAAAATTCTGTCCTGATATGGCGCAGTGGTCTTCTTAGAAAACGGATATTTGAACTGGCAATTAACACAGGAGGGGAAATGGCAAGACCGAAAATTTGTTTTATAGGCGCTGGAAGTCTCGGATTTACGAGGGGATTGGTCAGGGATCTTCTGACCTTTCCGTTAATGCGCGATTCTCATATTTCTCTGATGGATATTGATCCTGAGCGGCTTTCGTTTGCAAAGACGGCGGTTGAAAGAATCATTGAATTCGGCAAGTACCCAGCTACAGTTGAAGCAACCCTTGATAGAAAACAAGCACTTAAGGGCGCAAATGCGGTGCTGTGCACAATTCTTGTTGGAGGGACAGATGTGTGGCGGCACGATATTGAAATTCCAAAGAAATACGGTGTTAACATAAATGTCGGTGATACGAGGGGTGTATCAGGAATCTTCAGGGCATTGAGAACAATTCCTGTGATGCTTGACATATGCAGGGATATTGAAGAATTATGTCCTGATGCAATTCTGCTGAACTACACAAATCCAATGTCTATGAACTGCAGAGCAATGCAGATGCAAACATCTGTAAAGGTGACAGGATTATGCCACAGTGTTCAGGGAACAGCCATGATGCTTGCTGAATGGGCTGGTGTGAAATATGAAGATGTTGATTATTTGTGTGCCGGAATAAATCACCAGGCGTGGTTCATAGAATTTAAGAAGAACGGAAAAGACCTTTATCCAGCAATAAGAAGAGCAGTGCAGAAAAAGGAGATATACAATAAGGAACTGGTCAGAAACGAAATGTTTCTGCACCTTGGCTATTATGTAACCGAGTCAAGCGGCCATAATTCAGAATATAACTGGTGGTTCAGGAAAAGGCCTGACCTTATTGAAAAATACTGCACGCACGGAACGAACTGGAATCCCGGAGAATATGCATTTATTTTGAAGCATTACCTGAAGACCGAAAAAACTTGGAAGAAACAGGTGAAAAAATGGCTTGAAAGCAAAGAACCAATTTCTCTTGAAAGAGGACACGAATATGCTGCATACATCATAAACGCATATCTTGGAGGAGAGCCGTATCTCTTCAATGGAAATGTTCCTAATACCGGCCTGATTGACAATCTGCCAGAAAACGCATGTGTTGAAGTTCCTGTGCTTGCAACAAGAAAGGGATTCAACCCGATTCATGTGGGAAAACTGCCGCCACAGTGTGCTGCATTAAATAATGTGAGCATTGCAAGTGAAGAGATGGCAGTACAGGGATGTCTGTCAGGCAATCCTGAAATGGTTTTTCATGCGGTTGCATATGACCCCTTAAGTGCAGCAGTGCTTTCTCTCGCTGAAATCAGAAAAATGGTCCAGGAATTGTTTGAAAAAAACAAAAAATATCTTCCCACTTTCAAAAGTGTCAAATTATAGAAATGAAAGAAATCCTTTTCAGAAGCACAAACAGGCAGGCAGAACAGGTTTCCTTTAAGGAAGCACTTTTGAAGGGACAGGCACCTGATTATGGTCTTTATGTCCCTATTTCAATACCAGAACTCTCCAGGGAGAAAATAAAGGAATTCGCAAGGATGCCTTACTATCAGATTGCTTTTCAGATTGCAAGAATGTATATCTCTGAAGAGGACTTTCCATCTTCGGTTCTGCTTGAATTATGCAGGCAGGCATATAATTTTCCTGTGCCCCTGAGAAAAGTTGATAGAAATCTCTTTGTCCTCTATCTGGATAAGGGACCAACTGCCTCTTTCAAGGACTTTGCAGCAAGATTGATGGCAAGAATGATGGATTACATTGCATCAAAGGAAAACAGGAATCTTACTGTTCTTGTTGCAACGTCAGGGGACACAGGCGGGGCAATTGCCGATGCATTTTTTGGTCTGGGCAACATCAATGTTGTTGTGCTTTTCCCTGAAAAGGAGGTTACTGGCAGACAGAGAAAACAGATGACCACTCTCAGAAAAAATATATGGCCAATCGCGGTAAAGGGAACGTTTGATGATTGTCAGGCAATTGTAAAAAGGGCATTCAATGACCCGTGTCTTCGCGGGAAGAATTTAACGTCTGCCAACTCCATTAATTTTGGAAGATTGCTTCCGCAGTCAGTTTATTACTTTAAGGCATATTGCGAAATCGCTGCTGAAAAGGTTGTATTTTCTGTTCCATCCGGAAATTTTGGAAATCTGATGGGTGGGGTTCTTGCAAGAGAAATGGGACTTCCTGTTGAGAAATTTATTGTGGCAGTAAATGAAAATGACGAGTTTCCGAGATTTCTTGAGACAGGTATCTACAAACCTGTGTTCCCTTCAAGAAAATGCTCTTCAAACGCCATGAATGTTGGACATCCAAGTAATCTTGCGCGACTTATTGACCTATATGGTGGGTGGCTTACTGATGAAAGGGACACAAGCGGTAAGGTTATCAGGAAAGGCGTATTAAAAAAACCACCTGATATGGATTTAATGAGGAAACACTTTGTCTCCTTCTCAATAAATGATAGTGCTGTTGACGATGTGATAAGAGAGGTTTATAAAAAATATAATCTTCTGATCGAGCCGCACGGCGCCATAAGTATTGCAGCGGCATTAAAGTCGGGACTTGATGTGCCTGTTTGTTGCTTTGAAACTGCTGACCCTGCAAAATTTCCTGAAAAAATAAAACAACTTCTGAATTTTGAACCGCCCGTACCAGATCATCTCAAAAAGATTGATGATAAGGAAGAAAATTTCATAGTTATTGAGAATGACTACGAGAATTTTGTTGAAGCAATACCATGAAATATCTGATTCTTGTTCCTGATGGCGCTGCTGACCTTCCTGTCAGTTCTCTGAATAATAAAACACCTCTTGATGTCGCGAACAAGCCCGGCATTGACTGGCTTGCAAAAAATGGTAGGTGTGGATTAATGCAGACAATTCCACCTAGTATGCCGGCTGGCTCAGAGGTTGCAAATCTCTCAATACTTGGTTATTCTCCGGAAAAATGTTATCAGGGACGCGGGGTTCTGGAAGCAGCATCACTTGGTATAAAACTTAATGAAGATGATGTCGTGTTCAGGTGTAATACTATTTTTTCGGAAAATGGAATTATGATAAGTCATTCCGCCGGACACATTTCAAGTAAGGAATCCGAAAAACTGATTGAAACCCTTAATGAGAAACTTTCTTCAAAAAATATAGAGTTTCATCACGGCCTTGATTACAGACATATTCTATTGTTGAAAGAAAATTTTTCACCTGATGTGTACTGTTTTCCACCCCATGACAATCCAGGAAAAGAATTATCGGAAATAATGCCCTATGCCACATCTGATTCAGGAATAGAAACTGCAAAGCTTTTAAAAAACCTGATCTTTCTTTCTGGCAAACTTCTGCAGAAACATCCTGTTAATCTGAAAAGAATCAGTGAAAACAAGCAACCCGCAAATTTTATCTGGCCATGGTCTCCAGGAAGAAAACCGCTGATGGAACCACTTACCAGAACATTTGGTATTTCAGGTGCCGTTATATCAGCGGTTGATCTGATAAAAGGCATTGGAATTTATGCCGGGTTTGATATTATCAGTGTGGACGGCGCTACAGGACTTTATGATACAAACTACCAGGGCAAAGCAGACGCCGCTATCAATGCACTGAATAACCATGACCTTGTCTATGTTCATGTTGAAGCACCTGATGAGGCATCTCACGAAGGAAATGTTAAATTAAAGATAAAATGTATTGAGGACTTTGATAAAAAGATTGTCAGCCGCATTCTGAAGAATATTGACCTGAAAGACACAGTAATTGCCGTTATACCTGATCATTTTACACCTGTTTCGGAAAGATGCCATACAAATCAAAAGGTGCCTTTTTTAATCTATCATTCAGGCATTAAACCGGACAGTGTCCATATGTTCAGTGAGAAAAACTGTGCGACTGGAAGCTTCGGAAGCATTGAGGGAGAAAAATTCATAAGATTGGTTCTTCAGAGATAAAACCACTCAGAGTTTCACAACATCCTGCAGAATCCATCTATTTTTTATTTTTGCGTAAATCCTTACTGGAGCCCGTTATGCGTAGGCACAAAGATTAACTACCAGGCACAAAGGCACTAAGGCACAGAGGCACAGAGTAAAAACAAAAGCATTAAAAACTATGTACCTATGGGATCTGACTTTAGGATTACATCTTTGA
>DYKA01000117.1 GCA_020722805.1 Vermiphilus sp.
ATCTGTCGGTAGGATTGGAAGTATCACTGGCATCAGGAACTTTAATATACAATTTTGGTCTATCCCTTTCCAAGTCGTAGTCTGCAAAAGCGAAATCTCCGTGAATAAAGTTGGAATAAACAGTAGTCGTTGAGGACTCTGTTTTTTGATTGGTAACATTTACAAAGCGAACTCCGTAAAGTTCTCCAATCTCTCCCCGATACAGCTTCTTTACATCCGAGTATGTCTTTGCATTCAACCAAGCCGAATCACCCTTAATATCAAATTCTGTATAGGGACCAACCTTACCCATAAAGAAACCATCAGCGTATTTCCTGGCTTTGTTCACTTGCAGTGTCCTGACTGCTTTCTTTATTTCAGTAGCATTGAAAACATCAGAAGCAGCAATGTCTGACATAGCCGCTTTACCTCCTGCAAGCTGAACCGTTGCACCACCATAAAGAGCTTCACGATCTAGCGTATCTAAGGTTTCACCCATATTCTGACCAAGAATTTCAACTTTCTCTTGAGCATCCTTGTCAACAGAAGTCAATCTCAAAAGTTTTGAGATTTTGACAACATTTCCATATTCCGCCAAAGTGGCGGTAACCTGTGTTGCCGTAATATCCGATTCTGCAGGGTTAGAACCTTCAGTCAATGCCACAGTAGAAACCGCTAGAGGAGAATATCTATTGAATTGAATAGTTTTCCCCTCACCCCTTGGATGGGTGTTGTGTCTGGCTCCTTCCCCGTGCATTAACTCATACTTAGCTCTCTCCAAGAATTTCGCCTCATAAAAAGTCTTTACCTCACCGGCAAGACCTGATGTTGTTTGAACTGCCATAATTTTTCACCTCCTTTCTATTGCTATTTTTGAAGCCTTTTTTCAAGCTCACTTGCAACTTTCTCCGGATTTTGCCAAAGCTCGGATTTCAAAGCTTCAATATCCGTTTCTTCAGTTGCAGAGCCAGAAACAGGAGTAGATGAAACTTGAGCACTTCTTGCAATCTTGCCTGAAACTTCAGCCTGAGCCAAAGTAGTCCTTTTCTCTAAAATCTTTTTAACACGGTTGTAAATCTCAGAATACTTGATGCTTGGTAAAAGATCAGTTTGTCCAGAAAAAGGATTGTAGACCGAGTTTGCTAAAAGGTATTGAGCCTCCACAAACTGATGCAAATCCTTATCATATTGGTCGGATTCGGGATTGAGCTCGGGATTTTGTCCTATTGTTTTTTGAACATCATCCATATGCTCTCTCACCGTAGATTCAAACTGCTGTTGAGCTTGAATCTCTTTTTTGACCTCTTCTTTTACCGCCTCAAGATTTTGATTAAACCTTTGATTAACAAGATTTGGATCAAGACCTTCTTCGGCATCTTCAGGTAGAACAAGCGGCTGTCTCTGAAAACCTATTTTTCCAAAGGCATTTAACTTGCCCTTTAGCTTGTCCAGTAAAGCCGCTATTCTTTCCTTGTCTTCAGGCGTCTTTGCCCCTTCAAGTTTTTCCTCAAGGCTATTTATCCTTTTTTCAAGTCTACTTTTAGCCTTGATTTCTCCTTGCTCTTGTTGCTCTTGCGAGCTTTCAGCTTCTTTGCCCTCCTGATTTTCCGCCTCCTCAGGTTGTTCCGTAGATACGGAAGAGGAAGGGCGTTCCTCTGGAACAAGCGACTCTGAGACAACCTGTTCCTCTTGATGGTCGTCCATATTTTTCACAGACCTCTCACCTCCTTTCAAACACAGTCAAAAAGACTGGGAAAAAACTCCCAACCGCTTAGGAGCTTTTTTCCAATCTCTTAAAAACCGGTTCTCCATCTTTAACGTCAACTAAAACAACTCCTGGTTCAACAAAGAAGCCGTGCGGGTATTGACAACTCGTGCAATAAACCTCGTTGCCTCTTTGTTTCCAGTTATGATGTCCTTTTGCTTCATTGATAGCTCTTTCTCTAATCTCTGAAACATCTATATCAATCGTTTCCTTCTGTTGCTCCTGATTCTTCTGATTTTCCTGATTCTTCTCTTCTTGCGTTTGCATATATTTCAGGCAATTCTCTAATTTCTACTAAAAAGGAAATGATTGACGAGGCTATCAAAAACCTAAATCCAACACTTTCCACGCTATCTCCAGGAGAAATCATTGGTCTCCCAGTTAGCGGGTCTATTAAATTTTTAAGGTACTCTATCCTCTGGTCAATAACCTTTTTTACCGCTTCCCATTTCGGGTCGTCTTTTAAAGAGGCAATCAAATCCTCCTCATTTTGGCTCGCCTCAATCGGCTTTTTCTCTTCTTCAATAGCCTTGAACACCCCCAGCAACGGGGAGTTCAGAGGCGGGCTGTCCGACTCCGGTATTTGTCTGCGGGACTCCCGCTTGTCCTTTTTGACCATAGTTTGCAAAAACCTGTTGTAACTCCGGGGAGAGTTGCGATAGCACCTCCTTCATTTCAGGCGACTCAAAGTTAATTGGATTTTCTCCTTCCGCCGCCTCTTCTACTGAAACAATTTTATCCCAATCTTTTGTTCCTGAGGTGATCATCCATCTTTTGAAAAGTTCCCCAAAATCTATCACCAAATTGCCAAGTTTTACCTTGCCTGTTTGGCTAATTTGTTCAATGGCACCTGGCAGTTTCATCACCAAAGACAGAATACTTGTCAGGTTCTGATTTTCTACAACTTCATCCTTTTTGAAAGTTGAACCTGCATCAATAAAAAATCTGCAATTTAGATTTTTAGTTTCTGACGGCTTCACTACCAACTGCCCGTATTTGCCGCTCTCAAACATTTCTACCACATCCGGATGGATTTTAGCAATCGCCTCTAACTCTTCTTTTGCTAAATAGACTTTAATCGGTTTTTCCTGTCTTTTAGTCAAAAGGTCAACAAACCTGTCTAAAACCTCCTCCAGCGCCCTTTCCATCATAAATCTATCCCAGTTGTCTCGGGCTGACTCTCTGACACTTAACATTCTTAACGCTTCTGGAGTTTTACCAAGCGCCAAGTCAGTCTTCGCCGTTGTTGCCACATCGGATGTGCCAAAAGCATTCAAGATTGCTGCATTCAAAAAGGCATAAGTTGATTGAAAGGTGTTTGTTCCTTGCGGAGAAAGAGGAAGTTGCTGGATTGCGCCAGCTTGCTTCACCAACCATTTTTTAGCTGCCCCATACTCAATGCTTCTCATCACCACCCCGTTAAGATTGATAAGAAGCGGAGGAAAGATAGACATTTTCACTCCATCAAGATAAAGATTGATAAGTGAATTTATTGCATACTGGAGTGATTTGGTTCTTTCTATTTCTCCTAAACCTATAACTCTGTCTAAAAGCGGAAAGCAATGTTTTAGCACCACTGGTAGTTTTCCATTTTTTTGCGGATTTTCTATGTCTCTTAATACTACCTTTGCGTCTCGGGAGAAAGTAATCCATCTATCGTGTTCGTATTTTGTGATAATCTCTATTCTCGGCTCATCTTTCCCGAATACAGGCGTGTCATATTTTTTTTCTGTGAAAGATTTTTCTTCTTTTTCCTTGCTTTTTGCTTTTTCCAATACTTTATCTATATTTTTCCAAGTCTTTTTGTCTCGTGTTTCCAGCCATCTTTTTGAAACAAAGCTGACTACAAAGACAAAGTCGGAATCGTTAAATGTCTGAACACCAGACTGAAAGACAATGTTTCTTATTGGAATTAGCTGGAAATCTGGTCCAATATAGTCATCTTTTACTACCCAATCCACCAAAACACCAAAAGAACCGTAGACATTAGAATACACATCCCAAAGCCTTGTCTTTGTTAGAAAATCAAATTGAGAATTTGCGTTTGGAATTACAAAGTTCTTGGTAAGGGCATTGAGAATTAAATTTTTACCGATGTCTTTTTTTGAAAAGACCTGCACCGACCCAGTAGGATTTTGCGCCATTACTCTTGACGCTCTTTCAAAAATGTAGGTTGAAAGTCTTGGATCAAAAACACTTGATTTCCCTTCCGTTGATTTTTGGTCCAAAGTCTTTCCCAGAAGGATTGCCTCTTTTTCTTCCCACTCGGCACGCAAATTTTTAAGAGACTGCCAACCATTAGCGTATTGTTTTGTGAGTTCGTCTACTTTTGCTTTTTCCATAAAAAAACCACGCCTTTTTCTTTTGGCGTGGGTATAAACTTTCTACGGTTTTGCCACGAAAGCAAACCCTAACTATCTTTTATTTTATCACAACTGCCGCCATTGTCAACT
>DYKA01000015.1:0-21835 GCA_020722805.1 Vermiphilus sp.
ACAGGAAAAATGTGTGGAATATGCGGAATTGTAAGGAATAACAAGCAGGTTTCTGAAATATCTATCAGGAAGATGGCTTCTGTCATGGATTATCGTGGTCCTGATGATGAAGGGTACAGTTTTTTTGGCAGCGCGGGATTTGGGCACCGCAGATTGAGTATTATTGATATTGCCGGTGGGCACCAGCCCATGGCAAATGAAAACAATACAGTATTTCTTGTGTGTAATGGAGAGATATACAATTTCAGGCAATTGAGGAAATCTCTTGAAGAAAAGGGTCATATATTCAAAACAAAATCTGACAATGAGGTGATTTTGCATCTGTATGAGCAATATGGCACAGAGTGTTTGAAATTTCTCAGGGGGATGTTTGCTTTTGCCGTATGGGACAATGAGAAAAAAATCCTTTTCCTTGCAAGGGATAGACTGGGTAAAAAGCCGCTTGTATATTCAGTAGAAAATCAGGATGTTTATTTTGCTTCTGAGATCAAGGCATTGCTTGAAGTGGAAGAAGTTTCAAAAGAAATAGACTATTCTGCAATTGATCTTTACCTTACCTATCAGGCGATTCCATCTCCATGGACAATATTCAGAAAAATCAGAAAATTACCTCCTGGACATTTTCTCATCTGGAAGGATGGTAAGATTAAGATAGAAAGATACTGGTGTGTTGATTTCACCAGAAAAATAAAACTTTCTGATGAAAATCAGTATATGGAAGCAATGTGGGAAAAACTGAAAGAATCCACACGCATAAGGATGGTTTCGGATGTTCCACTCGGGGCGTTTCTGAGTGGAGGTATTGATTCTTCAACGATTGTGGGTATTATGAGTGAGTTTTCAGAGCATCCGGTGAGAACATTCTCTGTTGGTTTTGAGGAAAGCGATTTCAGTGAACTTGAATACGCACGAATTGTTGCCCGAAAATTCAATACCAATCACAGCGAGTTTATTGTCAAGCCAGACATAATATCAATACTGCCGAAACTTGTATGGCATTATAATGAACCATTTGGTGATTCATCAATGGTTCCAACTTTTTATGTTGCAAGAGAGACAAAGAAGCATGTTACGGTTGCTCTTAATGGAGACGGCGGAGATGAGAATTTTGCTGGCTATACAAGATACTGGCAGACAAAACTACTTGAAAAAATTTTTCTTGTTTATAAAAAAATTCCTTTCTTCAGGAAGAATATTCTTGAATTCTTTCTGAAACAATATGACAGATTCCCTTCAAGTACTTTTTTCAGAATCTGGAAATGGCTGGATGACGCAGAGAAATCCGGCTTTGACTATGCGTATGCAAGACGTCTTATATCTTTTTCCAGTGGTTTCAAGGAACAAATTTATTCTGAGGACATGAAGAAAAAAGTTCAGAATTTTGACTGCATTGCTCTTGTAAATGATATCTGGTCTTCTATCGGGGATGTTGACCTTCTTGAAAAAATGCTTGCAACAGATTTTCAGCTTTATCTTCCAGAGGTTTTAATGGTTAAAATGGATATTGCTTCTATGGCAAACTCTCTTGAAGCAAGAAGTCCATTTCTTGACCACGAATTTGTTGAGTTGATTGCATCTTTTCCACCGCAACTCAAATTCAGAAGGACAGTATCAAAATATATTCTGAAAAAGAAACTGAAAGATTTCTTGCCGCATGAAATCGTTTCAAGAAAGAAAATGGGTTTTGGTGTTCCAGTTGGAAGATGGTTCAAAAACGAACTCAAACAATTTATGAAGGAGATACTTCTTGATAATGCGTGTCTTTCAAGAGGATACTTCAAACCACAGTCAATCCTGAAAATGATTGATGAGCATACTTCAGGAAGAATTGACCATACAAGTAGAATATGGCTTCTTACCATGCTTGAAATGTGGCATAAAATTTTTGTTGAAAAAAATTTTTCTTGATTTGACTTGCATTATTAAAAAATTGTGTTATATTTTTTATAAATGGAGGAACAAAAAAAGATAAAAAAAATTGGAGTGATTGAAAACCCACGAATCATGCTGTTTTTAGAATTTTGTTGCACGCCTGTCTTCTGTCCTGATTATAATAGTCAAAAAAATTTGTCACTTGATTTTTATTTTTACAGGACAGGGATTGGGAAAAATTAAAAAGATCATTCTCGGCAAATTTTATGTGAGCAGTTCTTGCAACAGCGAAAAAAGATACAGAATAGCAAATCTTTCTTCTCTTTTCTTTCTACTTTATATCCCACTTCAAAACTTGTTATTATTTTTTACTTTTTTAAGGAGGTGATTTAAATGGCGCGTGCAAAAAAGGCAGCCAAGAAGACGACAAAGAAAAAGGTAGCCAAGAAGAAAAAAAAGTAGTATGAATTGAGCGCCCGGTTTAACGAAGTACTCCGGGCGCTCCTGTTTTATCAGGCAAGATTTTTACGAAAATTATGTTTGAGATTAATCCCTTGATGCTCATAAGAGTATGTTGGCAGATATTTTGTGATACCTTATCATCTTAATAAAATCTATGATGTATGAAGTTTTGTAGAGGGATTATGAACTTTCAATATTGTAACCTGCAAGAGAAAATTAAGAGTGAAGATATCAACCTGATTTTTCCCTCACGACGACGCCATTTTTGGTGCTGGATATCTGCTTCTTTCGGTGCTATCCAGTGTCGGTAAAGTAGTTGAGGGGGAAATAAACAGGGCAGTTCAACACAGGAGACCAAATGATGAAAAAGAGAATCACACAGATAAAGGATGAGTTTGAAAAAGTTTTGAAAGTCCTTGAAACCACAGAACCAGTTGATAAGACATTTTCTATACCTGAAAAGGAATTTATTGAAAGACAGAAGAAAACATATGCTGGAATTAAAAGTGTCGGACTGGATGCTGGCATTGTTTTTTCAGACCAGCATTACAATGGAGATATGCCATATCTCGGTGGTAATACAAACATCACAATTGAACAGGTTGCCGGAGTTATCGGTGAAACAGGATTTCATATCATTGCGGGTCTTGAAGGCGGATATGTGTCAGAGCAACTGGCAAAAAGAGCGTCTGCAAAGGTTCATAAGGTTGAAATGCTTAAACTTGCTGATGAAGAATATCCTATCAATGCTGAGAAACTTGAAAATGTGATTGAAGAAGCCGCAGGGAAAAAAGTAAAAAGAATAGGGCTTCTTACGCCAAGAGAGATAATTCCATACAGGTTTATTAAGTATCTTGAAGATATATACGGAAATGAAAATGTTATTGACGTTCAAGAAATATATTACAAAATAAAATATGAGAAATCAGATAATGAAATGAGATTGATTCGTGATGCATGCTGCATTGCCGACGCAATGATGAGAGGAATGCTTGCAGTTTTGAAACCTGGAATGCTTGAGACGCAGGTTGCAGCATGGGGCTATTACATCGGCAGGGAACTCGGCTCCGAAGAATTCGGGTGGGATATAATTGTGGGAGCAAACGAAGCAAACCGCACTCTTATAGGAAAGGCGTTGAATCGCGAAATAAAAAAGGGTGATTATGTTCATATTGGTGTGGCCCCGAAGAGGGATGGTCTCAACTCTTGCGTGAGAAGGTCAGTAATCGCAGTTGAGGATACCTCAGAAGTTACCTGTGAACAAAAATACTGGTTTGATCTTGTTGAAGGTGCATACAGGGTAGGTCTTGAGAAATATTGTGAGGTTGCTGCGAAGAATCTTCCTGCATATCTTCAGGAGAAAGCGCTTGTTGATTATTTTGCTGCAAAGTCAGAAGAAGTATCAAAAAAAATTGGCAAAAAGATTAATCTTGAAAAACTTAAACCCTATACAGGAACACATAATGCTGGTTATACGGAGTGTCAGGAATTTTTCGGCGCAATAACACTATCTTCAAAAGAACCGCTGGGAAATCAGATTGTGACAATGCTTGATGTTGCACTTCGTGGAATAGGGGATAAGTGGGATGATGTAATTATACCAGGGTTTGACTATATCGTTGTTGAAAATACACTCGGAAAATTCGGAAAGAGGGTTGAGGTTTTCAATAAATTGCCGATTAATGTACAGCATCTTGTCGGGAATCCATTTACTACATCTTCCTAAATTTTCCTCTTGTTGGTATACATTGTATAGTTTCAAAATCAATAGGATTTTTTTAATTTATCTTCTGGTTTTGGACTTTTAATCAAGTTAGCAATAAAATAGTTTAGAACTTTCTTACTCAGCAGTAAAAACATAAAAACTTTGTGCTTCTGAATACGTTGTTGACTAAACACATACCGTATCTTAAAATGTGATTTCAGACTATATGCTATTATATACTTTAAGCATTAATTATCAGATGACTGATACTGTCTGGTATTAAAAATCGCTATAAAAAACAGGATAGAAAGGAACAGACTATGGTTAAATTTTCAGAGAAATTACCGGAATTTATTGAAACAGAGAAGCATCTGGAAGAAATACTTTCAAGGCCGTATCCCGAAGTAATTCAATTCAGTAAGTCCCTGAGCGGGGATATTATTATTCTTGGAGTGGCAGGTAAGATGGGACCTTCTCTTGCAAAACAGATAAAACAAGCAGATATTATTTCAGGAGTAAGAAGAAGAATTATTGGAGTTGCAAGGTTTTCAGCCCCTGAGATAAAAAAAGAACTGGAAAACTCAGGAATTGAAACCATACTGTGCGACCTTCTTGATAGAAACGCAGTGGATAAACTTCCTGATGTGGAGAATGTTATCTTTATGGCGGGAATGAAATTTGGTTCAACCGCAAACCAATCTCTTACCTGGGCGATGAATGCGTATGTTCCTGCACTTGTTGCAAATAAATACAGGAAGTCAAAAATTGTTGCACTCTCTACCGGCAATGTTTATCCACTCGTTTATGTTTCATCGGGTGGCTCAAAGGAATCAGATACTCCGGCGCCTATTGGAGAGTATGCGCAATCCTGCCTTGCCAGAGAACGGGTTTTTGAATATTTTTCTTCAAAGTTTTCCGTGCCCTCTGTTCTCATACGACTCAACTATGCAGTTGAGTTAAGGTATGGAGTGCTCTATGATATTGGATTGAAGGTTTATAAAAGTGAGAAAATTAACCTTGAAAACGGGTTTGTAAATATTGTCTGGCAGGGTTGGGCAAACAGCATCATTTTCAGGTCTTTCAGTATTTGTGATATTCCTTCGGCAATACTCAACCTCACAGGTCCCGAGATACTTTCTGTAAGAAATGTGGCAGAAGAATTTGGCAGATTATTTGGAAAAGAACCGTTGTTTGAAGGCAGAGAAGCAGAGACAGCATACCTTTCAGATGCCTCAAAATGTTTCAGCATCTTTGGCAGGCCGGATATCAACCCTGATTTAATGATAAGATGGATTGCCCACTGGATAAAGAAAGGGGGTAAATCACTTAATAAACCAACTCACTTTGAGGAAAGAAAAGGGAGGTATTGAAAATGGCATTGATAGATCCACAGGTGCTTTCAAGAATAAGAAAGGGCATAGTTATTCCTGCGCATCCTCTCGCATTGACAGAAAAAAGAACTCTGGATGAAAAAAGGCAGAGGGCTCTTACAAGATATTATCTGTCTGCGGGCGCTGGAGGGGTGGCAATTGGTGTGCATACAACACAATTTGAAATACATGATGAAAAAGTTGGACTTTATAAACCAGTTCTTGAACTCGGAGCAGAAACAATTTCTGAGTGTGAGAAAAAATACAGTATCAAACTGCCGGTGGTGAGAATTGCCGGGGTTATCGGCAGAACCAGACAGGCGGTTAGAGAGGCGGCACTTGCAAGGGATTCAGGATATCACGCAGTGCTATTGAGTATGGCAGCATTCAAGGATTCAACAAATGATGAAATGATTGAGCATGTTAAATCTGTTGCAGAAATAATACCTGTATTTGGATTTTACCTGCAGGTATCAGTGGGAGGAAGAATACTTGATTATAACTTCTGGAGAAGATTTTCGGAAATTGAAAACGTGGTTGCAATAAAGATAGCCCCGTTTAATAGATATCAAACCATTGATGTGATAAGGGCTGTTGCAGATAGTGGAAGAGACATTGCATTATACACAGGAAATGATGATAATATTGTGTCGGACCTTTTGACTGCTTTTACATTCAGCGGCAGGACTTTGAGAATAGTGGGTGGACTTCTTGGTCACTGGGCGTGCTGGACAAAAAAAGCAGTTGAATTTCTGGAAAAAATCCATCAAGCCGTGAAAGAAAAAAATATTCCACAAGAACTCATTTCTCTCAATGTTCAGTTAACTGACTGCAACGCAGCCATATTTGATGCTGCAAATAATTTTGCCGGATGCATTCCTGGCATTCACGAGATTTTGAGAAGACAAGGACTCCTGAATGGCATATGGACCCTTAATCCGAAAGAAACTCTTTCCCAGGGACAGATAGAGGAAATTGACAGAATCTACAGAACCTATCCCCATCTGAATGATGATGAATTCGTCATCAAAAACAGGGATGAATGGCTGAGGTAGTTTCCCTCCTGATTTCTATGAAGAAAAAAGATAGCATTTACGGCCTTACAGAGGGCCAGGTGGAAAAACTGCTCAGGGATTGGGGATTCAATGAAATGCCTTCACCCGAGCATAGAAGCATACTTACCATTGCAGGAAATATCATAAAAGAGCCAATGTTTCTGCTTCTTGTGGCGTGTGGTTCTATTTATCTGGTGCTCGGTAATAGATTAGAAGCTCAGATGCTTCTTGCTTTTGTATTTGTGATTATGGCCATAACATTTTTCCAGGAAAGAAAGACAGAAAGAGCACTGGAATCACTGAGAAATCTTTCAAGTCCCAGAGCGCTTGTCATAAGAGAAGGCAAGGAGAAGAGAATATCAGGCAGGGAAGTGGTTCCAGGAGATATTGTTGTTCTGGCAGAAGGTGACAGGGTTCCCGCAGATGGAGAAATTGTATCCGCAAGTAATCTGTATGTTGATGAATCACTTATTACAGGTGAATCAGAACCCGTCAGAAAAAACCCTTTGAACCACGTAAAGAATTCATCCATGGACGAAAGGTTGTGTTTTGTATATGCAGGTGCACTTGTTGTCAGCGGATACGGCATCATGAAGGTTGTCTCCACAGGTTCAAGGACGGTTGTTGGCAGTATCGGGAAATCAATCCAGAACATTGAATCAGCAGAAACCCTTGTTCAGAAAGAAGTCAGGCTTCTTGTAAAAAGGTTTTCAATCGCTGGTTTTTTCCTTTGCATGGTTGTTGTTTTTTCTCACTGGCTCTTGAACTTTGGCTGGCTCAATGGAATTCTTGCGGGGCTGACACTTGCAATGGCAATTCTTCCTGAGGAATTTCCAGTAATTCTTACGATCTTTTTTGCCCTTGGAGCGTGGAGGATAGCCCGTCACAACGTCTTAACCAGGAGAATGCCGGTTATTGAAACGCTTGGTGCTGCCACCGTATTGTGCGTTGATAAGACAGGAACTCTTACAACAAATCAGATGGAAATCAGAGGTCTGTATGCCGATGGGGAGATTTTGATTATTGATGATGATGGGATTGACAGAATTCCTGAGACCTTTCACAGGGTTGTTGAATTTGGTGTTCTTGCGGGACTTGAAAAACCATTTGATCCGATGGAAAGCGCACTTCAGATTTTTGCAAAAAAACATCTTGCAGAAACAGAACATATTCACAACAACTGGACACTTGTCCATGAATACCCATTTTCAGAAAATCTTCCCTCTATGGCAAATGTGTGGAAATCTCCCGACGGCAGGGATTATATTATTGCGGTGAAGGGTGCACCTGAAACCATTGCCGATTTGTGTCACTTTGATTCAAAGACGCGGATGGAACTTGAAAAAACAGTAAAGCGAATGGCAAATGAAGGATTAAGGATACTCGGCGTGGCAAGCGCCAGTTTCAGACAGGATTCCGTGTTGCCTGGAGAGCAGCATGATTTCAACTTTGCTTTTCTTGGGCTTATTGGTCTTATGGACCCTCCTCGTTTGTCTGTTTCATCTGCAATTGAACTGTGCAGGAAGGCAGGAATAAAGGTTGTTATGATAACCGGTGATTATCCTGACACAGCGCTGAACATTGCAAGAAAAATTGGACTTGACATTTCGGGCAGAATCATTACTGGACAGCAGCTGGAACAAATGGACGAAGATACCCTTTCTCAAGCGGTCAAGGATGTCAGTATTTTTGCACGGGTCGTACCTGAACAAAAGTTGAGGATAGTCAATGCATACAAGAAAAGCGGGGAAATCGTCGCCATGACAGGTGATGGCGTTAATGATGCACCTGCTCTGAAATCAGCCCACATAGGGATTGCAATGGGAGAAAAGGGCACAGATGTTGCAAGAGAGGCGTCTGACATCGTATTGCTTGATGATGATTTTTCATCAATTGTGGAATCAATCAAGACAGGAAGAAGAATTTTTGATAATCTCAAGAAAGCGATGTCTTATATAATTTCAATACACGTTCCTGTTGCAGGGATGTCTCTTTTTCCTGTGATGATGGGTTTCCCGCTGGTGCTCGGGCCGGTTCACATTGTTTTTCTTGAAATGATTATTGATCCTGCATGTTCAACTGTTTTTGAAGCAGAAGCAGCAGAACCGGGTTTGATGGACAGACCCCCGAGAAAGATTGGTGAATCCGTGCTTGACAGAAAGACATTCCTTCTTTGTTTCTTGCAGGGATTGGTGGTTTTTGGGGTTGTGTTTGCAGTTTTCCTGTTTGCTCTTGCCAGCGGGCATGATGAAAAAAGGTCAAAAGCGATTACTTACATAACACTGATTGTTGCCAATATCTGTTTGATATTTACAAATCGTTCAAGAACGAGATTTGCTTTTTCAATGGGCAGTTCTATAAACAAGTCCCTTGTTTTTGTTGTAGCGACTACCTTGATTTTTTTGATACTTGTTAACACCAATCCATTCTTAAGAAACCTTTTTAGATTTGGACCTCTGGACTTCAATGATTTCCTTGTTTGTTTCACAGCAGGTATTGCGAGCATTCTCTGGTTTGAGGGGCTTAAATTTTTCAGAAGAAAAAAAGATAAGTATCATTGCAGAAGTTAAGATACATAGGTAAATATTCAGAAAACACCGTTTACTTAATATTCAGTGCGAAATGCAAATTGTAAACTGCAAAATTAAAATTATTTCGTCTTTGCCGTATGTAATTTACTCTGTTTGTTAAGTTTGTTTTTCACTTTGCAATAAAATGTACTTTACTGAGGATTTACATACATATGTAAGACCTGTCTGTTTTTGGAGAAGATTTCTGATTTAGATATAAGAAACAAAGACACAGAGTTATATAGATGAATCAAAAAAAGAATAAATTCCTTGCTTTTTTCCCTGTTTCTCCCATTTTTCATATCCTTTTTCTCCTTCCTTTTATTCCTCTTTCTCCCTCTTTTGGAAAGAGGGCTGGGGAGATTTGTTTCTCCTTCCTTTTGTAAATCCCCATTTAATAAAGGTGGAAGATGAGGAAGATTTAAGGAAGATGGGATGGATTTTCGTACTATCATTTGACAGAATTTGTAAAAAAATTACAATAATATGTGTTAATTTATGAAACAAAATAACATGGAACTCAACACGTATCCATTGAAAAAAATTCAGATAATGATGGATTGTTTCAGTGAATCTGAAAAAAAACTCGCGGAATATCTGTGTTCAGAAAAGAAAAAAATTCCATTTCTGTCCATATATGATGTTGCAAAAAATGCTGGAGTTAGCACAGCCACTGTAAGCAGGCTTGTTCGTAGAGTGGGCTACAAAAATTTTGCAGAATTGAAGATAGGATTTGCGAAAGGTATTAACGAACCTTTGCAGGAAATATTCAGTGCAATAAATCCGGGAGATGCTGACGAGGAGATTGTTCAGAAGGTTTTTCGTGGCAATGTGAAGAGCATTGAAGATACATATAGCATAACGGATGTTGAGAAATTGGTTAAGTTTTCAAGGGCCATAGCACATTCAAAAAGGATGCTATGCATAGGGATAGGTGGCTCTGGAAATGTGGCAAGAGATGCTGCGTTGAGATTGTCTCATCTTGACATTCAGTCAGAGGCATACACTGATTACTATCAGATTTTGATCCAGAGTTTGAGGACTGACTCAGATACTGTTGTGCTGGGAATTTCTCACTCAGGCCGTTCCTCAATAACTGTTGAGGGTCTGAAGATTGCGAAAAGCAAAAACGCAACCACGTGTGGAATTTCAAATTATCCTGGCTCCCCTTTGAGCAGGGTTTCTGATTTTTTCTTCTGTACATCATTTCCTGAAACAGGCGTTAAGGTTGCTGCCCTTTCATCCCGTATTGCACAGTTGTGTCTTGTTGATGCCATTTATCTTCTTGTGGCAAGATACAGAAAAAAACTTTGGGATATTAAGAAATTGAACAATCTCACTGATAAACTGCTGCGCAGTAAATAGAATGAAAAAGAAATCATATCTTGCAATTGATGTCGGAGCCTCCAGCGGCAGGGCTGTATGCGGAATGCTGAAGGGTAGTAGTTTTGAAATTCACGAGATTTTTAGATTTTCCAATGACCCGGTTCATATCAATGGAAGTTTAAGGTGGAATATACTGTCATTATGGACAAGTATTCTCCGGTCAATTTCTGAATGTTTCAGGGCAGGGTTTGAGAACATAGGATGTATTGGCATTGACACATGGGGTGTTGACTTTGTTCTTCTGGACAAAAACGGGCAGGTTATCTGGAATCCCTATCATTATAGAGATAATCTCACGGAAGGGGTGGAAGAAAAAATTCGCAAGAAAATCAAGGATGAAGATTTGTACAGGATTACAGGCCTTTTGATAGGCAGGGTTACAAGTTTTTCTCAGATGGTCGCACTGAGAGAGAAGTCCAGCTGGGTTTTTGAAGTTGCAAAAACATTTCTGATGATGCCTGATTTCTTCAGATATTGCTTATGCAATGCAACCGGCTGTGAGATTACTGCTGCAGGTTCATCGCAGCTGCTTGATATCAACACAAAAAAATGGAGCAAACCACTGTTTGATTTATTTTCTCTGCCATATGAAATTATGCCCTGGATTGATAAACCCGGCAGGATTGCAGGGAAATTGAACAGGGAAGTTTCAGAACAACTCCACTGCAGGGATATAAATGTTGCAATAACAGCAGGGCACGATACTGCCTCTGCTGCTGTTTCTGTACCATTTGTTGATGAGGACACCCTGTTTATGAGTTTGGGAACATGGGCGGTTTTCGGTTTTATAAGCGAAAGTCCATGCGTAACCAGCAGTATTTTTGAGGCTGGTTTTATCAATGAGGCAGGATTTGATTGTGTCATGATTGTCAGGAATATGTCAGGGCTATATCTTTTTGAAAATCTTTACAGGCAGTTATTGAAAAAAGACAGAAAAACCACCTACAGGGATATGATAGATTCTGCTTCCTCAGCAAAGCCATTTCAGGTTTTCATAAATCCGAATGACAGTACTTTTTTCTCTGTCAGTGATGTGATATCGGCGATCAGGGACTATTGTGATAGGACAGGTCAAAAAATTGCCGAAGGTCTATCTGAAATATTTCGCACAATCCTTGAGGGAATTGCTCTAAGTTTCAGACAAGCGCTGAAAGGTCTTGAAATGTGCACCGGCAGGTCTTTCAGAAAGATATGTATTGTCGGCGGAGGAGTGAGAAATACACTTTTGTGTCAGATGGTCGCAGATGCAACAGGTCTGGAAATTATTACGGGTCCAGCCGAAGCAACATCAATAGGGAATCTTTGCATTCAAGCGTTTGCGGAAGGTGAAATATCAAATACCTCTGAGATAAGAACAATATCAGCGAATTCCTGTGATGTAAGAGTTTACAGGCCTGAAATGGTTGAGGAATGGGAAAAACAATACAACAGATTTTGTCATCTTTACAAAAAATAGAATTTTTTTGACAGGGGGCCTTTATGAAAAGATATCATATGCCGGAAATTTTCCTTAACACTTTTGATGGTATTGATTTGAAAACGCACATTGTTGCAACATACCATATAAAGGATCGTCTTGAAGAAGTATAGTTCATTGACCATTTTGAGCTTCTTCAGTCAATCGCACTTGAGGGTTCAACCGGTACATGGGAAAAGGTTGAGGAAGATACCTGCCAGGTTAGAAAGAAACTTTCTGGGAAACTTGTTGGATATTATGAGATACCATCTCAAGATAGATACACGAAAGAAGCAGTGATTCAGTTCGCATTTCCGATAGACGCATGGATAGACAATCTTCCAATGATGCTGCTTTCAATCGCCGGTAACTGCTTTGCCTATTCCCAGCATATACGGCTTCTTGACATATTTCTTCCTCCCGGCATCCTTGAGAAGTTTTCCGGACCAAAGTTTGGTGTTGAAGGTATAAGAAAACTGACGGGTATCAGAAAAAGACCTTTTTCTCTTCATATCATTAAACCCAAAATGGGAATGACGCCCCATCAGGTTGCCAATCAGGTTTATCAAACCGCAATCGGCGGAGTGGACATGGCCAAAGACGATGAAATGACATCGGACGTTTACAATAATACATATCTTGACAGGCTGGACGCTGTTTTAGAAAAACTTAATAAAGCAGAGAAACAAACAGGCAAAAAGGTGATATATTTTCTCAGTATAACCCATGAACCAGACAAAATAGTGGAGCGTGCTCGCAGAGCAGTTGAGTATGGAGCGACAGGACTGCTTATAACCTATTCTGCCGGGCTTCCGATTCTGAGGCAGATTGCGTCTGATCCAAAAATCAAGGTGCCGATTCTGTGGCATACCTCTCATATGATAGCAGCCCAGCCGAGAATTTCCTGGCCTGTGTTTGCAAAATTAGCCCGAATTTGCGGTGCTGACTTAATGTTAACTCCAACCTACTGGTCATCAATCCCCATGGTAAGTCTGGAAGAAGGATTGAGAACAGCCCATGTAAAACTTGCCCCGCTGGGTAAAATCAGACAAACCTTTCCAATGCCGTGCGCAGGTGTCTATCCGGGGCTTGCACCAATCCTTATTGGTGAATACGGACCGGATATTGTTATTCCTGCTGGTGGCGGGATGCTGGGACATCCAGATGGTTATACTGCTGGTGCTGCGGCATGGCAGCAGGCAATATCAGCGGTTATGGAAGATATCCATATTCTTGAATATGCAAAAAGGCCTGAAAACGCTGCTTTGAGAAGAGCAATTGAAAAATGGGGATACCTTGAAAGACCAAAAACTCCGTGGTTGAGGATTGCTCCGCAATTTCATCCGAAGAAGATGGAAGTATGAGATATAAACGGGATTTTATCTCCTTTTTAGGAATGGAAAAAGAGCGGTTTGGTGTTGAACCAGGTAATTGAAACTTTGGCAATACTGACAAAAAAGGGGGAATATGTATAAAAAATATAAACTCGGTGCGTGCCTTCCAACATTTGGTTCATGTGCTGACAGGTTTTGTCTTTCCGGATATGGTAAGGGTGGCAGTACAATGGAAGAAATGCTGGAGCTTGCAAAAAAGGTTAATGGTCTTGATGGCTTGGAACTTGTCAGCAACTGGCATGTGAATGATAAAAACATCAGATATGTCGCAAAACTTTTTAAGGACAATGGTATTGAAATATGTATGATAGTCCCTGACCTGTGGACTCAGGCAAAATGGGGAATGGGCAGTATTGCAGCTCCTTTTGCAAAAACGCGAAAACAGGCAGTACAGGAAATCAAGAAAAGTATTGACTGGGCTGCAGAACTCGGCTGTGGTTATGTGGATGTTTGGCCCGGTCAGGACGGATATGATTATCCATTTCAGGCTGATTATCAGGATGCTTGGAAAAGACTGAGGGAGGCAGTTGAAGAATGTGCACAATACAATAAAAAAGTCAGGGTTCTTGTTGAGTATAAATTAAAAGAGCCGCGCACTCATTGTTTCGTAAGCAATGTTGCTAAGGTGATACTTCTGCTTCAGGGGATAAAAAACACAGGATGCCTTCTTGATGTTGGGCATAGTTTGGCAGCTGGAGAAAATATGGCAGAGGCAGCAGCACTGCTGGCGGATAACAGGATGCTTTCATACCTTCATCTGAATGATAACTACTGCATGTGGGACGATGACCTTCTTGTTTCTTCTATTCATGTTGTTGAATATCTTGAACTGATATATTGGCTTAAAAGGCTAAAATATGAAGGATGGCTGACGCTGGACATATTTCCTTACAGAGAAGACAAGGTTCCTGCAGCACAGAATTCGTTTGAATGGATAAGATTTCTTTTTGAAAGAATTGAAAGTACCGGGATGGAGAAGATTGAAAATGTTATAAAATCTGCTGATGCAAATATGGTTTCAGGTCTTGTCAGAGAGATGCTCGGCGGGAAAGCATTGAAGTAATTCCGGGTGCCGAAATCGAGGTTTCTATGGTCACTGAAATAAAAATTCCTGATATGGGAACAACTGTTGAAGAGGTAACCATTGTAAAATGGAGAAAGGGGAAAGGTGATTTTATCAAGGTTGGGGAGATAATCGCTGAGATAGAAACAGACAAGGCGGTTGTTGAACTTGAATCAGTAGCAGAAGGTAAAATTCTGGAAACTTTATACGAAGAAGGCAATACCGTGAAACAGGGTTCGGTTATCGCATATGTTGGTAAGGAAGGCGAAACAATAGAAGAAAAAGTTTCTTTGAAAATCTCTCCGGCATTGAAAAATCTTGCTGCAAAGCTTGGTGTGGATATTTCAAGAATAAAGGCCTCCCATCCTGATGGTGTAATAACAAGAAATGACATTTTGAATGCAGCAAAAACAGAAAAGCGGCGCATTTTTTTGCCAGAAAAAAAGTATCAGGAGATACCTTTTCATCAAAGAACAGTAATCAAGAAGGTTGTAAAAAGCCATCTTGAGATCCCTCCTGTTCATTTTGTTGCAAGCATTGATATGGAAAAGGTAATGGATTTCAGAAATAAAATGGTTGAAAAAAACAAGACAAGAATTTCCTATGATGCTTTCTTCATTTTTTCATGTGCGAGATGCATAAAAAAGATTCCCGTTATGAGCAGTTACTTATCCGGCGAAAAGATTGAAAAAAGACAGGAAATTTCTATTGCACTTGCTGTTGCATACAGGGACAAACTTTTTACTCCTGTTATTCGTTCTGCGGACACAAAAACATTGATGGATATCAGCAATATCATTGGCACCGTGGTAAAGAAAATAGAGCAGGGAACAATTTCTCCTGAGGAAATGGAAGGGGCATGTTTTCTGGTCAGCAATCTCGGTATGTATCCTGTTGAACAGTTTACTGCAATAATTTATCCCGGGCATTCTGGCGCACTGGCAATAGGTAAGATTTCAAAAAAGTTTATCGTTGAAAATGATGAACCAGTTGTAAGAAATATGTGCAATATTACATTATCCTGCGACCACAGAATCATTAATGGTTCAACTGCGGGATTGTTCCTGAAAGAGGTTAAAGAATTTCTGGAAAATGGTTTGTTTATGGAGGAAGGATAGAAATGAAACCTGAAACAGATAGATTACTGGAATTCTACAGAAAAATGGTTTTGATAAGGGAGTTTGAGGAAAGGGTGAAGTTGTTGTTTCTTGAAGGCATTATGCCCGGGACAATTCATCAATATCAGGGGCAGGAAGCATGCGCAGTCGGGGTTTGTTCCGCGCTGAAAGAAGGGGATGTTATTACCAGCACCCACAGACCCCACGGACACTGTATAGCGATGGGTATGGATATCAGGAAAATGATGGCCGAACTATTTGGAAAATCAACAGGGTGCTGTAAAGGAAAGGGCGGATCAATGCACATGGGAGATATTGAAAAAGGAGTGGTTCCGGCCATTGCGATTGTTGGTGGCGGAATACCAATAGCCACAGGTCTTGGACTTGCCTTCAAGATGAAAAAACAGGATTTTGTTGCGGTTTGCTTTATGGGCGATGGTGCAACAAACGAAGGTACGTTTCATGAGTCATTGAATATGGCTTCTATCTGGAATCTTCCTGTTGTATATGTTGTTGAGAACAATCTTTACGGGGCATCCACTCACATTTCCCTTGTTATGAAGGTTGAAAGAATTTCTGAGAGAGCGTGCGCCTATAAAATACCGGGGATTACTGCGGATGGGAATGATGTTCTTGAGGTTTATCAAAAAGCACAGGAGGCAGTTGAAAGAGCAAGAACCGGAAATGGTCCGACTCTCCTTGAACTATTGACCTACAGAATTACAGGACATTCAAGGAGAGATCCCGCGCTTTATCAGCCAGGTGAAGAAAAAAAGAAGGCCCTTGAAAACGAGCCGATAAAAAGATTTTCAAATTATTTAACTTCTCTGGGAATCTCAACAGAGACGCTTGAAGATATCAGAAACCGCGTAAAAAAAGAAATTGAAGATGCCGTGAAATTCGCGATGGAATCCCCCAATCCTCAACCAGAAGATACACTTGATGATCTGTTTGTCTGAATAGGAGACACAAATGGCAAGATTGACACTTGCAGAAGCACTGAGGCAGGCAATAAGAGAGGAAATGCAAAGAGACGAAAATGTTTACTGTATAGGAGAAGACATAGGAATTCCTGGCGGGTGGGGTGGGGCGTTCACGGTAACACTTGGACTTGAAAAAGAGTTTCCTGACAGAATCATCAATACGCCGATATCAGAGGCGGGTTTCTTTGGAGTTGCTCTTGGTTCATCTCTCAAGGGGCTAAGACCGATTGTTGATGTTCAGTACGGAGATTTTCTTTTTTGCGCAATGGACCAGATAGCAAACCAGATCGCAAAATTAAGATATATGTCAGGGGGCAAGCTTAAAACACCTGTTGTGATGAGAGCACCTGTTGGTTTTACCGGAAGAGGGGCACAGCATTCTCAGATGCTTGAGCCATTTTTCCAGTGCCTTCCAGGCATAAAAATTCTTGTACCCGCAACTGCCTATGACGCAAAGGGATTGTTGAAGTCAGCAGTCAGGGATGATAACCCTGTTTTGATTTTTGAACATAAGCTGCTCTATGGCGCAAAAGGGGCGAGGACTGAACCTGGTTCTGTTGATGCATCAAGCGAGATACCTGACGAAGAATATACCATCCCGATTGGAAAGGGAATTGTAAGGCGACAGGGAACAGATGTAACAATTATTGCGACACTTCTTATGATGCACAGAGCATGTGAAGCAGCAGAAATGCTTGAGAAAGAAAATATAAAAGCTGAAATTATAGACCCGCGCTGTCTTGTCCCGTTTGACTGGGAGATTGTGAAGGAATCTATTTCAAAAACAGGAAGGATTGTTATTGTTGAAGAAAGCCCGCGGAATGGCGGCGTAGGTGCAGAGATTGCAGCAAAGGTGGCGGAAGAAATGCTTGATTATCTTATTGCACCTGTTAAGAGGGTGGCAGCACCAGATACTCCAGCACCATTTTCACCTGCTCTGGAAAAATTTTATGTGTCTGATGCTGAGAAAATTGTGAAGGCAGTCAAAGAAATTATCAACATCAGTTCGTGAAATCAAAACAGACCCTGTTGTTGAGTCAGAATATCCTGAACCTTCTTAACAGAAACCTGGAAAACATCATATTTTTCTTTGACTGCAATAGATGCCATAATTCCTGCTGCATGACCTATTGCCATACAGGTTGCCATTACTCTTGTTGCTCCCATTGCCTTGTGGTCTGCAGAGATACATCTGCCTGCAACAATCAAATTTTTTGATTTTTCAGGTATCAGGCATCTTGCAGGAATGCTGAACCAGTCATTTTCGGGCGGATACAATCTATTCTTTGATGGAAGATAGTCCTTATATTTTTCAAGCATAATGCATGGCTGAATTGTTTCACATTCTTTGCAGCACAGGTGTGCATTTATGGTTCTTCCGAAGGGGCAGTGAATATCAATCCAGTATGTGCAACGGGCAATGCTGTCATCTGTTTTTCTTCCTTCAAGGACATCCTGCTCTGTAAGTGTAAAAAGACCCTTTATCTGCCTTGTTTCTCTGATTCCTGCATTTATGTGAAAGGCAGAGATATAGGAATTTTCAAATCCCTTAACATTTTTCTTCAAGAAATCAAATATTTTGAAGGAATCCTGTCTCAGAGAAATTTCTGCTTCTGTCAGTTCAACAGCGTTTGTTCCATCTCCGGCAAATCTTGTCATATTGAAACTTCTTTCTCCTTTTCTTATTGTGCTTCCTTTACTGCCAAGGCCTTCATTAAAAATTCTTAATTTCCCTGAGTTTCTCATCTCTGAAAGTTTCTTCCTTGCGGTTTTGATAGCATCTTCTGTCAATTTTTCTTCATCAATACCAGCAATTTTGAAAACACATCCCATTGATTCTGTTTTCCCATCTTGCGGTCTTCCTTTTGTATATTCAAATCCTGCAAAATGTGCAACATCGCCGTCCCCTGTTGCATCAACAAACATCTTTCCTTCTACCAACC
The DNA here is from genome assembly GCA_020722805.1 of Vermiphilus sp. Taxonomy (GTDB): domain Bacteria; phylum Ratteibacteria; class UBA8468; order B48-G9; family DTJG01; genus DTJG01. The sequence goes on from DYKA01000015.1 coordinate 18,378, forward strand.
TCTTTCCATTTTTGTTGACAACTTCTATTGCTTTGAGAGTGCCTTCCTTATATTTTTTTACATCCGAAACCACAGAATGGTACAAAAGTTTAACACCTGCTTCAAGGAGTAATTTTTCAGAAGCAAACTTAAGAAGTTCTGAATCAAACCCAATTCCATATTTCTTGAATGCGTCTTCCCATTTTTCACAGCCGCCGATTTCTGAAAGTCGGTTAATGAGAAATTTCAAAAACCCTCCTACTGCCGGCTCTTTTTCATTAAGATAATGACCAAGAATTCCTCCGACAATTCCTGTTGTTGCCATTCCACCACAAAAACCGTATTTTTCAACCAACAAAACATCAGCACCTGTTTTTGCTGCTGACCATGCTGCTGCCATTCCTGCTGGTCCTGCTCCAGCGACCACGATATCCGCTTTCATATTTCCTCCAGTTTTTTGATGTTTGTATTTCGTCCAGAACAGGTTATAATATCACAGTTCAGTTTTTTACTGAAAACGGAGGTCTGATATGGCGGAAAAAACGATAAAAAAGGTATACAGGATGCTTTCTGCGATTTTTTTTCTTTGGTCTATGGGTTTTGCAGGGATTAACCTTGGTGGAGATGTTTGGGATGCTCAAACACAGCAAGGTATAGACGGAGCAAATATATCTATTGCTGGGACAAATCTTTCAACAACATCCTCGTCAGATGGTAGTTTTACAATTATGAATTTTCCAAGATTTTCAACTGGATTCCAGGTAAAGGCAAGCAAGAGTGGCTATGTGAGTACTTATACTTATCTTGGCAACGTATGGAATGAAGATGTGTCAGATATTTCTTTTCCTGTTTTTTCAACAATATTATATAACTCAATGCATACAAGTGGAGGGGTATCCCACATCGCAGGAAAATCTGATATTGGAGGTATGGTAAGTGGACAAGATGGTGGGATTAGTGGGGTTGTTATTACTGCAAAGTATCTTGACAATAATGCGAATGCTGGAACCATCAGATATGTTAATACAAGCAATCTCCCGGATAGTAGTCTGACAAGCACCTCTGAAAATGGTGCTTTCATTATTTATAATGTTGAGCCAGATAAACCCATAAGAATAACTGCAACAAAGCAGGGTTTATTTTTTTCTTCCAGTGTTGTAATCGGATATCCTGATTCTGTGAGCACTTGCGGTGTTGAACAGGTGCAAAATATGTTGGAACTTGTATCTACAGTTGTTTGGGATGATGTACCTGTGTCAGGAGTTAGTATTTCTTTTCCTGGTACAAATATATCAACCACTTCAGGAATTGACGGTACATTTTCTATGGGATTTCCTCCTACATCGTATGGCGTATTAAAGTTGTCAAAACAGGGTTATGTTGATACATATTATTCAGGAGGTGCAGAGAAAGAAGATAATAAGGTAAAAGATGGTGAAGAAGATAATACCTTTGAAATAATTCCTCAAGATTTTTACAATAGTGTACTTCAAAATCTTGGTAAAACTCATATTCAGGGAAAAGGAGACATTACTGGAGATATCACAACACCTGATGGTTTCAATATGGCTGGTGTTACAGTAAACCTATATGATAAAAATGGTGCACTTCTATCTCCTGACATCATTTATTTTGATGAAGATGGTATGCCTTCCACAGAATTAACATCAACAACAAGTGATAGTTCATTTTTAGTGCTGAATCTTGACCCTGGTTATTACTATATAACTGGAGTAAAAAACGGTTTTGAGTTTGGAAGATGTCTTGTTATTGTTTTTGCAAACGGGATTACTTTTGCTCCAGAAATTATTTCTTATCCTCCTGTTCCAGGAATTCAAAAGGTAAAACCAGAAGAAATACCCGCTACAAATGTTTCAAACACAGCTCAGAATGTTCCAATGCTCTCTTTTTCCCTTAACTTGATGTCGGGCCCGGGCCCAGTAAGTGAGAATGTTATTCTGGACAGTGTCATTGTGACATCAAAAGGAACAGGAAATACTGCAACATCCCTTTCAAGTGCAAAACTCTATCTTGATTCTGATAATAATGGAACCTATGAGACAGAGGTTAGCACAGGTGTAATTTCAGGAAACAAAATAACTTTTTTTAACATCAACAAAGAAGTCAGCATGGGTTTGAATCAGAGGTATCTGGTTGTTTTCAATTTTAATGGTTCTGCATCTATTGGACAGACATTTGGTGTGGATATACTAAAGAATGCTGATGTATCAGCACACGCAGAGAATTCTCAATTGCCAATAACCTGTGAGGGAGATCCCTTAATTGGTAATCTGATGACAATAATTGAGGCAAATCCACCATCTCAACCACAAAATCAATTACCTTTTGATGGTGCAATAGAAATTGACCCTTTTAATTACATATTGCAATCAAGTTCTTTTAATTCAGGACAGGGAAATTCAAATCATATTGCATCTGAGTGGAGGATGTGGAAAGATGGAGAAAGTAGTGAACTATTTACTTATGACCAGGTAAGTCAGATGGACCTTACCTATATTGTTTCCCCTGTGATTCTTGAAGGTCTTACAAAATACTGGTGGCAGGTAAGATATAAAAATGGAGATAACCTCTGGAGTGATTGGTCAACTCCAACAAGTTTTACAACCGCGTCAGGCGGAGTTACACCACCTTCTCAACCAGCAAATCAGTCTCCTGATGACGGTGCAACAGAAGTCCAACTTCCAGTAGTACTAACTGGAAGTTCATTTTCCCCTGGTAGTTCGTATACACATATCGCTTCACAATGGCAGGTTTTCCTTTCTGGACAGAAAGTTTGTGATAGTGGTAGAACCGAAACCAGTCTTTTATCAATAACTATAACATCTTTGTCTTCCAATACAACATATTCCTGGAGGGTCAGATATCAGGATAGTAATGGTGCATGGAGCCAGTGGAGTAATCTTACATCTTTCACAACAAAACAGGGTATGAAGGGTGACCTAAATCAGGATACTGAAATAGATATAAGCGATGTAATACTCTGTTTAAGAATGGCTATAGATCTTGATTCAGTGGATATTTATCTTGCCGACATGAATAATGACCAACAGGTTGACATATCAGATGTTATCCTAATCTTGAGGAAGGCGATAGGTCTGGATTTGTAAACCCTTAATTAGAAAAATAGCAGAACTTGCCAGAAAATTCGGGAAAATTCTGATTCTACAACCTTTGTTAATGAACACTGATTCCATAATTCTGGCATTTTTCTTATAGCAGAACTTGATAAAGTCAGAAATACTGAGCCATCTTATATTCGGACTTTCATACCAGTGATACGGCAGCGTAGATGTGATTGGAGTTTTCACAAGAAAAAATAGTTGAAATCTTCCCGGCCAGTACGCAAAATTTGGAATGCCGACAATTCCAACTTCACATCTTTTTGACACATAAAAATGTTGAAAGGTTTGAAAATCAGAGAGATAAGAAAAAATGTTTATTAAGAAATCATGGAATAC
>DYKA01000015.1:21935-25001 GCA_020722805.1 Vermiphilus sp.
TACTGACAATGGTTTTGTCGTTTGAAGGTGTGAAGTTCTGGAAAATTACAAACAGTATTGGTTAGACAACTTTGATGATTTTGATATCAAGATCAGTTAATCTAAAAATTGAAAACGCCAGTAATACTGGCATCAGAAATCAACATCAGAATTTTTCTTGAAAAAGATTTACAATTGAATCTTCCTGTTTGTTCTTGCTGGGGGACTAGGATTTGAACCTAGACACTCAGATCCAGAGTCTGATGTCCTACCATTAGACGATCCCCCATTGTAAACGGCAGGGTATGAAAAGATTATACTGCAGAGTTCACCTTTTTATAGCAGCAACTAAAGCATGTCCGAGTTCTTTTAATTTTATTATGTCATGTTCTGATGGTCTATTTTTTACAAGCACGCTCTCTGCAACTTTTTTGAACTTAAATGAATTGCATATTGACTCAACGCTTTTTATCGCCCTTCCTCCGCCACCATGGGTTACAAATGCAACATATGGCTTTCCTGTGACATTGCCCTGCGTAGGATAGAAGGTTCTGTCAAAAAAATCCTTCAATCCACCTGCCATATAACTGAAATAATCAGGAGTCCCAACTGCAATGCCATCACATTTCAGAAGGTCGTTTTCATTTGCTTCTGTTCCTGTTTTCAATACGACCTCAGCACCTTTTTCTCTGCAGCCCTCAGCAACTGCCTCTGCAGCAGTTTTTGTGTTGCTGCCAAGAGAATAATATACAATAAGCACGTTTACCATGTTATCAGCGATTTCTGAGTTTTACCCTGAAATCATTCCTGCCAGACCTTACCACTTCAACGTGTCCTTCTCTTGCAAGCCATCCAAGACTCATAAGAGCGAGGTCTTTTGGTTTATCAATATTCTTCACCATCTGAAGAAATGAAACCTCTCCGTGTTTATCAAGATAATTCCATATATCTCCTGCTGCAAAACCGATTTCTGTTATCATTGTACCCCCTGGTTATCTTTATCTATGGATTATTTTTCCCGGTTATATTATACCCTGAATCATTTCTTTTGTGAAGACTTCCGCACATAGGACATTTTGAGATATCAGAACCAGAACTGTCAATATACACGTGAAGACATATGGGACATTCCCAGAGATAATTTTCATTTCTTATTCTGAAACCCGTCTTCTTTCTTCCTTCTGAAAAAATCCACAGGAAAAGAATAAGGAGTCCCAGAAAAAGATATACTGTGATTGCAGAAGCTATGTCAATTCTTATCATTGGAGTCTAAATTTTAGCGTTACAATTGCCCATACGTTTATATCCTGGTCAATTGTTGAAAACCTCCATTTTCTCAATGCTTGTTCTGCTATGATATCAAGTTTTCTGTGCCCGCTTGTTTCAACAACACTGGTTGAAACAACAGTGCCACTTCTGTCAACCCATATCTTAATCCTCACATTTGCCTCTATGTTCTGTTTTTCTGCCCATAGTGGATATTCTGGAAGAACCTTTGAAAGGATTAACCTGCTTCCACCTGGTCCTGTTATTTCAAAATCCCCGTAACTTGTTTTTTCACCTGGTTGTGTAACTGGCTGACTGGTGTAACCTGACGGAACTGTTTCTATCGTAACAGGTTGTATTTTGGGAATCGGCAGTTCCCACGAGATGTTATCCTGGTTTTCAACTGTAAGGAGAGGTGTTTTTGGCAGTCCCACTGCAACAAGATTTTCACGATAACCCTGTTCCACTGCCGGGATACCAATCTTTTGTTTTGAAACGGGTTTTGTAACCGGTAGTTGCGGGTTTGTTCTTATAGCAGGTCTATTGACAATCCTGGATTTTGATTCCTGATACAGATAAACCTTTTGATAATGAGGTTTTGTTATCCTTTCTGGAATTATAAACCCAAAAAACGGCATTATGGCGATGTGTGCTAAGAGACATCCAAGAAAAATCTTCAAAAGTACTCCATTATCTGATTTTGTCATGGTAATTCTGACTCAGGCATTGTTGCTATGGCAATTTTTGATATGCCTGCAATCCTGGCTATATCCATTATCTTTACAATTCTGCCGTGAGGGGTTCTCTGGTCTCCTTTAATAATCACAATGACATTTCCGCTGCTGAACGTCTTTAATGAGTTCTCAAGCTGTTTCAGTGATACCTGTTTTTCACCGAGAAACACTATACCTTCTGCTGAAACATTTATGAAAATTTCTTTTTCCTCTATTCTATCAGTTGAAACAGCAGTTGGCAGCTGTATCTTTATGCCCGGCTGCATAATAAAGCTTGATGTAAGCATAAAGTAAATTAACTGTTGAAGCACCACATCAATAAGAGGTGCCATATTAATCTGTCCTTTGAAAATTTCATAGTGTCGTTTGAATTTCATCTGATTTCCTCTTCCTCTGATCTGAGAAAGAAAAGGACATCCATTATTCTTGATGTAGCTCGCTCCATATCATAAATAATTCCATTAACACGGGACACAAGATAATTATATCCAAGATAGGCAGGTATGCTTACAACAAGACCTCCTACGGTTGTAATGAGTGCTTCCCATATACCGCGTGCAAGGTCTCCAGGATTTACAAGCCCTGCTTTTGCTTCAATAACCATAAATGCCTTGATTAAGCCTGTAACTGTTCCAAGCAACCCGAGAAGCGGTGCAACTGTGGCAATTGTTGCAAGAACTCCAAGATATTTTTCAAGATATGGGATCATTTGATTTGCCTCATCTTCAATTGTTTCTTTAATGACATCTGGTGGTCTGTCTGATTTTATGAGCGCTTTATACACAAGCCTTGCCACTGGTCCAGGTGTTGCCTCACACATTTCAATGGCGTTTCTTATTTTTCTCTTTTTTATTTTTTCTTCAATTTCACCAACAAATTTTTCTGCGTCTATTTCTGATTTTCTCAGAGAAATAAGACGCTCAATAATTACAGCAAGGGTAAGTGCTCCACAGACAACAATGGGTATCATCAAATAACCGCCGCGAACAGTGAATTGCCACAAACTCATTTTTCCTCCTGATTTTGTATTCGGTTCTGCCAAATTTGGCTATGTTTTTATTTTTTTCCTCTCCCTTGAGGGGAGAGG
>DYKA01000118.1 GCA_020722805.1 Vermiphilus sp.
AATTTACTCTGTTTGTTAAGTTTGTTTTTCACTTTGCAATTTTCACTTTGCAATAAATTGTATTTTACTGAGTATTTACCATTGCCCTTCCTGTTTTTTCCCCTTTTATTAAATTCCCCTCCCCCTTTGGAAAAATCCATCCCCGCCTTCCTTTGCGAAAGGAAAGGGGAAAAGTAAAAGAGGTAAAAGGACAATAAAAAGTAATTTTTCATTCTTTACCTCTGTGCCAACGCATAACGACCTTCACTGAGTATTTATGTGCATTTGTTTATTTTACACCTTTATTCAGCGAGGTTACATCAGTATTTACAAATTAAACTCTAACTGCTGTATTGCTGGCAGGCAGGGTTTTCCTGCCTGCCAGCGAGTTAACTACATCTTAGAAAGTACCCGGTACCCAGTACATCTCATAGGCAGCTGCAGGGTTTGTTGACTCAAATGTATAGCCGCCTTTATATGTTGCGTCTGCCCAGATTGGAATAATGCCTGAGTTGCCGCCTGAACCAATAAGGATATTATCCCAGTTGCCAATATCGCTCGGCCAAACAATTCCATATCCTGTTAACTGTGTATCCTGTGACCAGGCATCAATGGCATACAGAAGGTCAAAATCCTGTATGATACCGTCTGCAGAAACTGTTCCTTCTGCATTATAAATATCAACAGGCATATATGGGTTTTCAACCATAGTTGAACCATTGCCTGTGATTTGAGATGATACTGGAGTTCCATTAAGGGTATAACTGACTGACCCAACAAATGCCTGGCTTCCTGTGGTTGAAGGAGATGTCATTGTAATTCTTATAAGATGGTCAGATACCCCGCCATTTTTGCCCGACATAAACAGAATTTTTAGTGTGTTCAGGCCGGTTGATGGATAATTTGTGTACAAAGTTGTATCAGCAAGCACACTATCAACATATACATGTGGAGCACCAAAATCACTTGAGAATGTTTCACTGATGGTATAAGATTTTGGGATACTTGCTTCATCAACATCAACAGCAATCTGATATGTCATATCCAGACCAGAAGCACAGACAGAAGCAAGTGTTCTTGAAGCAACAACTGTTCCTTTTGTCCTGTTTAAGCCCCAGCCAAATCTCATCTCATTGTCATCTGTTGTTGTTGGAATTGTAATGCCTGTTAGAGTTGCATTCACAACAGGATTTGTGCCTGATGCAGAGCCAGATGGTGCTGTTCTGTACAAGGTTGCATAGTAAATCTGATTATTTTCAAGATAACCAATGATGTCTGTTCCAGCACTTGCATCTGAGACAGGGCTGTAAATGGGCCACATATGTCCTGTGCCTGATACCACCTTCTCTATATCAGAACCATTGATATCCATTGTAAAGATTTCATAGTTGTCAGAAGCCAATTCCTTGTCTGAACAATAGATAATCTTTGTTCCAGTATTTGAGAAAGACGGCATCCTCTCATTTATAGTAGGTGTATTTGTGAGGTTAATTGGTGAACCGACATTTACTATGCTATCATCCACAGTTGAATCAATCTTTATCGGCACATAGTAAATATCATATTTTCCGCCAACCTTGGCAGCATAAACGATTTTCGTCATATCAGGACTGAAGGAAGGTGCATCAACATCATCAGCTGAAATATTTGGTACAATTGGTGAATCTGCCCAGGTTGAATCTCTTGTAGTTCTCTTCGCATATATCCCCCAGGTACTTCCAGAGCCCCGAACAGAAACAAGCCACCTGCCATCATTGGAAACACTAGCACCTGTATAATCATCAGATGAATCTGTGTCCACTATTATATTTTCAGAACCATCGTGGTTCATAAGCGCGACAACCTTTGGGGTCGTAAGCGTGATGTGAGATACCTTTCCGCCATTTCTTGCAATAGAAGGAGAAACAGATTCTGCATTATCACCACTCGGTGTTAACTGAACACCAGTTGTATCAAAGGCAGTATCTTCTGTGTAGTCAGACCTGAATATTTCCCTGTCTGAACCACTTGTTTTAGTATAAACAAGTCTTGTCTGGTCAATTGTTACTGCTTCTTCAATACCTTCAGGTGGAACTGGAGACCAGTTTGCAAGGCCTGTATTTGTATAAGTGATTCTTTGCTGTTTTGAGACATTGCTGTTTGAAGAATTAATAGTATCATAGTTTGCCTGCCACAGGTCTCTGTTTCCAGAGATGAGGTCTGCTTCATAAAACATCTGACCATTGTCAAGAATCAGGGATACCCAGTTTCTGTCAACATTGTCTCCAAAGAATGCTGCGCTGTATTCATCAATAGTAGGGGTGTTTGTTACATTGTACTCTGTCAGTGTTCCAGCTGTTGTGTCTATTTCAGCAATATAAACATCCCATTTGCCGTAAGAAAATCCCTGATATGTTGTCTTTGAATAGATAAGAAGCGGATTTGTGAGTGTAGAATTTCTGAAAGAACTCTGAATCCTATCATACAGGGGGGTGATTGAAGTGTTTCTGGTAATATTTCTGCAGTTTGCACCATCAACACCAATAATGTAGATGTCTTGCATTCCATTTTTCACACCCACAAAAGCGACAAGGCTTGAACTCAAAAATACTGGATGTTTTATGAAAAGGTATTGTTCTGACCTTATCTGCGTCAGGGTTTCAGTTGCAAAATTATATGTCCATAGTTCTGACCTATCTGATTTCTCAGATGTAAATACAATCAATCCCTGTGTCCCATTGTAATTTGGAGAAATTGCAGCATACTTGGCATTGATGGTAGCAGGAATTGCTTCTGTGTTGTTGCTCTTCATAATCAAACCCTGACTTGTTCCTGAGACAGTTGCCTGAGTATTTACAAGGTAAACCCTGAAGTTAGTTGTTGTCGGGTCTGGACTGTAAGTATAAAGGATTTGAGAACCGCTCGGTGTAAACATCGGGTTGAGTATTGCACCAGTTCCAACTGTTGAATAGTTTGTAAGTTTTCTCTCAATGTTTGTTTCAAGATTCTTCACCAGAAGGTTGCCTGTGGTTGAAACATCGCCGCTTGCATCCCTTGTTATATCTGTTTCATAACATATCTGTCCAGCATTGACAATCGGAATGTAAGCAGGATATATTTCCCAGGTTATATCTACGTAACTTGTATCCGATGGCGGGGCATTATCAGTAGCCTGAACCCTGAATTTGTATGTGCCGGCAGTTCCAGATGCAGGTACACCTGAAAGAAGCCCACTTGAAGAAAGACTAACGCCTGAAGGAAGTAAACCAGAAACAATTGTCCAGGTAACAGGACCTGTTGCTCCAGAAACAGAAAACTGAACACTAACAGGCGTACCCTCTTTCCCAGTTCCAATAGATGTTGGGCTAACAGAACCAAGGTTATCAATTACAGTAATCTGAAATGGACCATAGGAACCACCTGCACCGGTTCCTGGATACGCATTTATTGTTAATGTGTAAGTCCCGGTAACAGTTGGGGTACCTGAAAGGGTCGCTGTGGAATATGGAGAGGGAGGAATCGGACTCAAACTCAATCCAGGAACATATCCTGTTTCTGACCATGTGAAATCACCGCTTTCACCAGTGCCATAGGTTGCAGTAAATGGTGCACTGTACGGAGTCCCCACACGGGCATTTGGAGATGGTGAACCAGTAACTGTTGCTGCGCTGGCAATTTGAGTTGAAATAAAAATTCCAATAATTGCCAGCAAGACAACTGCAAATTTTCTACTCATTTTACTAACCTCCTTTCATTATTGTAAAATTAATAAAATTCCTTTTTACAACATTCCTTACAAAGAAAAACAATAATAAACTTTTTCTTCTATAGGACCTCCTCGTTTGATCAGCAAAATGTTTCCACTTACATTTTCTGGAAGGATATATCGTTGACAATAATATTTTAATAGTAGGCGAGCACTGAGGGAATAAAAACTATACATTTTTTTCACTCCAGTGATTCTGGAAATTTTCTTCTTTGTTATAAATTTTATACCATCCTAATAAAAATTTGTCAAGTTAT
>DYKA01000016.1 GCA_020722805.1 Vermiphilus sp.
AAAAGGTTTTACACTTGTGGAATTGATGGTAGTTGTAATTATTGTAGGTATTCTTGCTACAGTGGCTGTGCCGATATATCGCACCAACATTAGGAAGGCAATGGCATCTGAGGGTGCTGCGCTTCTTGGTTCTGTGCTAACCGCTCAAAGAATTTATTTTGCAGAGCATAATGCCTATACCACTACAAAGTCAGAACTCGGGGTAGACACAATAGGAAACAAGTATTTTACTGACTATACTGTGTCTTCAGCAGATGCCAATGGTTTCACTGCAGAAACAACCGGCACAGGTGGTGCTGCTGGTGTAACAGTAACCATGACATATACGAATGCTGGCGGAGCGACAATATCCTATTCTGGTCTCTAATCCGGGGGGTGTATTGGCACTTTTATGAATGCCTGTTTAGCAATAGATATCGGGTCCCATTACATCAAGATTGTTGAGGGTTATTCAAAAAAGAACAGATTTGTTGTAAGGAATGCAGGAATAATAAGAAATCCTGCCCCCTATGCACATCTTAACCTCAATGAAAACCAGCAGAGGCAATTTGCAAATTTTCTTAAAAATTTCCTGAAAGATATTAAAATTAGAAGACGTGAAACTGTATGCGGCATTAGTGGGGAAAGTCTTGTTATCCATTATTTTGATGTTCCGGACATTCCTGACAACGAAATCAAAAGTTCTGTTGAACTGGAACTCCTTCAGGTTGTTCCTGGCGGCATTGAAAAACTTGAATATGATTATCATATATTTCCATTTTCAAATCCACCAAGACGCACAATTCTTGTTGCTGGAGTTCCGAAAACCAGATGCGATTTTTATGTGAGTACCCTTCTGATCAGCGGGCTGCATCCGATAATCATGGATATTGATGGACTTGCGCTTGCAAACTGTTATCTAACCCTTAACGATAAAACACAGGATACCACTGCAATATTGAATATTGGTGCAAGATATACAAACCTTGCTATTATTGAGTCAGGTGGCTTCGTTTTTATCAGGGACATTGATTTTGGAGGAGACAGAATAACATCTCAGATTGCTCGTCTTAAGAGTGTTTCCATTTCTGATGCGGAACAGATGAAAAAAGATTTTCGTTTTCAGAATGAGGTTCAAAAGATTGTGCAGGAATCAATTCAGGATTCACTGCAGGAAATATTAACATCCCTGAGATACTTTGAAACAAGAATAAACAGAAAGGTTGAAAGGTTTTTACTTACTGGCGGTTCAAGTTTGCTTCCAGGGATTTTGACAATGATTGAAGATGGCATAGGTGTTTCAGGAGAAATCTGGCAACCAATGAAGGGATTGTTTGAGAATTGCAGGACTGCAGAGCCTCAATGTGTAGAGGTTTGTTTCAGTGCAGTTCTGGGCATGGTTGCGAGGAAACTGGTATGATTGAGATAAACATACTCAGGGAAAGACAGGAAAAGTTTCATCAGAAAGTTTTTTTGATACGCATTGTATCAATGTATCTTATAGGACTTTTATGCCTTTTGATAATCGTAGGAATTACATACATTACCAACAGAGTTGCAATCAGGTACATACTTGCCAGCATCAAGAAGTATAACGATAAGATTAGTAGCGAACAGGGTTTTGTTCAGGAAGTTCAAAAGTTTCGCCAGATTATGGAAGATGTTTCAAGAAAACTTTTTGATGCTCAGGAGGAATATAATAAAAGACCTTTGTGGAGCAAGAAATTTGCAGTGATTGTTTCTGCTGTGCCTGAAAGAATGTGGCTTGAAAAGATGGCTGTTGTTCAGAACACTCAGGGCAAAAACGTTTCAAATGTTTTTGTGATTGAAGGAAGCTTGATGTCTGATGGTTCGGACACAGGGAAGACAATAAGTGATTTTATGAACAACATAAGATTGAGGTGTTCATCTGACTTTTCTTCTGTTTCATTGAAAGAAATAAAAAAAATAAAGAAAACTACCTCAAGCGATATTATAAGCTTCAGGATAGAATGCGGCTTAAAGGGAAGTGTAAGGTGAAAGATTATGCTTTTTCAATAAGGACGCATCTGATACTCATGATTGTACTATGCGGCGGGACATGGTTTGTACTTAACAACGTTGTTTTGAAGCAGCAGCATAAGGCGCTTGCTGAATACAGGGATGAAAAAGCAAAACTTGAATATGACTATTTGAGAATAAAAAATTATCCTGATTACACAGAAACAATAAAGAAATCACTGGAACGGGCGAATGCAAAACTTGACGAATTTCTCTGGCTTTCAGACGGGTATGATCCAAATCTCACATTGTTCAGACACATTGCTTTTATTGCAGATGCTTCTGGAGTACAGATAACAGGTTTTCAACCATTTGACAGGGGTGATGAAAAATATTATATTTGGGATATATCATTTAAGGGAGATATTTCAGGAGTTTTGCGTCTGATAAATGGAATTGAAAGATCGCGGAAATTTTTGAGAATAGAATCAGTTGAAATAGGCAAATCAGAAGATGGAATATCAGTTATTTTAACCATTTCAGGACTTAAGAAACTGGGGTGAAACATGAAAAAGAAAAATAAGAAATCTTTACTGTTGCTTGGGATTCTGTTGCTGATTTTCATTTTTACTTTTGTGAGGGCACTGAAACCAGTAAAGACAACCACAACTGTAATTTCAGAATCCGGAAGTGAAGAAATTCTGAATGGCGGGAATGAGGCCTCATCATCCAGCAAGGAACTGTTTGATTTCAAAGAATTTGACCGTGTGGTAAACAGGGTTCAAACACTTGTGAAGAATATTGAACAACAACAGGGAGAATCTTTCAGATTGAGCATATCAAGAGATCCTTTTTCTCATCCAGATACAAGATACACTGACTCAAAAATAGAAACCTCATCTTCAAAGGCCACTGCTTCTGAGATTATTGTTGCTCCTGATTTCAGGGTGTCAGGCATAGTTTATGATAGTGAAGAGCCGATGGTTGTTATTGATGATGAGGTGAAAGCGGAGAATGAAACAAAATCGGGTTATACGATTTCAAAAATACTTCCAGACAGGGTTTTTTTGAAATACAGAGATAAGACATTTGTTTTGTATGTTGATTCTGAAAACATTGTTGAAAAGCAGCCCTTTCAGATATCAGATGCTGATGATGTGAGTGATACCCTTGTATTTTCTTCAGTGAGGAAAAACTATCGGTCAATTCTGAAGGATAGTGATGGAATTGCTGCTGGGTCATCTACTGCTGTACGAAACAGCCAGCCTGCGATTTCAACCCTCAATATCAGAGGTTCATACTCTGACAACAGGACAAATGAAAGAATTATGACAATCCAGGTTGCTTCATTTGATATGAACAGAGAAAAAAATGCCATTGAACTGGCCAGAAAAATCATTTCTGATGGTTTTGTTGATGTGAGGGTTGAGAAAATTAATGGGATGTATGCCATCAGAGTTGGCAGAGCCGCAGCCATTGATGACCTGACTGATTTGTGCGGACAATTGAAAAAATATTCAGATTCAAGTTTTGTGAGAAAGGCTTTTTATATGGAAAACAGGATAGTTTTTCCGCAGCAGGACAGCGGATGATTTATAACAGGTGAGGAGAAAATGAAACCACGAAAAATTCTTGCGTTATTATTTATCCCTGGATTGATATTAAATATTGCTTGCTATGCATCTTATAGAATAGAATCTCTCAATTTCAATCAGACAAAACTGGAACTTGTGCTACAGGTCTTGAGCAAGAAAACAGGAATTAAACTTGTAACAAGCACAGAACTGGCAGGTAAACCGATAACTGCCTATCTTGAAAATGTTTCAGGAGAGGAGGCAATTGACAGCATCCTCGGAGCCAATGGATTGTTCAGGGAAAAGATTCCTGGTTCTGATGTTTATGTTGTGTACTCTGAAAAAAATCCAATGCTGTCGCAACAGGTACAGAGTGTCTGCCTTCAATTGAGACACGCATTTGCTCATGATATTGCAAAGGAACTGAAATCCCTGGGTTTTGAAAAAAATATTACTGTGGATGGCAGGACAAACATGCTTATAGTAAAGGATATACCTGCAAATATTGAAATTATTCGTTCAATAGTGAATCAGATTGATATTGAGCAGAAGCAGTCATCAATAAAAACTTCACTTTATCGGCTCAGGTATGTTCGTGCAGGTGATATGTGGCCTGTTGTTCTTTCCGTCATAAAAAAGAACAAGGGCGAAAAAGATACTGAGTCAAAGGCTATTATAACAATTGACACGAATGCAAAAGAAACAGGTGACCTTGGAATTCCCACAGCATCTTCAAGTTCAGAAAATGCTACTGGAACCACCTCCGGGACCACGACAGGTACAAGCACTGGCACTTCAACCAGCACGGGATCAACATCATCATACACCTACCCTACCCTTACAGGTCAAAGAGATCGAACAATAACCGGGAAGGTTCAAATTTCTACTGATATGTCAGCAGGTTTTTCAATACTTCCGGATGAAAGGACAAATAGTTTGATTCTTGTTGGCACACAGGACTTTCTTGATGAGGTAAAGGATATTATTGAGGCTCTTGATAAACCAGTTCCACAGGTTTCTATTGAGGCAATGATTGTTGAATTAACAGATGAGGCTACAAAATCTCTCGGGATAACCTGGGGTGATAGTTCTGTTGGACTGGGAAATGTTTCAGGTGGGTTTAACACAACAATTTTGAAAGATACCATTACAGGTACATCGGGTCATAAGATTGAAGAAACCCTATCATGGACAGGTCTTGCAGCAAATATAAAAATGCTTCAAACAAAAGGAGAGGCAAATATACTTGCAAATCCAAGGGTAACAACCCTTAATGGAACCCCGGCAACTATTCGCATCACAAACAGAATTCCTGTTGCCCCGAAGGTAACAACAACCAGTACTGGCGGCACAGGCACAACTGTTACTGAGTATGAATTTCGGGACATAGGGATAATACTTGTTGCAGTTCCTTATGTGGGTAATGACAATACCGTAACAATGGAGGTTACGCCACAGGTATTTGCAGCAAAAAAATCAAGTTTTTTCAAGGACGCAGTGGAGACATCTGAAAGATCAACACTTACAAAGGTTATGATAAAAGATGGAGAAACAATTGTGATTGGTGGACTTTTAAGCACTGAAAACATTAAGGGAGAACATAAGCTTCCAATACTTGGTGATGTCTTTCCGTTTTTATTCAGCAGTAAAAACAAACAGATGAAGAAAACAGACCTTGTGATTTTTATAACCCCCCGTATTATAACTACTGAGCTGGGAAAAAAGATTTCAGAAGAAGAAAAAGCCAGAACCGGAGTTACAAAGTAGGATGAAAAAGGATTTTATTAAAGGTTTTACAACAATTGAATTTTTGCTTGCATTTTTGATTATAGGCATTGCGCTGATAGGAGGATCTGCCTTCTATTATGCAAGCAGCAAATCTCTTGTAAGGGCAGATATTACACGTCTTGCAACATGGAAGGCAATAGAAAAGATTGAAAAGATTAAAGGAACTGATTACTCTCAAATTCAAGATGAAACAGAGAATATAACCATTGGGAATGTGCAGGCAGAAAGAAAAACAACCGTCAGCGAAAACACTTCTCCTCAATGGAAAGAGGTAACTGTTTCTGTTGAATGGGGCTCAAATAGCATAAATTTATCAACAATTATCCCGGCACAATGATCGTTAAAAAGTTTAGAAAAAAACATGGACTTAACCTGATTGAATTGATGGTGATACTTGTCCTGGGTTCTCTCGGAATATTTGCTGTCAGCAGCATAGTCATTGAATCGTATAAAGAATGGAAAAGAAGCAATGAGGTTGCCAGACTTCAACAGGATCTTGACCTTGCCAGTTATACGATAAAAGGAGTGCTGGAAGAGGCAGAAAATGTTGGAATAGTTTCTGAAGACCACATCATTGCGCAAAATCTATCTGCTGGCTGGATGCAGGAGTTTTATCAGGATGCATCAAATCTTATGTGGAAAAATACAGAGACAAATGAAACTCAGAAGGTGATTTCTACTCTCAAAGATATAAACTTTGAAATAGACCAGGAAAATGGTAGCATTGTGAATATTACCATTGATGTAGAAAAAGGGGAAAGAACAATTTACAATTCTTTTTCTGTTTTTATGAGGAACTCATAATGAAAAGGAATAAAGGTTATCTACTACCGATGGCAATAATATTTGTCTTGATTTCTACTATTATGGGCATGGGAATTCTTTATCTTGGTGGAAATGAAAATATTGCGGCAGTAAAAAGATACCATAGGGAAAAAGCATTTTACATAGCAGAAGCAGGATTAAACAGGGCTTTCGCTCTTAAAAAATCTAATGAATCGTGGCATCCAGAAGCAAATCCAATAAGTTTTGGGGGCGGAACTTTTCAGGTCATTGAATCAACTCAGGGAGATACAGTGGTATTCACTTCTACAGGTGTGTACCAGAATCAAACTGTAGTTGTTTCAATTGATACTTACCGGTCGTCTGGTTCGGGTGGTGGAACTGGTGGTTCGTTTGGAAAAGGTCTTTTTGGAAGTCAATCAGTGACAGTGTATAATAATGGATGGATTGATGGTTATGATTCAAGATTGGGTTCATACGGACCATCAAACCATGGTCCTTATGGAGATACAGGAAGCAAAGGTACTATCACACTTTACAATAATTCCCATATTTATGGCACAGCAATGGTTGAAGATGGACCATCATATCTTACTCTTGGCAATAATGCCACAGTAACAGATAGCGATCTGTACCATAATTTTGAAGAACCATTTAATAACCTGCCACAGGTTGTTGTACCTTCAGATTTAACGTCGCTTCCGTACCCTGCGCAGGGTGATCCCAGAATTACAGGCAAATACACCCTTTCAAGTGGAAACTTAACTGTTGGCAATAACAAGGTGATAACTATTTCCGGTGGAGATTTCAGATTCAAAAGCATCACATTAAACAACAATTCAATCATGTATATTACAGGCAACAGCCGTTTTTACATTGAATCAGCACTCACCCTTTCAAACAACACACGGGTAATCATTCAGAATAACAGCATAATAATTTGGTATCTTGGGAACCAGGGAACAAGTTTTACACCAACGCTTGCGAATAATTCAGTTATAAATAATACATCGTCAACACCAGGAAATCTGAGGATTTACATACCGAGCAATGCAAATCTAACACTTGCAAACAATGCACTGGCATTTAACGGTGTAATCTATGCGCCGAATTCAAACATTACACTTGCAAATAACAGCCAGTTCTTTGGCGGAATTGTTGCAAAAAACCTTACAGTTGTGAACAATGCATCTGTGCACTATGACATAGCCCTTAGAGACATTGATTTTCCTGAGGATCCAGGTCGTGGCAGTGGCAACCCACCAGGACAAAGAATAATATCTCGCTGGACAAAACCAGACTGGGTAAACCGCCTCCAGTAAATATTTCTATGAATCCATAAGGGACCTGATTGTTTGGTAAAAATTTAGGGTAAGTAAAACTATGTGCCTTAGTGCCTTTGTGCCTGTGAATATGGACGAGGTTCAGGACAATATTTACATTTTAATTTTGCAATTTACAATTTGCATGATAGATATGGAACAAAAGAAATTCTTATAACTGTGATAACTGAGCAAGATATTAAAGCAGGCGAAATTATTTCACAGGATTCAAAACTGAAAATTCCTGTTGATTCAGACCAGCAGAAGGAAACATAGTGGAAGGAATACTAACACACCTTGCTGGATTTATAGTTGCCGTAATTGAAAGGATAGGTTATCCTGGTGTTTTTGTTCTGATGACACTTGAATCAGCGCTCATTCCAATTCCTTCTGAAATCACAATACCCTTTGCAGGGTATCTGGTTTCATTGAATAAGATGAACATACATATTCTCGCTTTTACAGGTGGCCTTGCCAATCTTGCTGGTTCAGTTGCTGCCTACTGGATTGGATTCTGGGCAGAGGATAGATTGATAAGAAGATGGATAAAGAAGCACGGTAAACTTCTTCTGATTACTGAAGATGATTATGATATATCTGAAAGATGGTTCAAGAAATATGGAGACCCTATAATATTTTTTTCAAGGTTGATGCCTGCTGTTAGAACATTCATTTCGCTACCAGCAGGCGTGGCGAAAATGAATTTCAGAAGATTCTGCATACTGACCTTTATAGGTTCAACCATCTGGTCATATTTTCTATCTTATGTTGGTTTTTTCCTTGGTAATAATTGGTCAGGCATAGAGGGCTATTATAGAAAATTTGAACACCTGATTGTTTTCATTTTTATTGTTCTGATACTCTGGTATGTTACAGGAAAACTGCGGAGATTAAGAAGACCCTGACTGCTTCCATCCTTCTTTACCCCTCAATGGAACAAATTGACACCCGCCATGGTTTTCCCTTATCAGTTTCTCTTTTCTTTTTATCCCTCTTATCAGAGTCTGCGAAAAAATGTCTCCTACAGGAATTATAATCTTTCCGTTTTCTTCTAACTGTTCAATCAACGACTCAGGGATATCAGGTGCACCAGCAGTGACGATTATTGTCTGATATGGTGCATAATCCTTCAAGCCACAGGTTCCGTCGCCAATAAAAATTCTTGGGTTGTATTTAAGTTTTTTCAGTTTGATTTCTGCGTTCTTTGCAAGTTCTGCTATTCGCTCTATTGAAAAAACCTCACAACCAATTTCACAAAGTATTGCTGTCTGATATCCTGAACCTGTTCCTATCTCAAGGACCTTGTTTCCACTTTCTGGTTCAGCAAGTTCTGTCATAATCGCAACCATATATGGCTGACTGATTGTCTGACCAAAACCTATTGGCAATGGACAGTCATCATATGCCGACAGTTTAAGTTCTTCAGGAACAAATTCTTCTCTCGGGACTCTTAAGAAGGCAGAGAGCACCTTTTCATTTCTTATTCCTCGTGAGCGGATTTGATAATCAACCATCATCCTTCTCAATTGTTCAAAATCAGGTTTTTCTTCCATGTGAAATACATAGTTTAAGCAACATAAGGAAAAAATTTTTTGTGTCTGTTATTGGTCTTACCTTGCTTTTTTCCTTTTCATAGACAGTGGATATTGAAACCGAAGAAATTCTTACACCCCGCCACGAAGCCCGCAGCAGTATTTCTGTTTCTGTCTCAAAATGGCAGGTTACCAATTTCATATTCTGCAGAACATCTTTTCTTATTGCCCTGAATCCATTCTGTGAGTCGGGTATCCATTGAAAGGCAAGCATGGAGATCAAAAGAGACATTGAAAGGTTTGTCAGCCGCCTTATAAAAGGCATATTTGTACCCTTGATTTTTCTTTTGCCAAGGATAATTCCTGCCTTTTTGTTTTTTTCGAGAGCATCTATGAATGAATATATGTCTGCCGGCAGATGCTGTCCGTCTCCATCCATTGTTATATAAACTGAAAATGGCAGATTTTTAAGGTATGCAAAGCCGGTTTTCAGAGCAGCGCCTTTTCCCATACATTCTTTATGTCTTATTACAAAAGCACCACTTGCTTTGGCAATTTCAGCTGTGTTATCAGTTGAACCATCATCAACAACGAACACATTGGGGATGATATTGCTTATCCCCTCTATAAGATTTCCTATCGCTTTTGATTCATTATGAGCAGGAATCAGTACTGCTATCCGGTTTTTGTCCATTTTTCAGTCAACAATCCCGAGTTCAACACATTTTTCAATGTATTGTTTTATCCTTTCATATTTCGCATTTCTGTCAAGATGGTTGTTCAAAATTCTTTCCGCTTCTCTTCTGGATTCATCAAGAATTTTTATATCAGTGATGATATTGCCTATTTTAAGCGGAAGAACTCCGTGCTGGCGGACTCCAAGAAGATCGCCTGGTCCCCTTATGGAAAGATCAATCTCAGAAAGTTTTAAACCGTCTTCAATCTCAAGAAAAGACTCAAGCCGGCTGATTATTTCAGGGTCATCGGAATGGTATATCAGAATGCAGTATCCGAGCTGGCCGCTTCTACCTACCCTGCCCCGCATCTGGTGTAATTGTGAAAGTCCAAATCTTTCCGCCTCATCAATGACAATGAAATTGGCTTCAGGAACATCTATACCGACTTCTATCACTGTTGTTGAAACAACCACCATAATATGTTTTTTTCTGAACTTCTCAATCACTGAATTTTTTTCCTCTGCTGGTAGTTTTCCGTGCAACAGCCCTGTGCAGTCGCTTCCTATGATATCTTTAATGTTTTCAAAATGGTGCAAAACAGAAGAGTGCTGGTTGCTTTCAATGGACGGTGCAACAAAATATCCCTGTTTCCCTTCTTTTACCTGTTTTTGAACAAAGGAATAGACAGTGCTGATTTCTTCATTTCTGAACAGATAACTCACAATGTTTCTCCTGCCACGAGGAAGCTGTCCCATTGTGGAAAGGTCAATGTTGCCGTATATTGTGAGGGCAATACTTCTTGGTATCGGAGTGGCGCTCATTGCGAGATAATGAATCTTTTCCGTACGTTTCTGAAGAAGATTCCTCTGCTCAACCCCGAACTTATGCTGTTCATCAACAACAACCACACGCAGACCCGGATAAATGATTTTTTCATTGAGCAGTGCCTGAGTTCCAAACAGGATTTTTATCTTGTTCGCTTCGGTTCTTTCTCTGATTTCCTTTTTCATTGATTCCGGAAGCCCCCCTATCAGTAGTGCACTCTCAATTCCGCAGGAAAGAAAAAGAGGATGCCAGTTAAGATAGTGCTGCTCGGCAAGAATCTCTGTTGGTGCCATAAGCACGCCCTGATACGATTTCCTTGCAAATGCCCAGAGAAGGAAGATTGCAACCACTGTCTTGCCGGAGCCCACCTCTCCTTGAAGCAGGCGGTTTATTACCTTCCCTGACCTGATATCACTGAGAATGTCCTCAATGGCGTTCTTCTGGTCTTTCGTGAGGTTAAAAGGCAACATTTTCTCAAAGTTATGAACTAATGAACTTCCGAATTCTAATTCAGGTAGATCGGATGTGATGGTGCTGCGTACAGTTTTCCTGTATATGAGTCCCAGCTGAAGTTTGAAAAATTCGTCAAAGATGAGATATCTTCTGGCTTTTTCAAGATTTATTTCATTGCGCGGAAAATGGATATTTGTGAGTGCGTGTTTCATGTTTGAAAGATTCAGGCGGATTCTGTCCTCAACAGGCAGGATGTCCGGAGGAAATTTAGACAGATTTTTGAGTGCGTATCGGATACATTTTCTGATAAAGCCCTGGGTTATTCCAGAGACAACAGAATAAACCGGAAGTATATAATCAAGTTTCTTTTCTTTTTCAATAATTTCAAAAAGCGGGTTGTTGATCTGAAGGTTATCTCTGTATTGTTCAACCCTGCCATAAATGAAAAGTTTCATTTCCGGCTTCAGTATGTCAAGGATATAACTTTGATTGAAGAAAATGAGGTACACTACACCTGTGCCATCTGAAACAGCAATCTTCACAAGAGAGATGTTGCGGGGTCTTTTTTCTTCAGCGGCAATCACCTCGCCTTTCAGGGAAACCGTCTCACCCGGTATCACCTCGCTAATTTTCTTGATTTTCCGCCTATCAAGATACCTTTTCGGGAAATGAAACAACAAATCTTTCACCGTGTTGATGCCCATTTTTGAAAGAGACGCGGCTCTTTGCGGTCCTACGCCTGGAATAAAATTAACAGGTGTTTCTGGCAATAACATAATTATCGGAGAGGTAATTCCATCTGCTCTCTGGTTGGAGAGATCATATTGTAGAATTTAAGTATGCGGAGCAGATCGCAAATAGGTGAAGAATAAACCCTTCTTGGTTCAATTTTTTCAATAACGCCATATACAATTGCCGGAATGGTCATCAAATGGTCAATTCCTGTATCTTCAAGTTTTTTGAGTACCTTCTCCCTTAATTCAATGTGGGCTGGTAACTGAGGTATTATCAACAGTTTCTTAAATGATTCTCCAGCGAACCTTTCAGCAAGTTTTCTTGTTTGCTCCTCCTTAGCGAATTCAATAATTTCTGGAAATGTCTCAAGAATTCTTGCTGTTATTTTGCAGGTATGCCAACCGACTGGTTTTACGATGCCTGAGGTTATGCTTTCAACCGTTGTTTCATCAAGAATAAAACCATTATCAGCAACTGGTTCAGATGTTTTTTTATTTTTTTTTATGAGAATAAGATTTCCCTGCCTTGCAGTAAAATACTTCCTTTGTTGAAAAAACTCTTCCACAAGCTGCAGTATTACTTCACTCATGCTCAGGGAATAAAGTAAAGTGAAAGAAAATAATTACCTTTAAGCAACATTGCAATTATCGCTCCGATTGCAAGATATGGACCGAATGGAACATAATCGTCCCACTTTTTTTTCCTTGAATAGATAAGTGCTACGCTTATGATTGTACCTGTAATTGAACCAAAAAAGATTGAGACAAAGACACCTTTCCATCCGAGAAATGAACCAATGGCTGAAAGCAGTTTCAGATCACCGCCTCCCATTGCCTCTTTTTTCCAGACAATCTTGCCTATTATTGCAAGAATAGCCACTATCAAGGCTCCGGTGAATGCTCCTGAAACACTGTACATAAGGCGGTTGACTCCAGACCATTGGCCCGAGGGGTAAAAAAAGAAATTTGCGCAAACAAGTGCGCCGACAAGTCCGATAGGAATCAAAGGCAGCACTATGATATCCGGCACAAGAAATGTCTCAAAATCAATGCCGCTTATAATAACCAGCCCGAACACAAAAATGAAATAGAGCAAAAACGGGCAGTAAAGGCCGACTGTCCAGAATTTTTCATAAAGCAGAAGAGTCAGCAGTCCCATTGCAAATTCAACAATCGGATATCTTGGTGAGATTGTTTTTCTGCAGTATCTGCATCTGCCGCGAAGAAAAATATAACTGAGAATTGGTATGTTATCATACCACCTTATTGTTCTCCGGCATTTTGGACAGAACGAAGAAGGATAAACAATTGATTTTTTTCTTGGCAGACGAAATATACAGACATTTGCAAAACTTCCAAAGCAAGCACCTATGAAGAAAATAAGAATTTCTTTCATGGAATCAAAAGATTCTGCCCGATCTTTATAATATCGCTTTTTAAGTTATTTAATTCTTTTATTTTTTGTGCGGTTGTATTATATTTTTTTGCTATCAGAGAAAGGGTGTCTCCTTTTTTCACTGTATAACTGACTCCCGAAATAGATAATGATGAACCTTTTTTAACACTTTGTTTAGGAGTATCCGCGACATTCAGTTGATTTTTCAATGTAAAAATTTCACTTTCATGCTTGACAATTTCATTCAACAGTACCTGTATTTGTGAAGATATCTCTTTCTTTAGATTTTGAAGTTCTTCCTTGTTTGCAAACTTTTGTTCATCTAACGAGTCAATCTCAGTGGCAATCTGCTGGATTGATGTTTTGAGCCCAAGAAGATCTTTTTGATAATTAACCATTGAACTGCTCAGTGATGCTGATGTTTTCAGCAGGTCATTCTGGGATGTTTTCAGGGTGTCAATATCCTGTTTGAACTGATTATTTTTTTCTTCCTGGTTTTTTTTTATTGTTTCAATTTCTTTTGTCAGGTTTTGTGAAAGGTCATCAATGGCGTTTTTTATATCGCGGGTCTGATTTCTCATTTCTTCTGAAATGTTCAGTATTATTAACTGCTGCTGCTCCTGTGTTTTTTGAATTTGATCAATTCTAGTGCTGGTTTCCTGAACCTGTCTGTTAAATGAATTTTCTAATACAGATATTTTCTGGCTGGTTTCCTCCTTTAGCATACTGATATCATCCTTCATCGCAATGGGTGATGTACATCCGCAAAGGAAAATAAACGGAACAAGAAAAAAAAGTATGTTTTTCATTGCTTTATTTTGAACTCACACCTTCTGTTTTTTGCCCATGCTTCTTCATTATGTTCGGAGTCAGCAGGTTTTTCCTCGCCATAACTTATTGTATAAAGACGCTTCGGAGAAATACCAAGTGCTATAAGAAAATTTCTTGTGCTGAGGGCTCTTTGTTCTCCAAGGACAAGATTGTACTCATCAGTTCCTCTTTCATCGCAGTGTCCTTCAATAAGGATTGAAACCTTCGGATTATTTTTAAGGTAATCAAAAAGTGTTTTAAGTTTATTTTGCTGGTCTGCCCTGATATTGTATTTATCAAAATCAAAATATACTGACTCAAAGCTTGATGGTTCAAACTTAAGAGGTTCCTCCTCAGGTATCCTGGTAGGAGGAATTTCTCCGCCTTTAGCGGCAGTTGCCACTTCTGTCGGTTTTGCGGTTGGTGGTTCCTCAGCTGGTGTGGTGGGCTGCTGAGACGCAGTAGATTGTTCAACCGCTGCAACTGGCTGCTCTGTTTTTGGCTGCTGTGTAATAGGTTTTTTTGAAAAGGGACAGCATCCTGCCGCAATCAAAGCAAAAACAACAGCAAAAACTACCCATTTTCTTTTCATTTTTGCCTCCTTTCCGGTTATTATACCAGACATTCCTGTTTTGTCAACGGACATCCCAGCAACCGCTCCATGCATTATCAGCAATCTTCCTTAATTTGAGAGTATAAATGTCAACAGTCCACAATGAATTTGTGTAATTTTGTTGTCTTGTGAAAAGAATATGTCGGCTGTCCGGAGCCCATGATGGTGCATCACTCCATGAAATATCAGGTGTTATTATGCGTCTTTTACCAGTGGACCACTGATACACCTCAATAGACATTCCTGTGCCGTATCTAACAGCATATGCAAGATATTCACCATCAGGAGACCAGACAGGACCAGTAATATAGTTTGACAGTATTCCAAGTTTTCTTGCATTCAAACCATTAGCATTCATTACCCACAATCTCACCCTGCCGTCTCTGTCAGAAACAAAAGCAATTTTTTCTCCATCAGGAGAAACGCTCGGTGAAGCATTTATACCCTTTTGTTCCGTTAGTCTTTTCAGGATATTCCCGTCAAGGTTGACAAGATAAATATCTGGTTTTCCGCTTCTACTCAGAACAACTGCCGCCTGATTCTTATTTCTGAAAAAGGATGCGCACGCATTGAGTCCTGGTTCAAACAAAAATGTTTTCACCTTTCCTGTTGACGGATCAATTGATTCCAGAGATGGAAATGTTCTTCTGTAAGATAAGAAAAGGATTTTTTTTCTGTCAGGGAACCATCTTGGATAATTGATGATATATTTTTCAGAAAGCAGATTGTCGGGATTTGTGCCGTCATAATCCGCCATAACAAGATTGTAGAGGGCGCTCATTTTTGTTATGTATATTATTTTACTTGTTGCTATACCTGGTTTACCTGTGATGCGGAATATGATTTCATCATTTATTCTGTGTGCCAGTTGTACAGGGGAACCTGTGATATCCAGTGCAAACTTAAAAAGCACGGTTTTTTCAAGGGTATTATAAACTTGTGTTTTGAGTTTATCTTCACCCTTACAAATGATTAAAATGCTTGCATTATTTTTTGATAGGGCAGTATCCAGTTCTGCCTGGATATCAGGATTTTCTTTGAAAGATAGGTTCTTGACCTCAAACCAGTCAGAATTGATGAGGTCTTTTGAAAGTTGTGCTGCAAATTCTTCAAAAAACTGGTTTTTTTGCGCATTCATCAAGATGCAGGCGCCTGTTTTTATTTCAGGGGATGATGTAATTTCAATTGTTATCCTGTTTTGGGCACAGAGAAAACCGCATACAAATAAAGCAATGCATGAAATTGCAAAGTTTGTTTTCATTCTACCCCCCTGATGTTGAATTTTACTGCTACCTCAAGAGAATCAAGCCGGTATGTATCCGGAAGCGGTGATAAACGGCCGGTTTCTCTGACTGCTTTCATTGTGCTCTCATCAAATTCTTTAATGCCAGAGCCGGATTCAAGACATATGTCTGTGATTGTTCCGTCTCTATGAAGTTTGAAGGACACAACAGAGGTCAATGAATAGTTTTTTTCTCCACGCGGTAGTTTCCATTTTCTTTGTATAGCAATCTTTATTCCATCAAGATATTCAAGAGGAATTATGTTTCCTGCTGGAATACCTGTTTCTTGAAAGCCAAGAGACACTCCTGTTGTTTCTTTTGGGTTAAGAGGGAAAATTCTTGATGCAAGAGAATGTCTTTCTCTGTAAGCATCTTCCTGTTTTCGAAGTGAGTTTTTCTGTGTTTGTTGTGTTGTGGATGAACCGCCTGATTGTGCCAATCTGTTTTTAATGTCCGCCATATAATCATCGGCCGAAAATTTTTCCACTGGTGCGGTGCCAATCCTGTCGGGAGCGGTTGCTGTTTTCGTTGAGAACTCCTTCCCGGGCCGGTTAACAACTGATGCCTCGGCTGGCTCTGACTTGAACGATGATATTATGTTGTTTGAAGTTATGTTATTTGAAATTTCTATGGAAGGCGGGAGGTTCAGTAAATCAACAACATATACACTTTCCATATCCCTTTTTTTATTACCGGAACTGGACAGTATCAAAAATGTGATTGTCAGATGGATAAGAGCCGACAGCAAAAAAGATTTTTTCATTTTCTCGGATGTGCCTCTGTGGCAAGGCCGATTTTTTTGACATTCACCCTTTTCAGAATATCCAGTACATTTATTAGTTGCTGATATGTGATGGTTCTGTCGCCTTTCACCACAATCCCGATTTCAGGGTTCCTTGAGATTGTGCTTCTGACAATTGCCTCAAGATTTTCCTCACTGACTTCCTCATTTCCAAAGAATATCTTTCCATTTCTGGCTACAGTGAGAATAATACTTTTCTCAACAGCCATCTTGTTCTTACCTGCAGTTGGCAATCTTACTTCCATCCCCTGCTCTACTATGGGAGATATCATCAACAGGATAATTACAAGAGTAAGGGCAATATCTACAAAATTAACAATGTTTATCCTGTTGAGGGCATTTTCCCTGTGTCCGGCTACAAAGAAAAAAATCTGCTTCATTGTTTCATGACATTATAGAATGATTCTAGGACCTCATTGGCCTGTACTTGAATTTTCTGCCTCTGTTCATCAAGGTAATTATAACCGAGTGCCGCGGGTATTGCAACCAGCAACCCCACAAATGTAACTATAAGCGCTTCAGATACACCGCTTGCTATTATTGAAACAGAGGATGTTCCCGCAAGACCTATTTTGTGAAAGGACATCAGTATTCCCCAGACAGTTCCAAGAAGACCCATAAACGGTGCAACTGCTGAGACAGAAAGAAGAAAATCTATTTTCCCGTTGAGTGAATGAAGTTCCTGATTACCGAATCTTTTGAGATATATCAGCAGTTTTTCTTCAGTGATATTTTGTTTTGCTTTTTCACTCAGGATTCTGGAAAGTACTCTTGACCATGGTGAGTCGGGGACACTTGCAATTTTTCCATCATAAAAATTCTGAAGAAATTTCTCATTGGCTTTTCTTATTCTTTTGAAAAGCATGAACCTGTCAATCATAATTGCCCAGCTGTAGATTGAAAGCAAAAAAAGCATTATAAGGTCTGCCTTACCAACCCAATCACAGTGTTTCCAGCTTGCTATCCATATGTTTTCCATTTTATGGTCGTTATTAACAGTACGCCCCCAGCCGGAATCGAACCGGCGCTACCACCTTGAAAGAGTGGTGACCTAGGCCTCTAGTCGATGGGGGCTTTAGTTTTCAGGTCTTTTATTATAAGGAGAAAATATAGACCAGTCAAGAAATTTCCTGTTTCAGAAATTCCTTTAGAGCATCCTGCCAGGGTCTTGGCCTGAAGAAAAACCTGGCAAACAACGATGTATCAAGGGCTGAAAAAACTGGCCTTGGTGCTATTGAATTATGGAAGTTACTTATGTTTACTGGAACCAGCAGCGAGCTGTCAATATCATAGTATCTGCAGATATACAGACCAAACTCATACCAGCTGCACCATCCGGAATTGCAGAAATTCAATATTCCCTGAAATCTTTTCCTGCTGATTTCAAAAAGCGCTCTGGCAAGGTCTCTGGCATATGTTGGGGAATTTATAAGATCAGTTGTTATGGTGATTTTCTCTCTTTTTTTTATTCTTAATGGGAGGGTGCTTGCAAAGTTTCTCCCATTTTTGCCGAAAACCCTGGATGTTCGGAGTATACAGTATTGTTTGCAGGTATTCTCTATAATCCTTTCCCCTTCAAGCTTGGTTTTTCCATACAATGAAAGTGGCAATGCAGTATCATTTTCACGGTAAGGGGAATTTTTCTTACCATCAAACACAAAGTCAGTGCTTATATACACGACATATGATTTCAATCTATCTGCCATCATAGCGATGTTATTTGTCCCGTTCACATTTGTCTTGAAAGCACAGACAGGATTTTCTTCTGATTTATCAACATCAGTAAATGCTGCGAGATGAAAGACGACATCTGGCTTTATTCTGTAAAACAGGCCTTTTACAGATGAAAAACTGGCTATATCAAAATCTCTGCGTGAAACAATAACAACATCTTCATCTTCAAGCAATCTTGAAAGATAGTTTCCAACAAGACCTGTTCCGCCTGTTATGATAATCCTCATAAATAGGGATACTTTGCTTTATAATATCGCTGGAATTCAGGACTGTTTTTTATATGCTTCCACCACTGTTGATTTTTTTTATACCACAGGATTGTTTCATCCAGACCTTTTTCAAAACTGTAATCAGTTTTGAAACCAAGTTTTTCAATTTTTTCTGATACAATGCTGTATCTTCTATCGTGTGATGGTCTGTCAGGGACGTGCGTTATGAGTTCTTCTTTTTTCCCCAACAATTTCAAAATTCTTTTCAAAACATCTATGTTGGTTCTTTCCTGATGGGATGACACATTATATACCTGGCCTGGCTCTCCCTTATCAAAAAGAATTTCTATTACCCTGCACGTATCATGGACAAATATCCACTCTCTTACCTGAAGCCCATCTCCATAGAGAGGAATCTTTTTGTTTTCAAGAGCATTTGTTATTGAAAGCGGGATGAATTTTTCAGGATGTTGAAACGGCCCAAAGTTGTTTGTTGCTCTGATAATAACAGCAGGAATATTGTAAGATCTGAAGTACGAAAGAACCAGAAGGTCTGCTGCAGCCTTACTGGCAGAGTAAGGATTTGTCGGATTCAGGTTTGATTCTTCCAGAAATGAGCCTGACTGAATACTTCCATAGACCTCGTCCGTAGAAATGTGTATATATCGCCTGACGGACTTTGTTTTTCTTATTGCCTCCAGTATCCTGAATGTTCCCAGAACATCTGTCATGAGGAAATTTTCAGCATTTTCAAGAGACCTGTCCACATGGGTTTCAGCAGCAAAGTGTACAATAATTTCGCATCCATCCAGTAACCCTTCAATACTTTTGCCATCACAGATGTCCATCTTGATAAAATTATGGTTGGGAAATTTATTGAGAATTTGCAGTGTTAATGGGTTTGCAGCATATGTCATTTTGTCAATATTCAAAATCTGTGCCTGTCTATATTTTTTACATATAAAAGAAACAAAATTTGAACCAATAAATCCAGCACCGCCTGTTATTGCTATTCTCAACGCATACTCCGCTGTTTTGCAACAAGGATATTTGCTCTCAGCAGAGACTCAAAAGTTCCGGCATCAGTCCACCATCCGTCAAGGATTCCAAAACTCATTTCTCCTTTTTCAATATACCTGTTGTTAACGTCCGTGATTTCAAGTTCTCCTCTTGCTGAAGGCTTCAATGTTTTTATGAAATCAAATACCTGGTTATCATACATATATATGCCTATCACTGCCAATTTTGATGGAGGGCTTGCTGGTTTTTCAATAATTCTTATAATTTTGTTATTTCTGATTTCTGCCACACCGAACCGTTGAGGATTGTCAACCTCTTTCAGAAGGATTCTTGCTCCTTTTTCCTGTTTGCTGAAAGTATCAATCTGGCTTCTGATATCCTTTTCTATTATGTTATCGCCGAGCATCACAACCACTTTTCCACCGGCAGCAAAGTGTTCTGCAAGAGCCAGTGCATGTGCAATTCCCTTTTCTCCTTCCTGATAGGCATATGTAAGGTGTTCAAGACCAAAATCCTTGCCGTTTTCAAGAAGTCTCATAAAGTCTCCCGATGAGGTGCCTCCGGTTATTACCATAATATCTTTTATGCCTGCCTGCACAAGGGTTTCAAGTGGATAATAAATCATAGGTTTATCATAGACAGGAAGAAGATGCTTATTGGTAACTTTTGTAAGAGGAAAGAGCCGACTGCCTAACCCCCCTGCCAGTATTACGCCCTTCATTAACGGTTTTTCCTTTCCCATCTGTATGGAATCTGATGAGTATCAAATGGGAGCCTGTATTCATCCGGAGAATTGTGGTTGTAAGGAAGAGTTGGTATATTCAGGATTATTGCTTCTTTCTCAGATATGCACATAAATCCATGATAAACATCAGCAGGTATATGAATAAGCAAAGGATTGAAATCACCACAGACAAATTCATTTATTTCGTTCTTTGTCGGGCTTGATTCTCTCAAATCGCAGAGGACTATTTTTGCCATTCCTGAAATCACAGCCATATTATCATTCTGGAGACGATGCATATGCCACGCCTTGATTACTCCTGGATAACAGGTTGTAATATAAACCTGGCCAAAACGTTCAAAAAACTCATCATCGCTTCTCAGAATTTCAAGGAGACGGCCTCTTTCATCAGTTGAAAACGAAAGTTTTTTTATCTTCACATCCTTGATCATTGTTTCCCTTTTTGGTATATATTAAATTATGTACGGATTATTGGCAAGTATTCTATTTGTGGACTCTTTCAACATAATGCCTTGTTGATGTTGACACCCTGATGGTATCCCCTGCTTTGATAAAGTGCGGAACAAGAATCTCCATACCATTTTCCAGCACTGCGTTCTTATATGTTGCATCTGTTTCACCCTTTACACCGCTGCCTGTGCTTATAACATTTAGTTCAACTATTTCCGGTATTATTACATTGACGGGTGTACCTTCATATATCTCAAATTTTAACCTTGTTCCTTCTTTGAGGAAGTCCTTGAAATTTCCAATCATACGTCCCGGAATTTCAAACTGCTTGTATGTCTGGGGATTCATGAAGCAGAAGTTTTCTTTATCTGAATAAAGGTATTCAAGGGATATCTGTTCAAGGATGAGGTCCTCCAGTTTTTCTTCTGGAGATAATTTTATGTCAACCGACTTGCCTGTCTTGATATTCTGAATTTTGATGTGGACATAGTTTGAAAACCTTGCAGGACCTGCTTTTGTTTCAATTTCAATAACCTGAAATATTTCATTGTCCTTTTTTATGAAGGAGCCTGTCTTTATGCTGGAAGCGTCTATCATAGTATCCTCCTGTTTTTCAACTCAGTTTTGTCAAAAGAGGGACAAATAACTTTTTGTTACGGCCGGTGATTTTTGCTTCCATTGTATCTCATAAAGTTTCGCATACAGTCCTGATTTCTGCAATAATTCTTTATGGGTGCCTGTTTCAACAATATATCCATCATTTATCACAAGAATCTTATGTGCGTTCACTATTGTTGAGAGTCTATGAGCAATCACAAATGAGGTTCTGTTTTTTAACAGACGGCCTATTGCTTCCTGAATCATGGCTTCTGTTTCATTATCCACAGACGAGGTTGCTTCATCAAATATCAGTATTGGTGGATTTTTCAATATAGCCCTTGCTATAGCGATTCGCTGTTTTTCTCCGACAGACAGTTTGATGCCCCTTTCACCAATCTGATGCTGATATCCATCCGGGAGTCTCATTATGAAATCATGGGCATTGGCGAGTTTGGCTGCTTTCACAATTTCGTCAACAGTTGCTTCCAGTTTTCCATAAGCGATATTTTCCATGATTGTACCGTTAAAGAGAAAAGGTTCCTGCATTACAATTCCAATTGCCTCTCTGAGTTCTTTGAGTTTGTATCTGCGGATATCAATCCCATCAATTCGTATTTCCCCTGATTCAACATCATAAAAACGAGGAATCAAACTTATGATTGTGGTTTTTCCTGCACCAGTAGGTCCCACCAGTGCGATGATCTCACCGGGACTTGCCTCAAAACTTATGCCATGTAACACCTCTGTTCCTTTTTTGTATGAAAAATGCACATTATCAAAGATGACTTCTCCCCGGCATTTTTTAAGACCTATTGCAT
The DNA here is from genome assembly GCA_020722805.1 of Vermiphilus sp. Lineage (GTDB taxonomy): Bacteria > Ratteibacteria > UBA8468 > B48-G9 > DTJG01 > DTJG01. Next base: position 22,128 of record DYKA01000016.1, read on the forward strand.
CTTTTAGTTCTAAAACATCTGGTTTAGCATCAATAATTTCAAAAATTCTTTCACTTGAGGCCCTTGCATGTTGAAGCATGTGATTGACAATATTTAGCTGGTGGATTGGCTGGTAGAAAAGTCCAAGATAAAAAAGAAAGGATACTATCTGACCTGTTGAAATCTGTCCGGTTTCAATCGCAATTTTGCCGCCGAAAAGAAGAACAAGAAATGTACCCATTGAAGTTGTTGTAATTATTGCTGGAGAGAATGTTGCCCATAGTTTTACTGCCTGAATATTTGTTTTTATGTATTCATCGCTTTTTGCAGCCAGCCGATTTATTTCATAGTCTTCTCTAACAAAACTTTTTGTTTCCCTTATGCCTGAAATACTGTCCTGAAGCAAGGCACTTATTTCTCCCATTTTCTTTCTTACCTCTCTGTATATGGCATGTGCCCTGACAGTTATTAAATATGCCATGAATGCAAGAACAGGGATAGGAATCATTGTAATCAGCGCTAGTTTCCAGTTCATCCAGAATAAGACAGCAGTAATACCGATAAGTGTAAGAAATGCGATAATTGTTGTGTCAAGCCCGTCCACCACTACCCTTTCCACTGCTGTTATATCGCTTGTAATCCTTGACATAATGTTTCCTGTTTGATTTTCGTCAAAAAATCTGAAAGAAAGCCGCTGGATGCTTCTGTAGACTTCCTGCCACAGGTCATAGGTGATCTTCTGTCCGAGTTTTCCCATCAGATAGATTTTGATGCCATTGAGAGCATTTACCAGTACATATATAGCCAGCAATAGAAAGCACATTCCATAAAGAACTGTAATCTGTTTTCTGCTAGCAGCGCTATCAATTATCAAACCTATCAATCTTGGTGGCATCAGATTCAACGCAGTAACGCATACAGAAATAAATATGGCAGATACAATCTGAAATCTATACGGGACAAGATAGGCAAATAATCTTGTTATTCGTATTTTGGTTTTTATTTCATCAATCTCAGGACCAAATCTTGCCATTCTATGAAAGCCAGGCCCATGAAACATCACAGTCCTCCTGGATATTTTGAGTGCGGTCTAAATGTTGGATGATTATCTCGTTCATTTCCTGTTTCTCTGATTCTATATTTAATAAAAAGGAACAAAAAGTATTTTATTTTCCTTTTGGGAAAAGGTTACGTATAGATTGCCTTTTATCTATTTTAGTAGCATTGCATAAATTTTCAATAGCAGTGCACCTGTTTTGATTTATACAGTTTTTTTTATTACAATACCTCTGAGGGGGTGATTCAATATGAGATGCCCGTTGAGATTGAAACATCAAAAAAGGCCTCTTGGAACTGCTGCCTTCGGAGTTCCTGAGCAGGTTGAAGATTTTGACTCTTGCCTTTTTGAAGAGTGTGCATGGTGGAATTCAGAAAGCAAAGATTGTGCAATAAAACATCCTTTTGGTTCACTTGAGAGTAAAATTGAAAGGTTGATTGAATTGACGATAGCACAGAAGAAATAGGATTTCCATTTACCACGGAGGATTTCATGGAACTGATTCAATTTGCTTTTTTAACTGGCTGTATTTTTGTTACAGGGATTGTAATTTCCTTTTCAATCAATCTTGCTATGATCTTAAGGCAATACGGTTGGCACTATGGAATAATCTCAAAGTGTTTGTTGTTCATGCTTCTTTTTTCAATGCTTGATGCAGGACTTCTAGGCCGTGTTATATTATTAATCCAGAATAGATGATAAATCCTGATTGAGTAAGAATTTTCCAGTTTCCCTTCATTCATAGTTATTTTTATTATGTATTACAATACATACTCACTATCTATTTAGATTGTATTGCAATACAAACTGATTGCCAAGTATCCTACCTTAAAAGATTCTTTTATTGAATTAAAAGTTTTGTAGAGCATAGTTAATTCTTCTGTACTTGATTACTTTTTAGACCTTTCTGCGTTTCTTGGGGTTTTAATGGATTACTGGTGTCTTGATTAGAATTCTCCTGACCATTATCTGGCTTGTCTTTAGGATTTTGATTACCAGAACCTTGATCATTTGACATAAGGGGCACTTGCTCGCCTATGTGCTTTTCAATTTTTTTATTATTTGTGCTCATTTTTCCACCTCCTTATTGTTTTAGTCATAAATTACAAAAAGTTGCATTACTATTAGAATAACT
>DYKA01000017.1 GCA_020722805.1 Vermiphilus sp.
GATGCCTCAAAGTTAAAACTTTCAAAGATGTAATCCTAAAGTCAAATCCCATAGGTACATAGTTTTTAATGCTTTTAACTCTGTGCCTCTGTACCTTAGTGCCTTTGTGCCTGGTAGTTAATCTTTGTGCCTACGCATAACGGGGTCCAGTAAGGATTTACGCTAAGTTTGTTTTTCACTTTGCACTTTGCAATAAATTGTACTTTACTGCCTTTTTTATTTTTCTCTCTATTTCACTTAACAAAACTCAATACCTTTGGTTTCACAAGTTTCAGAAAATCCTGATAAGAAATTTTGATTAGTTCTGTATGGGTCCCTGCATTGAAAACAATCTCCTTGTTTTCTGTAAGGGCATCCTCAACATATGTTTCCATTCCATAAATATTTCCAAATGGCGGCATTGCTCCGATTTCACACTCTGGAAATGCGTCCTTGAATTCCTGTTCTGTGGCAACTGTAAGCGAGTTTGCGCCTGTTACTTTTTTTAGTGCCTCCACATCAACATGATAATTTGCTGGTAGAACCGCCATCGCAAGTTGTCCGTCCTTTTTGATAATCACTGTTTTGGCAAGTTCTTTACCGTGGATGTGTGCGGATGCTGCTATCTCCTGTGCAGTGTACGCAGGCGAATGCTGGATGCTTACATATTTTATCTTGTTTGCATCAAGAAATTCCTTGAGTTTTCTGGAAGGCATTTTTTTCACCTCCTTTCAACGGTTTAATTTCTTATACCTTCAGGATAACCTTGCTGTCAATCTTTTCTCTGCTTTCCTTCCTTTATTCAATATCCATCAGATAACCAACACCATTGTCTGTACTTCTCTGATTGATGATATTTTGTCTGGCACCGCAGGAAAAACTATCAATGCCTTTCCCAGAATCAATAAGTATGCTGAAATTTCCGCCTATCATATTTTCTGGATGGTACTCAAGAGGACCTGGAATTCCCTGTGTGGTGCCCGGATTACCTCCAGTATAAATATCAGAACCATCCCCATCTATAAGCAGTGCCCATGACCCCTGACAGGCAAAACCCTGTCCACTGATTGTTGCTGTGTAATGGTCATTTCCTGAAAAATCAACAAGCGCAGCAGTTCCAATATCCCAACCAAAACCTTGAATGCCAAGTGTGCCGTTGTATGTATCGTTTCCGGTATCATCGTAAAGAAGACCTATAGCGTAATGACAGGCATATCCAAAACCGTATCTTGAAAAATTGTGCGTAAGTGGCTGCCTTGTATCATTTCCAGAAAAATCCCTTGAAAGTCCTGCAGCAAACCAGTACCCGCCAGTAGAAAAATAATCTGCCTCATAAGTATCATCTCCACCACCATCAAGCATTATCCCGAGCCCACCATTTGAAACTCCTCTGAATCCAGAGCCGCAGCCCTGAGACCATGCATGTTTATAGTAATGCGGCGGCTCCTGATATGGCTCATCATATTTTCCACCTGCTGTATAGCGGTCGTTTCCATTTGCATCTTCAAGAATCCCGATGCCAAGCATCCCACCATAACCCTGACCGAATAGATTTACCGAGTATGTATCATTGCCTTTCGTGTCTATCAACAGCCCTATTCCCGCGACTGCACTTCCCTGAGCACGCCTGTCTCCTTTATATGTATCGTCTCCAGCAGCGTCAACAAGTATTCCAATGCCTGCAAGTCCTGTTCCCTGACAAACATCCCCTCCCTGATACATATCATTCCCTTTTATGTCATACAGTATGCTAATTCCAAAAAATCCGCTTCCCTGTGCAAAGCCTTCTTCTGAAATATATTTGTCGTCTCCTGCAAAGTCAATAATAACAAGAATTGGTCTGTCAGGTCCTGTTTTTCCACCAACATATGTATCGTTTCCAGAAGGGTCTATAATGCAACTTATCCCTTCAAGGCTATCAATGTTATACATATCATCTTTGTTTGTACCAACAAGTATCTTTCCATATCTTCCTGATTTTATCCCTTTAAGTGTTTCAAATTCGCGATTTTTGAAAACATCACACAGGACAATAGCCCCGGCAATCAAATCTTCCATTTTTATTTTGTCCACCATTGAACACATTGCAAGTCCTTCCCGTCTGATTGCAACCGTATGAGCCATCACATCTCCCATTTCTCTAACAGTAATCCTTTCTACAAGTTCCACCAGTTCACTAAGTTTTTCCTCTGATAAATTTTCAAAAGCACACCTGACATAATTTTCTGCAAGAAGCAGATTGTTCTGCAGCAAGTCAAGCATTTTTCTGCGCTTTTTTTGAACTGGCAACCTGTATTCAATCTGAAAATCACAAAGATTGCAGCATATCATCAAAAGTTTACAGACATCCTTGATTCCATTTTTTGCTGTATTGTGGATATTACGGGTTAACTGATCGCCTTCAATAATACAGTCAACAGGATTGCGCAGCCATCTATCAATGACTGAAAGACGGAAATAACCATTCTTATCATTCCACCACCTGTTTCCTAATGTCCTGTCAAGAATATCTGCAACATATGTAATGTATGAATCGTACAGCGGCATCTGGTTATTGTCAGTAAGTGCTTTCAATATAATATTTTTTGTTGTTTCAAGGACTCCTTTTGAATCAATAGTTTGTGAATAACAGATTATAGAAAGTATTGAAAAACATATAAAGTTAGCCAGTATGGTCTTTTTCATTTTTTATTTCAGGTATAAGCGAAAAAATTTCATTTTTTATTTCTTCAAGTCGTTGAAAGGTTTTTGCTTCAAACCTCATTGTGATTAATGGTTCGGTTACTGACTTTCTGATTAAAGCCCACCCATCATCAAACTGTATCCTCACTCCATCAAGTAAACTCTGCATATGCGGCGGATAATGTTTTTTAATTCTTTCAAGAATTTTTTCTGCATTCTTCACAGGTAATCTAATGTCAGGAGTTGTCGCATATTCAGGGACATTTTCTGTTTGACGGGAAATTGCTCCGTTTTTCTGAACTATTTCAGCCATTTTCAGTGTTGCAAAAAGGCCGTCATCACCCTTTATTTCCTTGAAAAAATAATGCCCTGATACCTCGCCGGCAAATGCTGCCTGTTTTTGCAAGAATGTAGTTTTTATAAAGGCATGCCCTGATTTTTCCATTACAGGAATCCCACCAGCCGATTCAATTGCATCCTTTACTATCTGCGAACATTTTATATCATAAACAATCGGTGAAGAGGGATTTCCAGATAGGATATATCTGACATAGATAACAATCGCCATATCAGCAGGAACTATCTTTCCTCTTTCATCAACAAAAATTGCCCTGTCTCCATCCCCATCAAATGCAACACCAAAATCTGCTTTTGATGATACAACCATTTCCTGTAAATGTTTAAGGTTTTTATATACAGCGGGATTCGGGGGTCTGTTTGGAAATCTTCCATCAGGTTCGCAGAAAAGCTCAAAAACATTATACCCCAGTTCTCTCAAAACCTGCGGTGCTATCTGCCAGAAACATCCATTACCTGCGTCAACAACTATTCTGAGATTACCATTTTTGAAAAACCTTTTTATAAATTGTTTGTAATCATCAAGGATTTTTGCTTGAGAAATTTTCCCATTTCCCTGGGAAAATGAACCACCTTCAACAATTTCTTTTATTTTTATGATATCCTGCGGCCTAACAGGATTCTTTCCCAGAAGAACTTTCATCCCATTATCTTGTGGTGGATTATGTGAACCTGTAACCTGGATTCCACCATCGGCTGAAAGAAAATTCACAGCAAAATAAAATGCAGGTGTTGGAACAATATCAATATCAATAACATTGCATCCTGAATGAATAAGACCATCAATCAGTGAGGTTTTCAAACCCTCTGTACTCGGTCTGAGGTCTCCACCAACAACAATTGTTTTTCCATTCATCAATGTCCCAACTGCTTTGCCTATGGAGAATGAAATGGTATCATTCAATTCTTTGCCATATACCCCGCGGATGTCACAGGCTTTGAATATAGACATTTTTAGATATAATTTCTGATTTTTAACTCTTTGATAAAGTTTTGATATATTTCATTATACCTATCAATCCATCTTTTTTCTGGCTCGTATGCGCTGGTAATTCTAACCATGTTTTCACAGGCAGAAACAAGGTTGTGAAAATATGTCCGAGAGGATGAAAGTATTGCAGCGCCGATGGCTGCACCTGTATGCTGCGGCTGAATAAGAATCTTTCCAAGTATTGATGCGCGGATTTTGTTCCATGCAATGCTTTTTGTTCCACCGCCGGCAATCCTTATCTTTTCATTTATTTTTGCTCCAAGATTTTCAAGTGTTTCATAGGCAAGTCTTTCAATGTATCCCACCCCCTCAAGGCAGGATGTATAAAGAGTATTCTTATCGCAATGCGGAGGTTCAAAACCTGTTGCCTCTGGGTTTACAAATGGAAATCTCTCACCCTTCCCCAAAAGGGGATAACAAACAAGCCCGCCTGGTGCAATTTTTAGAGCACTCCTATCAAGGGATTCCCATTCATCACGATTGAATTTTATTGCTATGCACTCACCTCCAGTATTGCTTGCACCACCAGGGAGCCAGTATCCATCAGGGTGTTTGTGATTGTAAATCCTGCCAAGCGGGTCCTTCAAAATCTCTTTTGTCACCCCTTTTATCACAAGGGTTGTCCCGAGTGTTGAATTCCAGTCGTTCGGTGCAACGGTTCCTGTTGAAACCTGTGAAGCACAGCCGTCGGTCATTCCTGCAACAACAGGAATACCCCAGGGAATTCCTGTTTCTTCCGAACATTTAACTGAAATAACTCCTATTACTGCTCCTGGCGCTACAACCTCAGGCAGAATTTTTATCGGAATGCCCAAAAGATTTTCAATTTCCTCAGGCCATTGTCCATTAATCAAATCATAACCTGTTTTCAAAACATTTGTATAATCACTCACACAAAAATTACCGGATAGTTTCCCAATCAGGTAATCTGTGGCGTGCACAATCCTTTTTATTTTGCTGAATACATCTGGCATATTTTCCTTTATCCACAAAATCTTTGTAAGCCCATAGGAAGCATTAAATTTGTATCCCATCTTTTCTGTAAGATGGCTCAGCTTTTCATTCAAAACAGATGCCTGTTTTTCACTTCTTCTGTCGCTGTAAAGAATTGCAGGCATAACAGGCAAATAGTTTTTGTCAAGCAGGCAGATTGTTCCTGATGTTGACGATGCCGATATGGCGGAAATGTTTGAAACATTTATTTTTTTCAGTATTTTCCTCAAACACAGCACTGCTGACTGCCACCACTGTTGGGGGTTTTGCTGGTGCCATCCATCCGGAAGTTCCTGCTGCTCTTCAACAAAAAATTCTTCTGCAGTTTCAACAATTTTACCTTCAGAGTCAATACATGCAATCCTTGTTCCCTGTGTTCCAACATCAATACCGAGAAATAATTTTCCCATAGGTACTACTCCTGAAATATTTGTCTTGATTATATCATACAGCGCTTATGAATATTCAGTAAACACTGTTTACTGAATATTCAATGCAAAATGTAAATTGTAAACTGCAAAATTAAAATTATTTATTCTTCTTGCCGTATGTAATTTACTCTGTTTGTTGAGTTTGTTTTTCACTTTGCAATTTGCAATTGGAGATAAAATCCATCCCCACCTTCCTTTACAAAAGGAAGGAGAAATAAAATCCCCCACTCTCCCCCTTTGGAAAAGGGGGACTAGGGGATTGTTTCATTCTTCGCCTCTGTGCCTGCGCATAACGCCTAGCCGCCGTAGCACGTAGCGTAGGTGGGGGTCATCACTGATATATTACTTAAAATGTTTCTCCTTACTTTGTGTTTTCCTATTTCGCGCAAAAGTTTGTTGACAGGAGAAATTCATATCTTGATGTCCTGATAATTTCCTCAGTTTTTCCCGCTTCGTTTATTACTTCGGTTGAGATTGCAAAGGACTTTTTCCTTGGCACTCTCGCGAGATTGGGCGGAAGCATTTTTGTTGAAAGAAGAAGGAAGATACGACTTTTGAAAGACATTGATGCAGTTTCAAATGTTTTATCCAGCAATTTAAATGTTGTTCTTTTTCCTGAAGGAACAAGCACACCAAAGAAAAATTATTCAGAAATGCGGATAGATATCCCACTTTTTGTATACTGTCAGTGCCTCAATAATTGCTTCCATAGTGCTGGAAAGGTTTATCGCAACATGGTGTTCAAAACCGTTTGCACATATAAAACTCAGCAATTTCTGAAGGTTTTCTATCCTTGCCACCCCCACGCCCCCAAATGTTTTCAGCTGGTCATTTGTTATTGAACCCTTACATACATAACCTGTGATCTTACCAGAACAATCGTCAGTTGATAACCTTAAGAGAGTAAGAGGACCTGGTTTTATTTTCCCCTCAACAGCACCGAAGGTTTTCTCTTTACCAACTGTCTCTGCAAGAATTACATGGTGGGTCATAACAGGGTTTTCAAGAATTTCCAGAGGGAAATTACTGCAATGGAAGAGAACTGTTTTGTCAGGGTTATTTCCATAGTTATTATTCCAGTCAACAATTGCGCTCGGCCTTCCAGAGGCAAGTTGAAGGATATACATTGAAAGAAGTCCTGTTACGTCAACCTCACAGGCTGCGGGTATATGTTTCTGGCTGAAATATCCCATAACACCACATGGGAATATCCCGAGGTTTTCCTGAATTGAAGTCCAACACTGAAAGGCAAATCCCTTCAGTTCCTTGGACTCTATCCATTTTTTTATCACCGTAATAAGTTTTGCCATTTTCATCACTGCTTCATTTTCATCTCTTACGCTGATATAATCAGTAAATTCCTGAAGATTTTTTTTGACATCCCCATCAGTATCATTAAGTTTTCCCACTGCTGCCAGAATTTCTGAAAGGTCCATTACATCAACCGATATTCCATTTCTTTCAAGTATTTTTTCACTGTATCTTACTGTCTTAAATGGGTCTGGCCTTGTTCCTATTGCACCGATTTTCAGATTCTTCAATCCGCTGACGATTCTGCATACCATAAGAAACTTTTCAAGGTCCATGCGAAAACTTTTATTTTCAGGAAACACAGTGTGATCCGTGGTAAGAGAGTATTTGATGCCGTACTGCTTAAGATTTCCACACACTGAAATCTTTCCGCAAAAGCTGTCCCTTCTATTTGCCGGGTCCATTTTTTCGGGTTCATCGGGATATGCATGAACAAGCACAGGTACATCAAGCCCAGAAAGCCGCAAAGTATCAGCAATTGCCTGTTCATCACCGAAATTTGGAAGCGTGATGATAATACCGTTTATTCTGTCAGCATTTTCCTTAAAGAGAGACGCACACTTTTTTGCATCTTCCCATGTCTCAACCTTCCCATATCTTGTATCTTTTTCTGAAAGTGTAACAACATCAACGCCCGTTTTTTCAAGAACCTTCAGCATTCTTTCTCTTCCTGCCTTGCAAAGAATTTCAGGAAAGCATGATCTGTTTCCAACAATTAATCCAACTGTCTGTTTTTCCATGTCTTTCTCCTTTGATCTGAGGTTTATTCTGTTTCATTGCGTTGTTGATTCTTTGTTTCAGGTCTTCCATATGAATTGAATTGTTTTTTCTATCAACAAGCACATTTATGCCTGAACCAAATATTTCAGAACTTATGAGATAATCGTGATTCGCAGATTTTTTTGCGGTTCCTTCAATTGTCAGCAGTCCATTCTGATAACTGACAACCCCTCCAATTTTTCTGTAATAGAAATTGGTGCTGCCAAGCTTTTTCCCGATGCTACCGCCAAAACTTGACGAACCAAGGCTTGCCAGCGCCTTTACAGCGCTTATATTAAGTTTTTGCGAAAATGGCATCCCTGGAACATTATCAAATTTTGCCATCAGTGAAAAATCCTTTTTGCCGAACCCAATAAAACAAACGAGATTCATAATGCCTGTTATGAGCACATCAGGATTCAGGCTGTGTACCAGTTTTTCAAGATTTATCCTGTTAACATCGGCTTTTGCGTAAAGTTTAAAGGGGTTTCCTGCTTCAGAAGACATAAAACTGATGTTTCCCTTTCCGTCGTAAAGATTAAAGGTAATACTACCTTTATACCTGTTGTTGTCTCTGGCGATCTTACCCTTTATTCCCACGCAGTTGATATTTCCAAAACCAATTTTTGCGGCTGCTATATCAATTTCATTGCTGTTTTGAGAACTCTTCAGAATAAATGAACGGCACGAAAAATTGTTAAAGTATACTTCTCCTGGCACTGACAAAAATCCGGATAGAAATGGAAGGACTTCTTCTCTTTTCCACACCCCTTCTGCATTTATGGAAATTCCTGAATCACTTCTGAGTTTTATTTTTTCCTGCCATTTTTCAGGCATCTGGGAGATAATCTCTTCAAGATTTACGCCTTCAGATTCAATTTTCAGGTTGAACTCTTTAGGACTGATAAACCCCATGAGTGATATCCTGCCACCTGATTGAGTGGTGATATTTCCTGTTTCTATGAAACACCTTTTCTTCAGAAGGTCAAACGACCCCTTTGCATTTCCTGACAGTGGCTTACTCTGTTTCTGAAAAAAGAACTCTGAAAAACTCACATCAAATTTCAACAATCTTACAACATCCCTGTTTGTTGTGATTGAAAGATTTCCATTTATTTTGCCTGAAAACGGCAGATTCTGAATTCCGAATATTATTCTTAGCTGGTCAATAGAGAAATCCCTTACATTACCTTCTATTTCACAGGTTTCCTTTCCCCATTTTATAAGTTTTCCTGATACAAACACCTTCCCAAATTTTTCAAGCCAGATGTTGCCATTCTTAATGTTGACCTCGCCTGTCTTGAAATTCCCCTGAATCTCTCCTGAAAAATTGATCCTTGAATTACCCGATGGCAGAACAATGTTTCCGGGTCCTTCAAAAGCAAGAAGTTGTTCTGTTCCAAAAAGAAAATTTTTCCACGGAATTTTTATAGTGCTTCTTGCGTTCAGAACAATATGCGGTCTTTCAAAAATCTTCCATTGAAATTTGAGTATTTTTGCACTCGCATGTGTCAGAAAAAAATGGATTTTTACTTTTCCACCAGACGAGGAATTTACTCTTAAACCAAGGAAAGATGGAACCGAAAGCCAGATGAAAACAAGAATTACAACTGTCCACAAAAGGATTCTTGTTTTTCTTTTCATGAAGATTTTAGATATTTATCAAAGAATTCAAATGCTTTACCACCTGCAAAACTGTGCTCTCCAGGAAATACTTCAATCCACAGATTTTCTTCTTTCCCTGATGCCTTATATGCCTTTTTTATCTTTTCGTGTGCCTCAAGAGCAGAATGAAGCCAGAAACATGTGTCATTTGCGCCTGATTCAACAAGAAGCGGTCTTGGAGCAATGGCGCCAATCACATCCCCAACATCAGCGTATTGATAAAGACCCGGAACAAGCTGACTGCCACAGAAATTAGGTCTGTTGATTGCATAATGGGCAACTGTTGTTGCGTAGCAGATAATGTCAGCGGCTTTTATTCTTTCATCAAGAAGTGTAATATAGGTTGTCATTGTTCCGCCCTGAGATAGTCCCATACAACCGATTTTCTCGGGGTCAACATTCTTCTTTGTAAGCAGAAAATCAATGGCTCTCATACCGTCAAATATGTTTGCACCGAGAAATGTTCTTCCAAGCAAAAGATGCTGAATAAAATAAACATTGCACTTGTCCCTTCCCGGGAATACATCAGAGTTATATCCACATCTTTCACCAAAACCCCGCCAGTCAGGAACAATTGTAATATAACCGCGTTTTGCCATTATTTCACCGTAGTTATAGTTAAAAGCGTTTATGCCGCTTATCCTTTCCGACTGCTTAAAATGAACGCCAGCAACAGGGTCCTTTCCATAGGGACCATGTCCATGACAGCAAAGAATTGACGGCAGTTTCTTTTCAGAACTTTTTGGCGTCAGAAGATACAAGGGCATCCAGCAGTCCTGTTCTGTCTGTATTATGTATTTTTCTCTTGTAAATTCTGGCAATTCCTCAACACTGCAAAGCTGCGGCTTGAGAGGCGCCGGCTCAGGAAAATTTCCAAGAAGTTTGAGAAGTTTTTCCTTCAGAGAATTACGCCATTTTTCAAAGGAGGAGACATCTAATTTCACATTATCAATGGACATTGAAGGTTTTGTTCTTTTATAAAGTTTATAGATAAAATTATCAATCACCTGAGGTGTATCATTGTAATTCGGCATAGATTCCTCCTTTTGGTATTAAATTTTTTCAACAATTTCAATAACTGTTTTTATGCTGCCTGGTACCTTATGAACATAATATGTCCCGGGTGTTTCAAGAATGTTTTTGTTAAACTGGCTGTCTGTAAGGGCGGGATAATATATTATTTTCACTGTGCGGTACTGGTCGTACTTTCTGAGATAATCGCCAAGATTTCCGCCATATCCAATGTTCATCAGGTCAACTATTGCTGCGTCTACCTTTGGTTTATTCCTATCAATAGCAGCCATCGCAGATGCAGCATCCCTGTATTCAATTACCTCAAATCCCCTCCTTTTGCACTCAATAGTAAGCAGCTTTCTTATTGTATCGTCATCTTCAACTATCATTACGACCTTTGTCATTTCGTGAATTTTTTCATTCTTTGTGTCAGTCATTAGACCCTTCCTAAGTATTCAGTGCAAAATGCAAATTGTACTTTACTCAGCATTTACGACCCTTCTATTGTGTTCAATCAGGAAACCTTTATCGTATTATAAGTCCTGTCTCTGTAATATGTCAAAAAAACCATTGCAGAATACCCTTTAATGGAAAATTTCTGCGTCCGGGCTATCTATTTTTTTATGTAAGGTACTGCTCATAATTACGTTCGTCCAGGGTTCACAGATTGCACCCCGGTCTTTGACCTTGTTATCTGGTTTTTTTCAAACAACAGAAACTTCAGAAAATGATAGATAATAACCCGATAAAAAGTTTTCTTTACTGACAGTGATGCATTTTATCCGGCTCATTAAAATACCCTTCAAGTATCCGGATTATCTTGCTGATTCGGCCTTTGTTATCAAGAATAACCCTGTATCCTGCTTCTCCCATACTGCGGGAAATCTGTGGATTGTCCAGCAAGAATTTGACTTTTTCAGACAGTTCCTCAAAGGACCTAACTTCAAAACCAGCGCCTGCCTCAAGTATTTTTGCCCATTCTTCCTCAAAATCCTCATGAAATTTTCCATATATCACAGGTTTCCTGAATGCCAGCGGTTCTATGGGATTCTGTCCGCCAGCAGGCACAAGTGAACCACCAACAAAAGCAAATTCACATTTACTGTAAAAATCAGTCAAGACCCCATATCTGTCAACAACGAGCACTCTTGATCTTCCACTATTCTGACTGTATCTCTCAAATCGGATATTTTTCTGTCTGAGAATCTGATAGATGTTTGTCCTGTCAAGGGCTCTTGGAACAACAACCACATTCACATCATCATATTTTTCAAGAATGTCTCCGGTTATTTCTGCAATCTGTTCTTCCTCTCCGCGGTGTATTGAACCAAAAACAACGGTTCTTTCTTTTTTCTCAGGGATATAGCCTTCGCTTAATCTGTATGCATAATCAAATTTCATACTCCCCGCAACAAAAACCCTTTTCTCATCGGCGCCGAGTTTGATGATATTTTCTGCATCTTTTTGACCCCTCATTATAAAGCAGTCAACAGAGCCAATGGTTTTCTTCAAAAAAATCCTGAATGATGAATATGCCCTGAATGATTTTTCTGATATCCTGCCATTCAGAATAACAATCGGAGTGTCATGGTCTTTCAGTGTTCTGAAGAGATTTGGCCAGATTTCTGCCTCAATTGAAACAAAAATACCGGGTTTCCATTTTCTCACGGCTGCATCAACAACAACAGAAAAATCAAAAGGTAAGAATATCTTGATTGTGTTTTCGGACAATTTCTCTTCTGCAATGGTTCTTGCAGACCTGCTGACGCAGGAAAGTATAAGACGTCTGTCTTTGAATCTAACAGAGAGCTCCTCTATCAGCGAAAAACTTGCGAGCAGTTCTCCTATTGAAACAGCATGTATCCATATGCTCCTTTTCTGCTGCGGGAAAATGGTTTTATCATCATATATCGCAAACCTTTCAAGAAAATCATGAAATTTCCCATCTCTGCCAAAAAAACGCCTGCCGTAAAAAGGCAATGAAATAAACAGCCCTGTTGCGTACAAAATATCGTAGAATGTCCAGAGAATATACTTCATATCAAATCTTTACATCTTTCGAAAGAACAGTTCAAACGGAAAAAGATTGTTCCTGTTCATTAATCCACGAGGGTCAAAAGTTTTTTTAACATTTATCATATCATCAATACCGCTGTCTCCATACATCATTCTCAGATACGGATATTTAATCTTGCCAATTCCGTGTTCAGCGGAAATTGTTCCGCCGAGGGAAAGTGCTTTTTCAACACAACTTATGTAAATTTGCCTTGCAAGATTTTTCTCCCTTTCATCAACAGGAAAGAGATTGAAGTGCAGGTGGTTTTCACCTATGTGTCCAAACAGCACTGTGCGGATACCTGACTGGCTTGAAAACCTTCTGTAAAATGCAACAAGTTCCCTGAAATTTTCTTCCGGTACTGCAATATCAAGGGAAATTTTTGTAATCTTCAGTTTTCTGAAATAGGAATTGATATTTTCCGGTAGTCTATGTCTGAAATCAATCAATCTCTGATAATTTTTTGGATCGCTTCCAACCCACACATCCTTTGCCTGATACCTTTCAGAAAGTTCAAGCCATTTCTCCATCAGTTCTGTTGTATTTACACTCTCCATGTAAAAGGCACAGCTATTTCCGGGAATTTCGGGAAAATCACTTTGAAGAAAAAACAAACTTGATTCATCAAAGAACTCAAGTGTGTACAGGTCCCTTATAAAATTTTTCTTCACGTCATAGAGAAACTCAAACATTCTTTCTTCAGAAGGCAGAAAAAAAATCATAATGAACCTGTCAGGAAGTTTTTCAACAAGCATCACTTCAACAGAAGTGATAACACCAAGAGTGCCTTCTGAACCGATAATCAGGTCTATCAAATCCATTCCAGGTGTGGAAAAATAACCAGCAGAACACTTGATCTTGGGGGTTGTGTATGATGGCCTCTTCACCTCTATGAAATCTGTTTTTATGATACCCCTGTCATCTGCAAAATACCTTCCTCTCGGCACCTCAATCAATTTTCCACTTCCTGTAATCATTCTGATTTTTCGCACATACCTGCGGGTTGCTCCAAATCTAAAACTGTATTCTCCAGAGGCATTTGTGGAAGCGTTACCACCAATGAAAGCATTCCTTTCAGTTGGAAATGGGGGATAAAATCTGCCTATCTTTTCTGATTCCGAGAGAAACTGGTTTATGATTACTCCTGCTTCGCATATAGCAGTATCATTTCTAATATCTGTAATCCTGTTCATCTTTTCAAGAGAAATAACAGAACCCTCAGTTGGAATTCTGCCGCCAACTGTTCCTGTACCTCCTCCTGAGATTGTCAGAGGTATATTTTTTGAATTGCACATCTGGATAATTTCAACAATCTCCTTCTCATTTTCAGGAATGTAAACCTTATCACAATGACCGCCGGAAAAATTTGAAGAGTCTTCAAGATAACCTAAAATTTCATCCTGATTTTCCTTGATAATCACATTATCTCCTTTCCGCAAAAACCAGCAATAATAATATTCAGCCTGTTCGCCAGATATACCATTCTATCTATGTCTATCATGATGGTCCTTCCTGCCTCAACAGCGAGAACTTTTCCGCCTGCTCTGGCAAGGGTCCTTATTGTTGAAGGACCAACAGTGGGCAGGTCAAACCTGACATCCTGATTGTTTTTCATCACCTTTACAACAGTAAAGCCACTGCACAGTTTCCCTGCCCTTAAAATCATCTTGTCAGTGCCTTCGCTTGCTTCAACTGCGACAACCATTCCATTTCTCACTGCGACTGACTGTCCTATATTCATTCTTGCTGTTTGCTTTGCTATCAACCAGCCAGTACGGATATCTGCCCAGAGATGTCTTTCTGGTTTTGCTGATGTGTAAATTTTTTCATGCGCAAGATATTTTTTGAAAACTTTTGTAAGTGGGATTGTTTCAATATGATTCTTTTTTAGGAAATCAACAAGATTACCCAGGATATTTTCAGCATCAAACTTTCCAATGTCAGCAAGAAAGTTTGCTCCTGATACTGCGATTTTTTTCTTGAAGATGTCCGTGGCATTTATCTTTCCGGCAAAAACAACCTTTCTTACTCCAAGATTACAGGCAGACCTTAAAAATCCCTCAATATCACCAAACTCCAGTATAACCTCATTCTCGTAATGAAGGAAAGACGGCTTATCAAAACTAAAAACAACAGGCAGAAAACCCATTGACTTTATTTCCTGAAAGGCAATCTTTGAAAGCCGCCCATCTGATGCAAAAAGAACAATCTTTTTCATGATAAGTGCCCTCTTTCAGCCAGAAATCTTTTCATATTCAATCGGATCAATGAAACCTGCCTGCCTGAATGCTTCAAGCCGTATCCTGCAGGAATCGCATATCCCGCATGCCTTTGGTCCGCCTTTATAGCATGACCATGTTATTGAAAAATCAAGCCCCAGGGAAATCCCGAGTTGAATAATTTCAAATTTTTTCATCAAAATGAGCGGGGTTCTGAGCTCAATTCTGCCGCCTTCAACGGTTTTTTTTGTTCCTATGTCAATCAATTTTTGAAATGCTTCAATGTATTCTGGTCTGCAGTCAGGATATCCCGAATAATCAATACTGTGAACCCCTATCACAATTGAGTCAGCGTCAACCGCTTCAGCATAAGCAAGTGCAAGAGATATCAAAATCGTATTTCTTGCCGGGACATAGGTTGCTGGTATTCCTGTGGTTTGTTTGTTCACGACATAATTTTTGTCTGTAAGTGAAGATGGCAGCCACGAAAGGTCAATATCCATAAACCTGTGTTCCTTCAAATTCAAGAAATTGCCCACCTTCAAGGCAGAGCCAAGTTCTCTGTTGTGAATCTGTTTATAGTTAACTGTTAAACCAAAAACTGTTGAACCTCTGGATTTTTCGCTGGCAGCAGCAACAAAACTATCAATCCCTCCGGAAATAAGCGCAACTGATTTCATACAATTCCCATAAGTTTGTGCATTTGAAACCGCAGGAACCAGTTTGGCATCCCGCATTTTGTTATCTGTCGGGATATCATCAATGCAATTTTCATATCATTGTGAACCGGCTGTAATATTACCGGTTGAATGATTTTTCTGTCAATAAAATCAAGATCTTTTCTTTGTGTAATAACATACTTGAATTCATTCGCGATACTTCTGAATCTTCTATCATAACCGTATGGAAATATTTTTCTTGCATCCTTTTTAGGACTCACACATATCCAGTCAAGAGGGATTTTTCTCCATATTGTTCCGTTTGTCTCAACACCGACAAAAAAACCATTGTGTCTCAATGCTGATGCGAGATTACTGAAATCCTGCAGGTACGGCTCGCCACCGGTAATAATAACATTGGTTATTCTGGTATACCCGGTGGATAATCTTTCTACCCTTTTCACAATTTCTTTTTCATCCATTGATTGCTTTTTTGTAAATGCGATGGGCGTATCACAAAATGTGCATCTCAGGTTACACTCATAAAACCTGACAAATACAGCAGGAATCCCCTGCCTCCATCCTTCACCATGAATTGAAACAAAGATTTCACTGATATCCAGCATATTTTAGTACCAGCCGTATTCGTAGGCGGTTTCATACATTGCAATGATATTTTCCGGGGGTGTAATTACCTGAAGATTATGGCAGGGGCCAAGAAAAAATCCTCCGCCGTCTCCAAGAATTCTTATGTTATCCATAACCTCTTTTTTTACATCTTCAACGTTTCCAAATGGCATTGTGTACTGGTTATCCATCGCGCCATGAAAACAAATTCTGTGCCCGAAGTCCTTTTTGAGCGCTTCCCTATCCATTCCTTTACATCGCCACTGCACAGGATTCAAAACATCCATTCCACAGTCAATTAAATCAGGAATAATCTCCCTTATAGCACCATCACTATGAGTAATTACCCATGCATTGTTTTCGTGGGCAAGTTGCATCATTTTTTTCATTCTTGGAAGAAAAAATTTCCTTATGCAGGAAGGTGAAAAAAGAAGATTTTCCTGAGAGCCAAAATCTTCAGCAACCATCGTCAGAAGAACCTTGCCAGGAATTTCATCATAGATACCTTCAGTAATCTGATAATAAAGATGAGAAATATTATCAAGACAGTACTCAACCATTTCTGGTTTTTCAATAAGGTCCATCGTTGCTCTTTCAAGACCTCGCAGATACGTATACCGCAAAAATATTTCCATCCCGCCGCCATATAAGGGCAGATGTTCCCTGCCCTGAATCTGTTTTTTTATGCTGGAAAATCAAACCAGTCAATTGATGGAAACTTAAAGTTTTTCCTGATTTCTTCAATAGTTTCATACCCTGCCAGCGGATGATATACGCATTCTAAATATACTCCAGAACCATACGAAATCTTTTCAAAACCACAGCCAAAAAAATCAGTTCCTTCAGGGAGTTTTGGCCCGATATAATCCGGGAATACGCTTACTATCTCATCAATATGAAGCTTTTTGAACAGTTCTGAATTCTCGGATACCCCGAGATATTTTTTGACACTATCAAGGGTTTCCTGAGTTGAAGACCAGAAAAGTGGCACCCTGTCCGGTTTTTTTCTTTCACAAACAGCAGTCCATCTTTCTCTCGGTGTCATTGAATCTTTTGGCATATCGCCCTCCATAAATTGACGCATTCTATTATAACAAAATTCGCTGATAAAGGGAAAATTTATTACTGACCAAACAGCAAAAATTTGACAAAACTCCGATAAGGGTTTTTAATTATTCAAATTTTTGAGGACAACTGAAAAACATGGACTTGGTACCGAAAAAAGCTTTTATGACAAAGGGGGTAGGCAAAGACAGAGAAAAACTCACAAGTTTTGAGCGAGCTCTGAGAAATGCAGGCATCGCCCAGTTTAACCTTGTGTCAATTTCCAGTATTTTCCCGCCACACTGCCGTCTGATTCCAAAAACAGAGGGAATTTCCTATCTGAAGCCAGGACAGATACTTTATGTTGTGATGAGTAAAAATGCGACAAATGAACCTCATAGATTAATTACAGCGTCTGTCGGCCTTGCAATCCCGAAAGACCCGAATCAATATGGATATCTCTCAGAGCATGAAAGCTTTGGAGAAACAGAAGAAAAAGCAGGTGATTATGCAGAAGATCTCGCAGCAACAATGCTCGCAACAATTTTAGGACTTGAATTTGACCCTAATTCTTCCTATGATGAAAAAAAACAAATATGGCGGATGTCCAACCAGATTATCAAAACAACAAACATTACCCAGTCAGCAATAGGAGATAAAAATGGCCTCTGGACCACAGTTATTGCTGCTGCGGTTTTTGTGCTGTAAAAAGACCAATGTCTGAAGTGCTTCCCTACACATTTGGTGGAATAAAAAAAATCCCCGCAAGCCAGGCAAGGTTTATGATACTTCCTGTTCCATATGAAGGAACCGTTTCATTCAGGACAGGCACGAAATTTGGACCCGAGGCGGTTATTTTTTCATCAAGATACATGGAACTGTATGATGAAGAAACAGATACCGAACCCTGGGAAAACGGTATTATCACGCTTCCAGTAATAACACAGGAGGTTGACTCTGCTGGAAAGATGATGAAAAAAATCCAGAAAACCGTAGGAAAACTCTTAAAAGACAATAAGTTTGTTTTTGCCATCGGAGGCGAACATTCAATAAGTTTTCCAATCGTACTGGAATACAGAAAAAAATATCCTGATTTGAAGGTGCTTCATTTTGATGCGCACGCAGACCTGCGGAAGGAATATGAAGGAAGTAAATTCAGTCATGCCAGTGTTATGAGAAGAATTTCTGAGATTGGCTGTGAAATATTCAGTTTTGGCATCAGAAGTTTAAGCAAGGAAGAGGCAGATGCTCTGCCAGAGATTAGAAATGTTCACATAAATTTTGCTTACAAATGCAGAAATCAAGACCTGATAAAAATGGCAGCGAGTTTACCGGATGGAAATTATTATATCAGCATTGACATTGACTGCTTTGATCCATCTGTTGTACCTGATACAGGAACTCCTGAACCAGGCGGATTCACATGGTACGAGGTTACAGGATTTTTGAAAGATTTTGTTGCCACCCACAATGTGGTGGCTGCAGACCTTGTTGAACTTGCACCATCAAACCACTACTGCCCTGGTTCATTTCTCGCAGCAAAACTTATTTACAAAACTATCGCTTACGTGTGCACAAGTCAATCAAAAAGTTAATTATTTCTCAAGCGGCGGCGTATTTTTACATTCCTGTTTTTTTATTATTCGTGGAGCAGCCCATCTTACAGCATTTGTGATAATTTTCAAAACATTTCTGTCATAATAAATCGGAAATGTTTCGTGTCCAGGAGCAAAATAAAAAACCCTTCCATGTCCTCTTTCCCAGACACAACCACTTCTGAAAACCTCTCCGCCAGGATACCAGGATATGAAAATTATCTTTTCAGGTGCTGGAATATCAAACCTTTCTCCATACATCTCTGTGTCAGGTAACTCAAAATAAGGGCCTATGCCTTCTGCTATGGGATGAGACGGCTCTATCGTCCATATCCTTTCTTTTCCACCGTCTCTCCAGTTCAAAACGCAGGATGTGCCCATAAGTGCCTTGAAGATTTTTGAAAAATGCGCTGAATGGAGACATATAATGCCCATACCTTCAAGGACTTTTTTGTGAACCCTCGCAACTATTTCGTCTTTTACCTCATGATGTGCACCATGTCCCCACCATATCAGAACATCTGTTTGTTCAAGAGCTTCTTTGGTAAGACCGTGTGATGGCTCGTCAAGACATGCCAGGGATGCAATTATATCACCTTGAGAATTTAGATGCCTCGCTATTACGGCATGCATGCCTTCCGGATATATTTTCTTTATTTTTTCATTTTCTCTTTCATGTCTGAATTCATTCCACACAATCACGCGGATCTTTTTTTCCATGTGTCCCCCTTTTTGATTCTCTTATAATTATTTCTGCTGCTTTTTCAATGTCTTCTGCCACAAACTCCGGCCTGAAATTCCATGAGTGAATTTCATCAATTGATTTTGTTTTTCCTGAAAGCACAAGTATTGTTCTCATTCCTGATTTGATACCAGTTTCAATATCTATATCAGCATCCCCGACAAAAAATGTTCTTTCTCTTTCAAACTCACCGTTTTCTGATATAAACTGTTCAATCATTCCTGTTTTCGGCTTTCTGCAGGCACAGTTATCTTCTTTTCTATGTGTGCAGTAATAAACCCTGTAGATGTCTATGCCGCATTTTTTCAATCGCGCAAGCATATTTTGAGTGATACTCTGCAAATCCTCAGATGAAAACAATCCCCTTCCTACGCCTGCCTGATTTGAAACAATGACAATATCAAATCCGTTTTCTGTGAGTTTTCTCAATCCTGCGAAGGCAGCCGGGATGAACTTAAACTCATCCCAGTTTTTCACATAATCGTCCGGGGTGAATATTGAAATTACACCATCTCTGTCAAGAAAAACAGGCCTCATACTGAATAAAATGGACAGGTTTCCTCAAAACCCATCATAATGTTCATGTTTTGAACTGCCTGACCTGAAGCGCCCTTAACAAGATTATCAATTGCGGAAACAATCACAACGAGAGATTTGTTTATCTTCTTGATTCCAATATCGCAGAAATTTGTGCCAGCGATATTCCTGATCTCGGGAGATGTGCCGTATTCCATTACCCTTACAAACGGCTCTTCTGAATAAAAACTGCTGTAGGCAGCATATAACTCTTGTGGACTTAAGTCCTCAGTCAGTTCAACATACATTGTTGTAAGTATCCCGCAGTTTACAGGTATAAGGTGGGGAACAAAAATCACAGAAGCATCACACCCACATTTGTTCAGAATGTGCTCAATCTCTGGTTGATGGCGATGTTCCCCGATTTTGTAAGCACGACTGTTTTCGTTTCCTTCAGCAAAAAGAAGTGAAATATCAGGTTTTCTTCCTGCACCGGTAAAACCACTCAGGGAATTTACGATAATTTTTTCTTTGAGGATTCTCTTTTTTGCGAGAGGCAGAAGTCCGAGAATCGCAGATGTTGGATAACAACCGGGATTTGCTATCAGATTTGCTTTTGAAATCTGTTTTCTGTATAACTCTGGAAGCCCGTAGACAGCGATTGACAGAAGCTGCGGCGACGTGTGTTTCTGGTACCATTTCTCATACATTTCTGCATCGGAGAATCTGTAGTCAGCACTCAAGTCAATTACCTTTTTCCCGAGAAAAAGAAGTTGCGGCACAAAAGACATTGAAACAACATGTGGCAGAGCGAGGAAAGCAATGTCACAATTTTTTTCTATAAGATTCCAGTCAATCCTGTTATAGCAGCCCAGATGTATTGCTTTTGCAATTTTTGGATGCATCTGTTCTACCGACATTTCAGGTTCATCAGGTGCAACAAACCCGAGAGTGATTTTCACATGTTTATGCAAAAGCAGAATCTCAAGCAACTTTCTTCCGGCATACCCTGAAATTCCAAATATAGCAACCTTTAATTTTTTTTCAGCCATCTCAATAATACAGAGGGGAAGTTAAAATTACCTCTTTGTCCACTGGAACCGCTTTCTGGCGCCTTTCTGTCCGTACTTTTTCCTTTCCTTCATCCTTGGGTCCCGGGTCAGAAGTGAGAACTCACGAAGCTTTGAGGTGAGCTGGGGATTATACTTAACAAGGGCACGGGCAATTCCAAGCTTTATTGCATCAATCTGACCTGTAATACCCCCGCCCATGCTCTTGACCTCAATATTGAATTTTCCTTCAAGATCTGCCACCTTTAGTGGCTTCACAACCTCGTTCTGATGGATATCAAGCGGAAAATAGTCTGAAAGTTGTTTCCCGTTGATGGTTATCTTACCATCTCCTGAACTTAACTTAACAATAGCATGTGCGGTTTTCCTTCTCCCGATCGCAATCAATAGATTTCCTTCCATTCATCCTCCACCAAAAATTTTGATAGATATTCTAAAATAAATGCGCGGTTCTGTCAAACAGGCTTTTAAGATTAGGATACAGGTCTTTATACACTTTATAGATATTACTGTAAAACTTAAAATTTTTTCTATCAGGAATAAACCGGTCTTTTTCCTGTAGAAACATCTCGCAGGTCTTTTCAATATCAGGAAAAATTCCTGTGCCCGAACCAGCAAGAAGCGCTGCACCATATGCCGGACCTTCTTCAGAGGTAAGACGGCTCATTTCTTCGCCAATAATATCCGCAAGAATCTGGCACCAGAACTTGCTTCTACTTCCACCACCCGAAACCCTGCATTTGCCCCCTAATGGAACTCCAATATCCTTCATTATTTCAACGCTATCCTTCAACCCAAAACTTACTCCTTCAATGATGGCTCTTATCATATGTGCTTTTGTTGTTTTCAGAGAAATTCCAAAAAATACCCCTTTTGCATCAGGATCTGGATAAGGACATCTCTCACCTGTTAGATAGGGAAGAAATATCAATCCATCACAGCCAGGATTAATTTTCTCAGCCATAGATATAAGAATCTCATACGTATCTTTACCTAACTTGTTTGCCTGTAATTTTTCTTCTTCACCAAGAGCATCCCTGAACCATCTTAGTGAACCTCCTGCTGAAAGCATAACCCCCATCAGATGCCATTTATACGCAACAGCATGGCAAAATGTATGTAATCTTCCTGCTGGATCAACAAATGGCTTGTCAGAAAAAGCAAAAACAACCCCACTTGTCCCGAGTGAAATTGAAACAAGTTTTTCTCTTGTAATTCCATTACCAATTGCTCCTGCTGCCTGGTCTCCGGCACCAGCAACAACAGGAATGCCGGCAGGCAATCCTGTCATTTCTTCTGTTTTTCTGGATGTCTTTGATGTAATCTCCACAGACTCAAAACAGGAAGGAAGCCAACAATGAGGAATTTCAAGTTTATCAAGTATTTCAAATGACCAGTTTCTTTTCTTTACATTAAACAGAGATGTTCCCGAAGCATCTGAAACATCTGTCGCAAATTCTCCTGTAAGACAAAATCTTATGTAATCTTTTGGTAAAAGAACCTTTTTTACCTTTTTATAAATTTCAGGACTATTATTCCGCAGCCAGATTATTTTTGGTGCCTGAAAACCTGTTAAAACAGGATTACAGGTTATTTCAAGGATTTCATCCCTGCCAACAATTTCATTAATCTGTTCGCATTCTTTTGCTGTTCGCTGATCACACCACAAAATTGCAGGATAGAGAACTTCAGAGTTCTCGCCAAGGAAAACAGAACCATGCATCTGTCCTGTAAGACCGATTCCACGCACTGATGAAGGCTTTATACCAGATTTTTTGATAAGAGATTTAATTCCCTTTGCTACTGCTTGCCACCACAGTTGTGGATCCTGCTGCGCCCAACCAGGTCTGGGAGTTATAAGAGGGTATTCTTCAGTTGTTGAGGCGAAAACCTTTCCTTCGGAATCAACAAGAACATTTTTCACTCCTGTTGTTCCAAGGTCTATACCTATGACATATTCCATGGTCAAGATTGTGTTAGCAAAGGGGGTTAAGATAAGGCCTGACAACATCTTTCCCGTAATGGAATGAAGAAAAATACTCTTCTCCAATCATAATATCAACAACACTCTTTTCAGGATTTTCAATGCACTTTACCGACGGAAAAAAGGAAGTATCCTTTTGCTTTTTTATTTCAATGTCCAATGTTTTTCCTTCATCAATATCTGGCAGAATCATCACAAGTTTCTTTTTATTCGCATCAACCTGCGCTGGGATTTCTTTACCGTTGCAAATGCACGCAACAGAACTTTCCCCGTCAAAATCAACAGCATAAGGTCCTGCAAGCCATTTTCTCCTATGATTTTTAATAAGCATCTCTATCCCCCTGACATGGTTAAAAAAATTCATGGTTAAAAAAATTTTTTGATGACACTTCTCAGAATACATTAATTTTAATTGATAGTTTTCCTTTGTCAAGATTAAATTTGAAATGCATCCATATTAAAATATAATATTAAGACACAGGAGACACGATATGACTGAAAAAAGCAAATGGGAACTTGGCAGGCCACAGGGTAAATGGGTCACCTACAGACCTGAAATTAAGGTGCTTGACTGCACAATAAGAGACGGCGGACTGATGAATGACCACAAGTTTGATGAAAAACTTATAGAAGCAGTGTACAAAGCAAATCTTGAAGCAGGTATTGACTATATGGAATTCGGCTATAAGGCATCAAAAAAAATATACTCGCCGGATAAATTCGGAACGTGGAAGTATTGCAGTGAAGAAGATATCAGAAAAATTGTTGGAGAAAACAAAACAGGACTCAAACTTTCGGTTATGGCAGACGCAGAAAGAACCGACTATCATCAGGATATACTGCCAAAAGAAAAAAGTGTTCTGGATATGGTGAGAGTCGCGACCTACATTCACCAGATACCGGTTGCTGTTGATATGATCAAGGATGCCTGTGAAAAGGGTTATGAAACAACAGTAAATCTAATGGCTGTATCACTTGTGAAAGAGAAAGAACTTGATGATGCGCTTGAAGTGCTTGCCAGCACGCCTGTCGGCACAATTTATCTTGTTGACAGTTTCGGCGCATTGTACACTGAACAGGTCAGAGACCTGATAATAAAATATCTGAAGTTTGCCAGATCTACCGGAAAAGAGGTTGGAATCCACACTCACAACAACCAGCAGCTTGCTTATGCAAACACCATTGAGGCGCTTATTCTTGGCGCAAACATGCTGGATGGAAGTTTTGCAGGACTCGGCAGGGGCGCAGGAAACTGTCCAATTGAACTGCTGATTGGATTTCTCCACAACCCAAAGTTCCATCTGCGTCCACTTCTGAAATGCATACAGGAATACATTGAACCACTGAGAGAAAAACTGCGCTGGGGTTATGATATACCTTATATGATTACAGGGCTGTTAAATCAGCATCCAAGGGATGCGATGAGGTTCATGGAAGGGGATAATTACAAGAACATCGTTGAGTTTTTTGACTCAATGGTTGAAGAGGAATAACTGAAATTCTGACATAAGGAGATAGGCTGCCAAAAGGATTGATATACCTGCCAT
>DYKA01000119.1 GCA_020722805.1 Vermiphilus sp.
ATCGGGTTATCAAGGGTGAAACCCTTGATGTTCTTGTGCCTGTAAATATGAACGGGTTTAGGTGAATATTTACTTGAGGATGAAAGTCAGATGAAAAAGGAAACCACGGACAGGATTATATTTTTTGATACCACCCTGAGGGATGGAGAGCAATCACCCGGAGCCGCTTTGACCAGTAATGCGAAGCTGACAATAGCAAGGCAACTGGCAAAGATGAATGTTGATATTATTGAGGCCGGGTTTCCAATTGCTTCAGAAGATGATGCATACGCTGTAAAACTCATTGGCAGAGAAGTCAGGGGCCCTGTGATCTGCGCTCTTGCAAGGTGTGTAACAAGAGACATTGAAGCTGCACTGAAATCGCTTGAAAGTGCAAAACGACCTCGTCTGCATCTTTTTCTTGCGACATCAGAAATTCACAGGAAATTCAAACTTAGCAAGGCAAAGGACGAAATAATAAAAATCGCAAGAGAAATGGTATGTTTTGCAAAAAAATATATTGATGACATTGAATTTTCTCCTGAGGACGCAACGCGCACAGAACCAGATTTTCTTCTTCAGGTTTGCAAAACTGTCGTTGAGGAAGGGGCAAAAACACTGAATATTCCAGACACGGTCGGATACGCTGTTTGTGAGGAATATGGCGCATTGATAAGATTTCTCAGAGAAAACATCCCTGATAATATTGTGATAAGCGTACACTGCCACAATGATCTGGGTCTTGCAGTTGCCAATTCACTTGTGGCAATTAAAAATGGTGCAAGGCAGGTTGAGTGCACAATCAACGGGATTGGAGAAAGGGCCGGTAATGCTTCCCTTGAGGAAATAGCAATGAACCTGATTGTGAGAAAGAAGTATTACAATGTTTCAGTCAATCTGGAAACAAGACAGATTTACAGAACCAGCAAGCTTGTTTCTTCTCTTACCGGTATTCCTGTTCAGCCCAATAAGGCGATAGTTGGAGATAATGCATTCAGACATGAAGCAGGAATTCATCAGGATGGAATAATAAAATACAAAGAAACCTATGAAATTATGCGTCCGCAGATGGTCGGTATTCCAGAAAGTACTCTTGTTCTTGGGAAACATTCAGGAAGACATGCGTTGAACCTGCGGCTCAATTCCCTGGGCATATCTGTGGATGAGAAAACCCTTGACAGAATCTTTCAGCAGTTTAAGAATCTGGCTGACAAGAAAAAGGAAATTAACGATCTTGATCTGATTGTTCTTGCTGAACAGGAAACAATGCCTTCTTTTGAACCTGTATATGTCCTTGAATATTTTCACATTCTTTCAGGAACATCAACGGTGCCGAGCGCAACGGTCAGGATTTCCAAAAAGGGTGAAATTTTTGAAGATGCTTCTCTCGGAGACGGACCTGTTGATGCTCTTTACAAGGCAATTGACAGGATCGTGAAGCTCTCACCAAAGTTGCAGGAATATAAGATTACAGCCGTAACAGGCGGAAAGGATGCTCAGGGTGAGGTTGTTGTTTCTCTTGTGATTAATGGCATGACTGTTGCTGGCAAGGGAGTCAGCACCGATATTATTGAAGCAAGCGCCAGGGCTTATCTCAATGCAGTAAATCAGTTTCTTGCCAGAAAGAGTGTTATAAAAAAGAGGAAGTATCGCGGTACCTGATATTTTTTCCATCTGTAATTTCAGGAACCTTTACCCAAAAACAGGAAGATAGGTAATGACGATAACAGAAAAGATACTTGCAACGCATTCTGGAAGGAAAGAGGTTTTTCCCGGTGAATTCATTGAGGCAGACGTTGACCTTGTGCTTGTAAACGATATAACAGGTCCGCTTGCAATTGAAGAGTTTGAGAGGTCGGGTATTAAAAAGGTTTTTAATCCGGGGAAGATTGTACTTGTTCCCGATCATTTCACGCCCTGCAAAGATATAAAGAGTGCCGAAATGGTTAAAGTTCTCAGGAATTTTGCACGTTTGTACTCGGTTATTTTTTACGAGATTGGAAAGGTTGGAATTGAACATGCCCTGCTTCCAGAAGAAGGACTGACTATTCCAGGCGATGTGATTATTGGTGCTGACAGTCATACATGCACATACGGTGCTGTTGGTGCATTTTCCACAGGGATAGGCAGCACTGATGCTGCAGCTGCCATGATTACCGGAAAAATATGGCTGAAGGTTCCACCAACTGTTAGATTTGTGTACAGGGGCAAATGCAACCGGTATGTTGGCGGGAAAGACCTGATTCTTTACACAATAGGCAGAATAGGTGTGGATGGGGCAAGATATAAGGCGATGGAGTTTACTGGTGAAGTAATAGAGAATCTTGGTATTGATGAGAGGTTTACCATCTGCAATATGGCGGTTGAGGCAGGTGCCAAAAATGGAATCATACCCCCGGACAGAATTACAGAGAAGTTCTTGCTGGATGCTGGAGCAAAGAGAAAAGGGATATTCCTGAAAAGCGACAGCAATGCAAAATACGAAGACATTATGGAGATAGATGTAAACTTAATTCAGCCGCAGGTTGCGGTTCCGCATCTTCCGAGCAATTCCAGAGATGTTAGAGAACTGTCTGATATAAAGATTGACCAGGTTGTTATTGGTTCTTGTACAAACGGGAGAATTACTGATCTCAGGAGGGCTGCAGAAATCGCCAGGGACAAGAAGGTTCATCCTGATGTGAGGGTGATAGTAATTCCTGCAACGCAGCGAGTTTACCAGCAAGCAGTGAAGGAAGGTCTTGTGGAGATTTTTGTTAAGTCCGGATGTGTTATAAGTCCACCCACATGTGGGCCATGTCTCGGTGGACATATGGGAGTACTTGCAGATGGTGAGGTAGCAATTGCAACAACAAACAGGAATTTCATAGGGAGGATGGGTCATCCTTCAAGTAAGGTTTATCTTGCAAATCCTGAGGTTGCGATGGCGTCAGCAATAAGGGGAAAAATTTCTCATCCAGATGAGGTGGCGAAATGACAATAAAAGGCAGGGTATGGAAATTTGCGGATCATATTAATACCGATGATATTATAGCGGCGCGTTATCTGAATACAACGGATTCTGCTGAACTTGCTTCTCACTGCATGGAGACAATATTTCCGGATTTTTCAAAAAAAATATCAAAAGGAGATATCATTGTGGCCGGTGAAAATTTTGGCTGCGGTTCAAGCAGAGAACATGCGCCAATATCAATAAAAAGTTGTGGGATATCTGTTGTGATAGCAAAGAGTTTTGCAAGGATCTTCCTGAGAAACTCAATCAACATAGGGCTTCCGATTATTGAAACGCCTTGTGCAGAAAGGTTTTCACAGGGAGACATTCTTGAGGTTGATTTTGAAAAAGGTTTGATTATCAACCACACAGACTCGCAGCAATGCAATTTCATCAGGTATCCTGATTTTCTTCAACAGATCATCAAGAGCGGAGGTTTAATGTCATGGGTAAAGGAAAAATATACAAGATAGGAGTAATTCCCGGTGATGGTGTGGGTCCTGAAATAATAAGCGCGGGGATGACTGTTTTGAAAGTAGCATCAGAAAAATTTGGATTTCGTCTTGATGCAGTTTATTACGATTTTGGCGGGGAAAGATACCTTAAAACAGGTGAGACCCTGCCTGATTCTGCGATTGAAGATTTTAAAAAACTTGATGCAATATATTTGGGTGCAATCGGACATCCTGACGTTAAGCCAGGCATCCTTGAAAAAGGGATACTTTTGAAAATAAGGTTTGACCTTGACCAGTACATTAATCTGAGGCCAGTTAAACTTTATCCTGGTGTATGGACACCGGTTAAGGACAAAGGGCCCCAGCATATTGACTATGTTGTGGTTAGAGAAAATACTGAAGGAGCATACTGCGGAATTGGAGGAGTA
>DYKA01000120.1 GCA_020722805.1 Vermiphilus sp.
TTGCTGTGAAATGAGTTTATTCTAAATAGGGAAATTTTTATTGGACACTACTGACTTTGCAATAAAATGTACTTTACTGAGTATTTACGCCTGAAACCTTTTTCTAACTGTTATCTCAGGATTTTTTGATTATCTCAAGGATACTGTCTATACCTGACAGAAGGACTCTTGAAAGATTGTTCAAATAATCTGATGCTTCTTGCGATAAAGGGCCGTATCTTTTCATATGTCTTGCTTCAAGTTCCATGATGTTTTCACGGAATACCGCGCATCTACTCCAGATATCATTTATTGCTGACTGTTTTGTTCCCCTGATACAGAGTTGTTTTTTTACAGTGTTAAGGTAGCCCTTCAGCCGGGCTATTTCTTTTTTCAGACCATTGCGATGGGCAGGCCCAATATCGTTTAACTCCTCATACAATATCGACCTGTACTGCTGGCCGTCAATCCATTTTTCTATAAGCACCAGCAGTTCATCAAACATCGTCAGGGTGGTGCTCACAGCCCTCTTGTGGTTTTCTCCAAGTTTTAATGGCAAGATTGACCCTCATCTTTCAAAAGGACTGGCAAACACTGCTGATTTTCCAAGCTCCTGTTCAATCTCAAGAAGCCGATTATATTTGGCAATCCTTTCACTTCTACACACAGAGCCAGTCTTGATCTGGCCGCCTGCCATAGCAACAGAAAAATCAGCCATAAATGTATCCTCGGTTTCGCCGCTTCGGTGGGAAATAACATACCCCCAGCCAGATTCTCTGCACAAACTTATGGCTTCAATTGTTTCTGTAATTGTTCCAATCTGATTCAGTTTTATCAAAACAGCGTTTGTAGATTTTTCTTTAATCCCTCGTTTAATAAATTTTGTGTTTGTCACATAAAGGTCATCACCAACAATCTGTATCCTGTCTCCAAGTTGAGCAGTCATCTTCTTAAAGCCATCCCAATCATTTTCAGCAAGCCCATCTTCTATTGACACAATTGGATATTTTCTTATCCACTTACTGTAAAGTTCTATCATCTCTTCAGAACTCTTTTTTCCCTGTCCGGACTTTGAAAGATTATAAATTCCATCTTCATAGAAAGAACTCGCAGCAGGGTCAAGCGCGAGTGAAATATCAATTCCCGGCTTGTATCCGGCCTTTTCTATCGCCTTCACTATCACCTCGCATGCTTCATCATTGCTTGAAAGATTCGGTGCGAACCCTCCCTCATCACCAACACCGGTTGAATAACCTTTTTCTGAAAGAATTTTTTTCAAAGAGTGAAATGTCTCCGCACCATATCTCAAAGCTTCTGAAAAACAGGGTGCTCCAGTGGGCATTATCATAAACTCCTGAAGGTCAACACTGTTTTCAGCGTGTTTGCCTCCATTGAGAATATTCATCATCGGAACAGGAAGTCGTACTGCTGCTGTACCACCGAGATACCGGTATAAAGGAAGTCCTGCTACCTTTGCTGCTGCCTGTGCAACAGCCATTGATACACCCAGTATCGCATTTGCACCTATTTTCCCTTTGTTGGTAGTTCCATCAAGTTCAATCATTAACCTGTCTATCTCTGCCTGCCTGAAAGGTTCCATGCCAATGATCTTTGGCGCAATGATATTGTTGACATTTTCCACTGCTTTCAGTACCCCCTTGCCGCCATATCTTTTTTTGTCCCCGTCCCTCAGTTCAACTGCCTCATTTTCTCCAGTGGAAGCGCCGGACGGAACAGAACTTGACGCAACTATACCGTTATTCAGAACACAGAAAACTCTTATAGTGGGATTGCCACGTGAATCCAGAATTTCAATCGCACTTAACGAAGAAATAATCGCCTTCATCTCTACCTCCGGTTAGGTTTATTATTTTGTGGAGCCGGATAATATTATAAACCCTAACCCGGCATGTTTCAATATTTCCTAATTATTGTATTAGCGGTAAGCGACTGTAATCAGCTGTCAAGAATTTCCTCTGCTTCCTTGCGATGCGCCTCCATTATATAGGGAATGCCTGAAACCTTGCTTGCGTCTTCTGTAAGACAGACAAGATCCTCCCTACCGAGAGAATCAAGACGAAAACTTCTTGCGCCTGCCATCAGCTGGCTCAATCCTGTTTTCAGTTTATCAACAAAGGTGTATAACGCAATTGCCCCAAAAGGAATCTCTTCAATCTTTTTCCCGTATCTGTTTTCAAGTATTGTGTAATTTGTAAAAATTTCCTCTGGCTTTGTACCATATCTGGATATGGTCGGCGGCAGTGATTCCCATTTTCCGTTTCCCTTTCCAGTAAGAGCTTTTTGAATGTTATCTCCAACAAAACCAGGTATCATCAAAGCCCTTCCCATACACACTGCCTTGAAATATGGAGAACCCATCGCAAGAACCTTGAAGATGTGGTCTTCTGTTGAAAAACCACCTGCCATCGCAAGGTCTGGTACCCACTTATTCCTTCTCGCAAGTTTTTGTGCGAACTGATACGCAAGGCATTGAAGGTAAAATGTGGGAATTCCCCATTCTTCCATCATGCGCCATGGACTCATTCCAGTGCCTCCTCCTGAACCATCAAGTGTAACAAGGTCAACCCTTGCAGTGGATGACCATTTTATTGCCATTGCAAGCTCCCTTGGTCCATAGGCGCCTGTTTTCAAACTGACTCTTTTTACACCAACGCTTCTTCTCAGGTATTCCACTGTCCTTACAAATTCTTCTTCATCTATAAACCCGAGCCGCGAGTGTCTTTCAAATTCTTTAATGCCGCCTTTCTTGAATGAGTCCTGAACAGCAGGGTTTGAAGGATTTGGCACAATAATGTAACCGCGTTTTTGTAGTTCCATTGCTCTTTCAATGTCTCTTATCTTGATTTCGCCTCCAATTGACTTTGCACCCTGTCCCCATTTCAGCTCAATTGACTCTACACCCAGTTTCTCAACAACATATTCAGCAACACCAAGTCGAGTATCCTCAACATTAAGTTGAACAATAATGTCTCCATAGTCCTCCTGCCACTGTCTGTATATCTTTATACGGCGCTCCATCTCCGGAGATCTATGGACCCTTCCTTTACTGTCAACCTCAAGGGAAGGGTCAATTCCGCAAACATTTTCACCCACAACAAGAGAAATACCTGAGATTGCAGCACCAATAGCAAAACTTTCCCAGTGCTTTCTTGCGATATCTGTTGATCCAAGGGCACCCGTGAAGATTGGCATCTTCATTCTGACTGGATAAAGATGCCCGTACACTGCTGTTGTGTCAACCTCTGGAAATATTGCTTTATCAGGATTTGCCTCATTTATTGCCTTTGCACCGAGTGCATATCCCATGATATTAAGGTGTGAATAGTCAACAGGATATTCTTTATCGCTTCCTGCTGTTATCTCACCAAATGGCCCTGGATATATTGCTTCTCTTCCCCTGAAAGATGCCCTGAAAATCTCGCAGAATCCAGTGCAGTCATCGCGGCAAACAGTGCATATTCCTGAATTCGGGGCTACATCTCTTGAGCGATTTCTTGTGCTTGTTGCTTCATTTGAATTTGGTCTTTGAAGATTCATTTTGCCTCCCGGATAATTTTTAGGAACAAAAAATCCCTGGGGCGACTTTGCCTGCAGTATTGGATGACTTCCCTGTCTCCGAATCTGTAGCACCGTTGCTACGATAACAGATGAGATAAATACAAATTCATAAAATTATATCATAACTGCAGAGGGCGTCAAATCAATGTACAAGTA
>DYKA01000121.1 GCA_020722805.1 Vermiphilus sp.
GTTTATTGCTGAAATGGAAGAAAGACCGAACATTGCGATAAAAAAAGAAACACTTTCTATTATTGCACAAAGAAATCCGGAAGAAAGCGATCAGATTCAGCATTCAAACTTCATATGCTACCAGGATCGTCAGACAGGAGAAATAGTGCTTTTCATGAACAGATTTTTTGAGAGAGGCGGGTACGAAAATATGGCATGGCACAATACTGACCTGTATGAGTACAGGATTTCGCTTGAATAACCTAAAGCCCCCTTGAAATTCTTGCTGCAAGAGAAGATGGCAGCCCTGCATCAATAATTTTTTTTGAAGTGACTTCAACAGGATATGGAATTCTGTGGAGTTCAAAAATTCTGCTTTTTGTGTCATAAATCGCGCAGCATGCTTCAGGATTGCCGTCTCTTGGTTGTCCAACACTGCCGACATTCAGTATGAACCTTTTTTCTGTACTGATAACAAGCCGTATTCTTCCATCTGCTTCTTCGGCAATAATTGCCGGTAATGTTTCCTCCTTTTTAAGTGAAAACGCCATCGGGAAATGGGTATGTCCAACAAAACAATAGTTAAACTGAAATTCATCAAACATCTTCTTCGCTTTTGTACGTGTGTTTGTATAAAAATAAAGAGGGTCGTTCAGCCCACCATGACAGATAACAAAATCATCCATCTCCATTGTTTCTTTCCACGATGAGATTTTCTGCAGATACCGTTCAGGGACATTTTTCTTTGTCCAGTTCATAGAAATTCTTGCCTCAGTATTGAAACCAGTATATTTTCCCGTAAGAAGGGCTTCTTCATGATTTCCTTTTATGAATGTGGTTCCGTTTGACTCAAACAGTTCAATACATTCAATCGGATTAACCCCGTATCCGACAGTATCGCCAAGAACAAGTATTTTTTCAACACCCATCTGCTGCAGGAAGTTTTTCACAACAAGCGCTGCTTCAAGATTTGCATGGATATCAGCCAGGATGCCGTATAGCATGCTTTTTTCTGTGGTATTCAGTCAGAAATTCAAGATCCTTGTAAGCAAGGGAAGCGTGTTCGTATCTGCTGCCGGGGTCAGGGTCTATACAGTTTTTCAGGATTGCAATAACATAGCCGGGTATTTCGCAATTACATTTGTTAAGAAATTCCTCAGTAATCCTGCCCACACTGTAAATATCGCTTTTGTAGGTTGCTATGCCTGTTCTTCTTTCAGGCGCCATGTATCTTTCTGTGCCGGCATAAGGAAATCTGTCCCTGTAAAAAAATGTTTTTTTTATCGCATATCCGAAATCAGTCAGTTTAATCTGCTGTAAGTCAGCTGAAATAATTATGTTTTCTGGTTTAATATCCTTGTGGACAATGCGGTGGGTTTCAAGATGGTCAAGGGCTGAAAGCATCGCTCTAAAAATTTTAAGTACCTCTTCAAGGGAGAATACCTTTTCCATAGACCACTGTCTCATACTTTTGCCCGGCACATATTCCATAAAAATGCCTATATCTTCGGGGTTCTGAAAGAGTTTGTACACCTTGACAATATTCGGATGATCCAGTTCCATTGTTATCAGTGCCTGTTTTTTGAACTGCCTTATGTGCGAAGAATTGTTCAGGCGTGAACGTTTGGTATTGAGAAATTTTACTGCCACATAAGGACCAAATTCTGCATTGTGGGTTGCGGCCTTTGCCAGATAAACCCCTGAGGTAGACCCCTGCCAGATTTGTTCAACAATCTCATACTGGTCAACTATTTGTCCTGCTCTCTTGCTCACCATTTACAAAATTTCCGATAGAAGTTCAAATATATTTTTTATTATTATATGCCAGAATATCTGAAAAAGCAATCATCTGATTTTTTCCACACCACACCGGGTCTTTCAACAGATTAATCCAATGTCCTTCAACCGTCATAACTGAAAAGCAACCCGCATCTGAAAAGACAAATCCTTCTGCCAGAGGTCAGTTGAGCTTTTCCCCTCTGAAGAACATCAAGAGAACGCTGGATGTCTCTGTCAATTTTTCTTGTTTTGACTGGAAGGGTAAAATATAATTTATGCAGATAAAGGGGTTGATTTTTGATTTTGACGGCACGATAATCAGGCAGGAAATTGATTTTGTGAAGATATTTCAGGAAATTCGCAATCTCTTGCTTTCACATAAACTTAAAGAACCTGCAAGACGCCTTCCGATACTTGAATATCTGGATGAGGTGAAAAGATTGAATGGCAGGAATGCTGAAACCTTTTTGCGCCAGGCACACAAAATATTGCTTGAAAGGGAAAAACAGGCATCAAACAAAGCTCAACCGATAAAAGGTATTCCAGAATTCCTTGATGAACTCTCAGATGCCGGTTTTGCTGTGGGAATTGTGACAAGAAACAGCCGCCCGATTGTAGAAAAAATATTGAAAAAAAAGAAACTTCGGCATCATATTCTTCTTGCAAGAGAGGATGTGAGGAAGGTAAAACCGCATCCCTCCCATATTGATATAATGAGGAAGAAACTGCACCTGAAAAAAAGTGAAACTCTTGTTGCAGGAGACCATCCATTTGATGTTATTGCAGCAAGAAAACTTGGAGTTATGTCCTGCGGTGTGCTTTCGGGTGGGAAAAAACGTGATGATTTTCTCAGTGAAGGTGCCGATTTTATTTATGAAGATATAACCCACCTCAGACACCTTCTTGGATTGAGAGAACTCCCTGAGGGAAAGATTGACCCTCAGTTATTAAGATATCTCATCATTAAGTACTGTGTGCTGGATAAGAGTGTTTTGACAGGTCCTGAAATAGGCGGAGATGCAGCGGTTGTTAGAACTCCTTCATCGCCTGTCGTACTGAAAATAGACCCTGTCACGCTTGTCTCACAAGATGCAGGAGAGTATGCGTTGAATATCAGTGCCAATGATGTTGCGTGTATGGGTGCAGTGCCGAAATGGTTTCTTGCTTCGGCTATCTTTCCTCCTGGAACAATATTTCCTGAAATTGAAAAAATCTTCAGCCAGATTTCTGCTGCCTGCAGAAAAATTAAAATTGCATGGGTTGGCGGGCATACAGAAATATCTGGTTCTGTATCAAAACCAGTAATCACCGGCGCAATGATCGGGGAAAAACTGCCGGACATAAAACAGGTAAAAAAAATAAAAGAAAATGATGCGCTCCTGCTTGTAAAGGAAATCGGGATTGAAGGTGCTTCAATACTCGCAAGGGAAAAAACAGTCCTCAGGGAAAAATTCCCCGTGATTACAAAAAATGCTCTTGTAGCAATAAGAAAACCAGGAATTTCAATCGTGAATGAAGCAATAATTGCCTGGAAAAGTGTACCTGTGATGAGAATGCACGATCCGACAGAAGGCGGGTTGGCATCTGGAATTGCCGAACTTGCAGAATCTTTTGGCTGCGGTTTTGTTGTTGAAGAAGCAAAAATACGGATATATAAGCCAGCACAGATTTTTTCTGACTATCTTGGCATAGATGTTTATGGATTAATCTCTTCAGGGTGCTTGCTTGTTGTGGTTCCAGAAAAATTT
This sequence comes from Vermiphilus sp., assembly GCA_020722805.1. Lineage (GTDB taxonomy): Bacteria > Ratteibacteria > UBA8468 > B48-G9 > DTJG01 > DTJG01. Next base: position 3,507 of record DYKA01000121.1, read on the forward strand.
GCTGCGGGCCTTGTTTCAGTTTATAGAAGAAAAAAAATACCTGTCTCAGTCATCGGATTTGCAACAAGAGAAAGAAAACTGCTGTTGAAAAGAAAAAATGGCAGCGTCAAAGAGATTTTTTCTTCTGCCCGGGACCAGATAATAGGTGTATGATTGCACGCGAAAACCTTTGAGATTATAATCTTTCTATGGCGGAAGT
>DYKA01000122.1 GCA_020722805.1 Vermiphilus sp.
CACATGGTTCAGATAAAACAGCCTGAAGTACAACCTGCTCATTCCAGTTATACTTCTTTATATCCCACATGGTTCAGATAAAACTGTTGACGATTTGTCGTTATTAAAAACATCATTTCCACTTTATATCCCACATGGTTCAGATAAAACCCAAGATAACGAAAAAATTTCCTATTAAATAAAATACAAGCGCAACAAGGGTTTTCGTTCTATCCTTATCCCCACTGAAGGAAAGAAAATCAAAATTTTTGCAGTGAACCTTTGATAAGGTTTTTACTACCCCCACAAGAAATTTCTTAGACCCGTATCTCGTAAGCATTCTTGTTATATTTTCAGTAAATCTAAGTTCGCTGCAATATCAAATTACATTACAATATGTTATCAGTCAAGTCCTTTTCTATCCCCAAAATTTTCTTCGTATAGTTAAGTTTGTTTTCGAGTCGGTAAAAATAGATGGAGTCCACATTTTCATCAATTACTTTCAATAGTTCTTTCTGGCATTTGTCAAGTTTCCCTTCAGAAATTTCGCCTTCAAAAACCGAGTTTTGAACCCACATAAAGTATTTTTTCAATATGTTTCGGACTTTGTTTACTCGCTTTTCTTCAACATCATAAACCACAATCAAATAAGCCATTCACCACCATGCCTTAAATGGGCAATAAACTTCATCTTCAAGGAAATGCTTTATTAGTTTATAACACTCAATCCTTACCAGCCCTCTGTAAGAGACCTTTCTTTTTAGTTTTCTATGTTTCACGGTCGTAGTTATCTTCTTATCAAACTCCTGAACAAATTTTTTCCTTCCATTTTCGTTAAGGTAACAATAGCCGATATCTTTCTCAAAATCGCCAAGGTTTATCATATTGTCGTTTACAAGTTTAAAAATAATCGCATCGGCTATCAGAGGCTTGAAAATTTCTGCAAGGTCAAGACTTAAAGAATATCGTTTTTCTCCTGGTTCATGTAAATAGCTTATAGTTGGGTTAAGTTGAGTATGGTAAATTTCTGACAACACCAGAGAATATATCATCGCATTGCCAAAAGAAATAAGCGCATTAACAGGATTAGAAGGTGGCTTTCTTTCTCGTTTTTCAATCTCAAAACCATCTTTTAAGATTACATTGAATGCCTGATAATAAGCGTCTTTTGCTCTCCCTTCGCAGCTCATCAATTCAGGGATTGTTCTTGTTGTAAAAATATTTTGCATCTCATTCTCTATTTTTCCGAGAAATTCCGCTGTACTGTTATAACTCCGAACGTTTCTTGCCATGTGAAATAGAGAACCCTCAACAAAACTCCTTGCAAGAAGAAGCCTTTTTTTCTCATCCAGATAATGTTCCACCTGCCTGACTGTTAATTCACCTGACACATCTCTGTCTCTTGGCATAAAACTTCCTGCATAAAAGCCGTAATAATTATAAATGTGAATGGGCTTATTCTGCTGTGAGAGAAAATTCAAAAGTTTTGTGTTTAAATCAACCTCTCCAAATAAATGAATTACATCAATGTCTTCTATTGGAATGGCCTTTTTTTCTCCATTTTCATTTTCCAGATAAACAGTGTTTTCTTTTCGCTTTATCCTGCCGTTTGAGAATATGTAATAAGCCCTGGACAAATCTTACCCCCAGCAAAATTCATAATATGCACACTTTGAACAATATAACTTACGTTGTAACTGAGGAGGTTTATCAAGATTCAAAATCTCCTGCACACGCATAAGGGCATTTTCAACCTCTCTTTCAGCCTCAGGTGTAAGCACTACTTCCTCTCGCTTTCTCATCTTAGGATAGTTGATAATACCCCTCTTTTCAATGCCTAACTGTTTGAGATAATAGAGGTAATACAGAAGTTGAATCCGGTCTGCATGATGCATCCTGTTGCTGTACTTCACTTCCCTGACCTCGTCATCGCCTACAATGTCTATATTGATAAGATTATCAATGAGCATTTCCCTCTTTTGTTCCCTTGGATAAGAACTCTCTCCGATAAGTTTTCCCATCAGCACCTTATCTGATTTTGACTCCATCTGAATACCCCTGTCAAAAAGCCACAGTTTCCTCTCGCAGACATAGAGGTAATTCACCTTTATACCAGTGGTTTTAATGGATTGGAAATCAACCGTATCTAACATACCTTCTTCCAATGGCTCTTTTTCCCTGCGCCATTTCTCGCGATAACACCTTCTTTTTTCAGATCATTAACCACTTTTCTGATAGTTGCAGTAGGGGCATCAGGGAATAACTCTTTTATCATAGAAATCGTAAACTCTGTATGAATGTCATCAATAATCTTCTTTTTTATCTCAAAATAGACGCCTCCTTTTGCCTCAGGAGAAATGCCGTATTCTTCTATTACCTCTGAGATTTTTTCATGTGGAGTGTCATTCTCATGGGCATTTATGGCATCAAAAAATCTATATGCCCATTCGTTAGCAAGTTTGCGATTACCTGCAAACACTATGGTTAGTTTTGGATGCAGGGCGTACAACTCGGCAATCGCCTTTGCAGCAAATGAAGGATTATAAAACTTCATTTTATTGGGATTTAAGAAATCCGAGTAATTTGCCTCAATAATAAGTGCCGAGTATCTGTACGCCGATAACTCAGCAAGCTGCTGATGAAATACAGGCATCCTGCCGAATTCCGCAAGGAGATTGTCAAAGGTCTTTCTCTCTACCACGGCAATAATTCCATTGTAATCTTTTAAAGCGTAATCACCTACAGGAAGTTTTACTTTTTCAACGCTACTTTCAGGGAACCGCCATGCATACTTCTCATTATTATCTATCAGCACATTCAACCTGCCTGTATGGTAAGTTGTAATCTTAACTCTCGGTTTTCTCTCCTTTAAGGCCTGCTGAGTTCTCCAGAATATCTGTTCATATTCTCCTTCTCTGGTCTTATATTTTTTTGTGAGAAACAGAAAATCGCATCGCTTGTTCTTAGGCCTGTCAAGGACAACAGCCAGCCTCTTGCCAAAGCGATTTAAGGAGATAACAGGAACCCTCTCAATTTCTCCAATAGGCGCCTCCAACTCCCAGTTTTCTTCTCTGATGCAGAAAATATTCCCCTTCTGCCCGGGCCATCTATCCTGTACCCTGAGCGCAAGCAATAGCTTCTCACCCTGTCTGATAGTCAGGCGATAGGGAAACTTCGGATTGTTGACTGATTCAAGTATCCAGAGTGTAGCAATCACTTCAATTTCCTCCCCAACATTTCTTATATTTCTTGCCGCTGCCGCAGGGGCACGGGTCGTTAATTCCTAAAAGAAAATCCTCAAGCCCTGTGACAGTAAAAGATTCTTCTTTGTTCTCCGCAAACTCAAAAAGCAGAGTGGGGCATTGTTTTTGGTAATTGGTAAGAATTGAGGGTGAAGGTTGAGACATAAAACCACCTTTCAGGTTATGTCGGTATCGCATTTCATATTTTACATTATAAAGACCCCTTCTCCGATTATATCAATCAATTGCAGCCCTTTCTCATAAGAATAGATAACATCGTTCATTATCATTATATTGTTTCTCTTGCAATACTCTGAATCAGGAACAGGGGCCAAGCATTCAAGGCGTCTAAATATTTGAATGGGAATGGTAAATTCCTTTAGCTTATTTTTCGCCTGGGTTCGCTGCATTCTCTCGGCATCTTTATTGTCTATAACTTCTATGAGTTCACTTATCGCCTTT
>DYKA01000018.1 GCA_020722805.1 Vermiphilus sp.
GTAACTTCGCAAGATACACGAGATAAAGGAGGTTCTGGAATGTCAACTTGTAACCGCATCTTGAAGCTAAGACCCTTTAATCTCTTTAATCCCTGCGTGCCAATGCTTAAAGGCAAACTTACAACGCATATCCTTGACACTGCCTTATCCTCCTGCCTCCTGAGTACCAGATGAATTTCATTGCCCATACTATCACCTCGCCGAGTGTATATGAATGATGTCTCCATCTTTCACAATTCCTGTTTTTGCCTCACTCCTTAAAAGCCCCTTTTCTCTGCAGGCAGAAAAAGAGCCTGCAGCAATAAAATCATCAAAGCTCACAACATCTGCCCTCACAAAGCCTGCGGCAATATCAGTGTGAATTGCTGCTGCGGCATCAAGTACAGTTGATCCCTCTGGAATCAACCATGCCCTCGTTTCTTTTCCAACAATTGTGTAAAACCTCAACATGCCTGCTGCCTCCAGAAACTGTTTCCAGAATAATTCTATGTCCTGCCTGGGAGAACCTTCTGCATTTATCTGGCACAATCCGAGATTATATCTCCTGCATTTTTCGTCCAGAGTTTCTTTCATCAGATCTCCGTTCATAACAACAAAAAACTTCCTTATTGTTATTATGCCAAGCGAAACAAGAAACATTCTCTGCTTCTCTTCAAAAACAGCAGAGGAAAGAAACTTTTCCTGTTCAAGGAAACTCTGACATTTCTGCAGAAAATCCTCTTCCTGACTTCTTTTTCTTCTCCCATTCAGAATTTCCTGCTGCCTTTTTTCAAGAAGAATCTTCAATCTTTCTTCATCCCTATAAACCATCTCAAGATAAAGAGAATCAAGTTCATCGCATGGATTTCTTTCCTCAGAAAAAGCCCGGATGACAAGGGCAATGGTGTCCAGCTGCGAGGCAATCTCAATAGTTTTCTCATCAAAGCCCGCTGATTCAGGACATCCTTTTATGTCAACAAAGGTTATTTCTGATTCTGTGGTTTTCTCTGGCTTCACCACTTCTGAAATCGCCTTGAGCCGACTGTCTGATATCTTCACTGTAATAACAGCCGGTTTCAGGGGGTCGTAACTCTCGTGCCTTTTCCCTGAAAGAAAGGAAACAACAGATGTCTTGCCACTGCCAGCATAACCAAGTAAACCGACCTTCATTTTTCCCCTTGTTGAAGTTGTATTTTACAACACAACAGGTGAAAATCAAGAAAGGTGATATAATATCCGAAATTCTGGTATCAGATAACGGAGACACAATGGAAACGTCAACAAATAAAATGATTGAATTTTGTTTTCATTCAGAAAAAAACTCCATCAATCAGAAGACATAAGTTTCTCAGCGGTGTTTGTTACTCCATCTGGCAAACTCAAGAAAGTGCCGGGTTTCTGGGATGGCGGGGTTACCTGGAAAATAAGATATTCATCAGAAGAACCCGGCATTCATAAATTTGAAACACAATCGCAACCTGAAATCAAGGGCATTTCAGGCATTAAAGGCAGGTGCAGGATTATTCGTACCAGAGAGAAAAACCCACTTTACAGGCATGGTTTTCCTGTTGTTCATGACGGAAATATGTTTTATTCAGACGGGGAAGATTTTTTCTGGCTCGGGGATACATGGTGGATGGGTTTATGCAGAAGAATGAGCAGAAACGGCTTCAAAACACTTGTAAGAGACAGAGCAAGAAAGGGATTTACTGTTATTCAAATTGTGGCAGGACTTTATCCTGATATGGACTGGTATGATCCGAGTGGCATGGGTGAAGGGGGCTTTCCATATTCAAAAGATTTTTCGAAAACAAATGTTCGTTATTTCAAAGCTGCTGACCGGAGAATTCAACACCTGATAGAAAACGGCCTTGTTCCATGCATTGTTGGAACATGGGGCTATTACATTAAATGGACTGGCATTGAAAGAATGAGAAAACACTGGAGAAATCTTATTGCCCGATGGGCTGCATATCCTGTAATATGGTGTGTTGCCGGAGAAACAACAATGCCCTACTATCTTTCAGATTCAAGGGAAGAGGATCAAAAATTCCAGAAAAGAGCATGGACAGAAATCGCAAGGTTCATCAAGGAAACAGACCCTTTCAACCATCCAATTACAACCCATCCTACCCGGTTCGGACAAGATGCTTGAAGAACCTGAAATACTTGATATCAATATGCTTCAAACAGGACATGGCAGCCATACTTCGTTTGAAAATACGTGGCTCTCAGTCGGAGAGGCAAGGAAAAAGTTTCCTGATAAACCTGTTGTTCTCGGGGAAGTGAATTATGAGGGAATAGGCGAGTCCTGCAGACAGGAAATCCAGAGGATTTGTTTCTGGGGAAGTATTCTCTCAGGAGCAAAGGGTTATGCCTATGGAGCAAACGGCGTATGGCAGATAAACACAGAAAAAAACCGTATGGGCCATCACCGCACGGCAGGTCCTGGGGAGATACTCCATGGGAACAGGCATACAAACTGCCTGGCTCCATCCATGTGTCCATTGGTAAGAAGATTTTGTCCGGAATGAACTGGCAAAAGCTCGTTCCCTGTCGTGAAAAATTGGTCCTGGAGGATGAAAAAAGCTGTATATTTGCAGCGGAGGTTCCAGAAGAATTACTCCTGATATATGTCGGGCCACCTGCCTTCAGTGGTGGTATAAACAAGATTATAGGATTAAAACCAATGTGCAGGTATCAGTTTTCACTTATTGATCCGAAGGACGCAAATATAAAATCAAGATTTGAATTCGGAACAGATGAAAGTGGTACAGGGTCTTTTCAAGAACACTTCTGGCGCATTGTTCCAGTGTGGCAGGACTGGATAATTCTCGTTAAAGAAAAAAGATGACAGGCAAAGAAAAATTCAGAGCGGTTTTTTCTGAAGAAGGATCACCAGAATTTCCTGTTGTAATATGCTATGAGGGTATTTTTATAAGAGACCACTGGCAGTTTCTCACAGACCAGCCCTGGTACGCAGTGCATATGCCAGATATCAACACTCAGGTGCAGTGGTATACTGACGTCATAACAAAAATTAACCAGGACTGGTTCGTTATCTATCCTTTTTACAGCAGGGAGGAGAGAAAATCAATAAGGATAGAAATTTCTTCTGACAAAATCTGTATTGTGAACACAAAAACGCAAACCACAAAAGAGTTTTTGAAGCCAAAGATCAGTGGGTGGTCTGCCGCTGGTGAAGTTCAGTCAGTCAAGGTTAAATGGCTGCCAGAGACAATTCCAGAGATTGAAAGAATTCTACCAGAAAAACCGCAGGAATTTGATAAAGAAAAGTTCTTCTCTGAAGGCAGACACGAGCTTGCAGAAATTCTTATAAAGAAGTTCAATGACAAAATGCCCATATGTCATGTTACTTCTCCTCTATGGAAACTATATGGAATTTTAGGTTTTGAAGGCCTGATGGTTATGATGGCAACAAATCCAGAACTTGTTATTTATGCATGCGAGAGATTTCTTGAAATAAATATAAATCTGGCACAGCAGTTTATTGCTGCAGGTGCAGAAGTTCTGTGGATAGAAGAGTGTCTGACAGATATGATGAGTCCTTCTGCCTTTGAAAGGTTCAATATGCCTTTTATGAAAAAACTTGTTTCCGCGATAAGACACTGCGGAGCCAGGAGTATCTATTATTATTGCGGAAATCCATGGGACAGGATTGATAAAATTCTTGAGATAGGAGCAGATGCTATATCCTTTGAAGAAAGCAAGAAAGGTTTTGAAATAGACATTGAGAAAGTTGTTGAATTTACCCGTGGCAGATGCGTTGTTTTCGGAAACCTTGACGCAATCAATGTACTGCCACACGCTGACGAGAATACACTGAAAAAAGAGATCTTGAGGCAGTTCCATGCAGGGACAAGGAATAACATGCGATTTGTGATGTCTCTGGGCAGCCCTGTTACTCCTGATACAACTGTTGAGCAGGTGCAAAGATACTGCAGCATTGCAAGGGAAATGGGAAAAACAAACAGGTCTTTTTCCGCAAGCAATGGAAGTTATAAATGATGAAAAGAATTCTTTTCTGGTTGTGTTTCTCTCTGGTTTTTGTCTGGTCTTTGTGTCTTGCTGAAACAATATATCTTGATGCAAATACTTTCTCTGTTTCAGGCAATGGATGGAAGACAAATCAAACCGGCTACATTGCAAGACAGGCAACATGGATGAAGGTTCTGCATGGCGCTGATGGTGATTTTGATTCAACCGCCTCAAAAGAAGTGGAGATCAGAAATCCCGGCACCTACAAAATCTGGGTTAGATATTTGCAGTCATACTATTACAGAGGTCCATTCCAGGTAAGCATCTTCTCCGGGGAAGACAAGATTGCCGAAAAGGTCTTTCTTTGACAGGCAGAGAAAAAGCGAATATGTTGATATTGATTATGTGTGGGATGGCTTTGATGTAAATCTTCAGCAGGCCACCTACAGGATTGTCATAAGCAAGATAGATAAAGACGTACAATATTATTTCTTCACAAGAGCCATTGACTGCATCCTCATCACAGATCAACTGAATGAAAAGCCAGATAACTCCCCTTTTGGACCTCAGTTGTATCTCAGAATAAGTTTTGGCTCAGGACATGAAAAACCTTTTTATATCCACATCTTTGCGAATTATTACCGTGCGCCTTGGTATGGTCATTATGCCCTTACAAATGCTGGCCTTGAACAGAATGTCCAGCCATCTCAGGGTGAAAATGTTTTCTTTATAAACAATCAGAGGACTTCATGGCTGAACATAACAAAACTTATGTATTTTGATTCTGGTGTTAATCTCACTCTTTCTGCAAGATATTCATATGCTCAGATTGCACCGCGCCTGAATGCAAAATTTGAGTTCGCCTGTGCTCCTGATGAAAAATCTGTAGTTAAAACAATTGAAAGGGATGTTCTGGGTTCAATGAGAATTATTATCCCTCCAGGGTTTGAAAAGCCAGAAAATTCAGAAAAATTTACAACTGATATTAAACTGGCGGAAAAATATGGCAAAATTGCGGACAACATGAAATGGCCTAAAATAGGAAAAAAACCACAGATTTTCCCATTTTTTATTTCTGCAAATCTCCCGACAGTTCCAGAACAAATAAGTCCTGTTGTTGCAGCGATAGATAGGAAAACTTTTGACAGAGAATGGAAGACGCTTGATTATTTTGGTTTTTCCAATAAGGAAAAGATTATTCTTTCTTCAAATGTGTGGAATGCAGGTTTGAGAAAAGATTATTCCTGTTACTCTGGGGTTGATATTGCTGAGGTTGAAAACTGGGCAAAGGTAGAAGCAGAACAGTTTAAGTAGGAAGGTAAAAAAGTCCAGGATATCGCTTACTGTATGCTTATGGATGAACCAGGGGGACTTTCTGTTGAGCATCTGTTAAAATGCCAGAAATGCAAGCAGAAATTCAGGCAGTATCTTCAGGAAATGAAGCTTATTCCTAAAAATTTTGGTGTAAAGGATTGGTCTGCTATCAATCCGGTTGACTCAACACAGAAGGACACACAACCAGAATTGTTTTATTACACCCAGAAATTCCGCACCTATGCACTGAGTAAACTCCTGCGTTTACAGAGGGAATCTCTTGAAAGAGCGTACAATGCGAAATTTCCTGTGAACGTGAATTTTTCTGACGGCGCTGTTTATATTGCCAATTTCGGCTGTACTGGCGTTGATTATTTTGATCTTCTTGACTCAGATGATAACAATTCCATCTGGAGCGAGGACTGGGCAAATGGCTCTTCAACAAGGCAGTGCACTGCCTACAACTCTGAACTGATGAGGTCTGCTGCGATAAAGCACAACCAGATTCTCGGTCATTATCTCATCGGATATGCCGGCAGGTCCTCATGGACTATGAAGACATATACAGCAAGTCATGCAGCGAGAGACAACAAGATTTTTAATGCTTACTGGTATGGCCCTATATGGTCTGCCCATGAGGCAGGTCCGCCGTGGAACAATCATTCAATTCAGGCACGAACCGATATGTGGTTTGCTCTCGCAGAAATTATCAGGGAGATAGGCGCAGCAGAAGACCTTCTCTATCCTGCGAAAAAGAGAAAAAGTCAGGTTGCCATATGTTATTCCTCATCCGCAGACATTTGGGAATTGGGTGTTAACTATGCCTACGGCTTTGAGAGAATGCACACATGGCTTGCACTTACTCATAATCAGATTCCTGTTGATTTCCTTTCGGAAAAAATGATTGAACAGGGATACCTCGCAGATTATAAGGTCGCATATCTCTCAAGCACATGCATCTCAGAAAAAGCGGCGGAACAGATAAAACTCTGGGTTGGAAAAGGTGGAACCCTGGTTCTTACAGCAAACGCTGCGATGAAAAATCAGTTTAATAGACCGTTAAAGGTTCTGGACCCGATATTGCCTGCGCAAAGGCAGCCCGCAGCAGAGTTATCAAAATATCTTAACTCAGGACGATACCTTGATTCTTTGAAGATTGAAGACACTGTATCTGTTTTAAAAACAGGCGCAAAGATGGACGTTGTTTCAGTGAAACAAAAACTTGACCCAAAACCTGGTTCTGTGGTACTTGCAGTATTTTCTGACTCAAGCCCTGCTGTTGTATCTGGAAAATATGGTAGGGGAACTGTTTATTGCGAAGGTTTTCTGCCAGCGATTGCTTATATGAGAAAGGCATTGATTGCAAGAAATGAGATAATGAAAACAATTCCTGATATAAATGCATTGTCTGAACCAGAACCCACTCAGGTTGTTTCTGATGAACTTCTGATAAAGAGGGCATTTGAACCCTGGCAGTATCCCGCAGAATACAGGGATTTTATCTGCTCGCCTGTAATGAATGCAAAGTTAGATTTGCCTGTTAAATGCTCTGCCGGCCTTGTGGATGCAGTCATTATGGACAGCGAAAAAGGTAGTGTCCTTGTTCTTTCAAACTACACATTTCAGCCGATTCAACAGGTTTTCCTGGATGTCAAAACAAAAGGCAGGGTACAGCGTGTTGAAAGTGTGCACAACGGCAAAATTAAATTCAAAAGCAGCGGCTCAAACAGGATTTCCTTTTCTATTCCTCTTGTGGAGACAGATTTTATCAAAATCTATTACAGATGAACCAAATCATCTATAAAATTTGATATCTTTTAGTGTTTTCCCTGTTTTCTCTGTTAGGAGTTTGATAAGGTCTGTTTTGTTCTTCCTCAGTTCAAGAAGCCATGCTGAGTTTTTTACACAGACATAAAGAATGTCTTTTTCCATTCTCTTCACATAACTGAATTCCTTTGCCTCACCGCACACCTCAGTCCATATCTTATCCCAGTCAATAATACCTGTATGTCTGGAGCCAAATGTTCCATTCCCTCGCTTGAGGGCGTCAAAGATGATATCTCCTATTCTTTTTTCTGTCATGGTTTTATTGGCATTACAATGTATACATAGTCAGTATTTCCTTTTTCACATATTTTTGCTGGTTTGATGGGGTCCTGAAACGAAAATTCAACCTCTTCGGTTGCGACTGTCTTAAGAAACTGTATAAGATAGTCAGGATTAAAAATAATTGTATTTTCAGTTCCTGTGTACTCAATATTGAGTTTTTCCTCTCCAGAACCGCTTTCTGGACTTTCAATACTCAGGACCAGCATATTTTTCCTGAAGTTCATTTTCATGGAGCTGAAACTTTCTTCTAACATAAGAGAAAGTCGTTCAAGGCTTTCAAGAAAAAGGGAAGTATTTATTGTTGCGGTATTCAGTTTTTCTGATGAAGGAATAACCTTCTCATAGTCAGGGAAATCGCCTTCAAGTAGTTGAGAGATTAATGTTGTCCTTTCTGATTGTAGAACAATCTGATTTTTTGAAAAAAGCATTGTAATATCCGTATCCTTGAAAATAAGCGGAAATACATCAACAAGTCGCAGGGGCAGAATAAGTTTAACCTTAACATCTGTGTCCATCTTTCTTCTTACAAGAGACAGCCGTCTTGTATCAGTAGCCACCATGCATAGTTGTCCATTTTTTTTCTCAATAAGGACACCTCTGAAATACATCCTTGGCTCTCCTGGATTTACACAATAACTCGTTTTCTTAATCATATCAAGAAGATCTGTGGTGGATATTGATAATTTTCCTACACCTGAGAGAATCTCGCCTTCTGATGGAAGTTTTGGATATTCCTCAACATTCATAAGAAGAAATTTATACTGGAATGATTTATTGTCTACTATTGCATGGTTTTCTGTCTGAACTATTTTGATATTATCCTCTGGTATTTTTTTAATCAGAGATATAAAGTTTTTGCCTGGAATAAGTATTGTTCCTTTATCTTTAACCTTTGCTTCAATGAAGGTTTTAATGGTTAGCTGTAAATCAGTTGCAGTAATTGATACCCCATCTCTTTTTGCTTCAAAAAGCATTCCACCAGTAGAACTTATAACCGGTTTTGAAGGAAGTACTCTTCCTATTTTATCAAGGGCATTTATTAACACCTGTTTTTCTATAAATATTTCCATTCTATCTCCTTTTTAGTAATAAAAACAGTAAAAGCTGTTATTTGTATGTAAATAATTATAACTCAATATTATACCTTGTTGATAAGATGTGCATACCTATGTCTTTAATATGTTTATAATTTTGTCAATAATAGCTCGTATGTTTTCGTTTTCATTAAGTTCGGTTTTGATTTTCTTACAGGCGTGAAGCACTGTTGTGTGATCTTTACCGCCAAACTCTTCTGCAATTGATGTCAGGGAGCTTTCTGTTAGTGTTCTGCAAAGATACATAGCTATCTGGCGTGGAATAACAAGATTTTTTATTCTTCGCTGACTTTTAATGTCATACGTGCTTATCCTGAAATATTCCGCAACAACCTCCTGTATTCTCTGTACAGTGACGAGCTTATTTTGAGAAACCAGCATTTCTCTAAGATATTCCTTTGCAACATCAACAGTTAGTTCTTTTTCAAAAAGGGAAGCAACCGCCACGAGCCGGTTCAGAGCGCCTTCAAGCATTCTTATGTTTCCGCTTATATTTTCTGCAAGATAAAAGACCACATCATCGCTCAGTGTTATGTTTTTTGTCTCGCATTTTTTTTTTAATATAGCAACGCGGGTTTCAAAGTCTGGTGGCTGGAGATCAACCACAAGACCCCACTCAAAGCGGGAGACAAGTCTTTTTTCCAGAGAGGCGATTTCCTGCGGTGGTCTGTCGCTTGACAGAACTATCTGCTTCCTTTGGTCATAGAGAGCATTGAAAGTGTGAAAGAATTCCTCCTGTGTACCTTCTTTTCCTGCGAGAAAATGTATGTCATCTATCATAAGGATGTCAGTATTTCTGAACTTGTTCCTAAAATGATGGGTTGTTTTGGTCTGAATGCTGTGAATAAAATGGTTAACAAATATTTCACAGGGAAGATACACAACCTGTGCGTGTACAGAGGACCTTGCGAGATGCCCAATAGCCTGCATTAGATGTGTTTTACCAAGCCCCACGTCCCCATAAATAAACAATGGATTGTACGCGACCCCCGGAGTTTGTCCTATAGCCAGACTTGCAGCATGGGCAAGACGATTACATGGACCGACGACAAAATTCTCAAATACATAATCAGGGTTTAGAACCTCACCTACATCTGGTTCTTTCAGGGAACTCTGTTCACTTTCTTTCCGGATTTGCTGGTTTTCTACACCTGGTATTGTCCAGTGTATGTCAGGCTCAAAGCCAAGAACTTGTGTCAGAATTCGCTTAAAGCTAGCCAGAAAAGGAACAAGACCTTTGTAGAAGAGTTGATTCGGGATCTCAATATAAAGCATATCTCCATCTATCTTATTGATTTTCAATGGTTTAAACCAACTGTCAATAATCCTTTCGTTCTTAAATTCATCCCTCAGTTTTGTTAACACAGTTTCCCACTGTTTCCACAACTTATCCACAACTTCCTCCCTCACTTATTCGCTCCACAGCAGTGTTTATATTTCTTACCACTTCCACATGGACAGGGTTCATTGCGTCCTATCTTTTTACCTCTTCTTATAGGCATTTGTTTTGATGCAGTAGGTGCAGAACTCTCCTGCTGAACAGCAACCGGTTGTTCCTGCCTGACTGCATCAAATTGATTTAACTCTCTATGTGAATATTGAGCGGGTACAAAGATTGGTCCAGGAGTTGAAGCAATAGCCTTTTCTGAAACCTTTACTCTGAACAGGTGGGTCAAAATCTCCTGCCTGATAGATCTGAGCATTTCCTCAAAAAGAATAAATGCCTCCTGTTTATAGGCAACAAGAATATCCCGCTGACCATAGGCGCGCAGTCCAATGCCCTCTCTCAATTCGTCTATAGAGCGCAGGTGTGACTTCCATCTGTGGTCTATCGCCTGAAGGAAAACAAACCTCAAAATTTCGTCAAAAAGCCCACCGAGCGTTTGCTTCTGATTTTGCAGGACGCTTTCAACCCTGCTTTTTATACTATCTTCAATATCATTTCTCCATATCTGGATATCCCTTATTGTTTCAGGTAAAGATAAGTCCATTGTCACATTGAAGATGTTCCTGATAAAGGTTGAAAGACCGCTCGTATTCCAGGTGTCCGGTTTTGCCTGCTCATTAAGATGCTCACTGACTGCCTCTGAAATTGCATCATCAATAAAATCACCAAGATACCCATCCAGATTTTTACCTGCAAGGACATCCTGTCTTATTCCATATATGACCTTTCTTTGTTGATTCAAAACATCATCAAACTCCAGGAGTTGTTTTCTTATCTCAAAATTCCTTGCTTCCACCTTTTTCTGGGCATTACTTATCATTTTTGTAATCAAAGGATGCTTTATCTTCTCCCCTTCTGGAAGCTGTCCCATAATTCCTTTAAGTCGGTCAGAGCCGAAAATTCTCAAAAGGTCATCCTCAAGAGAAAGATAGAATCTTGCTGAACCCGGATCTCCCTGTCTTCCTGACCTACCCCTTAACTGATTATCTATTCTTCTCGCCTCGTGTCTTTCTGTCCCGATGATATGAAGCCCGCAGTCAATGGAAGAGCTTGTTCTGCACTCTGAAAATTTTCTCTCTTTGAAACAACTGGCACAGTCATCTTCACAGAGAATGCAGCACTTGCTCTGACCTGTCTGCGGCGAGATACATCTGCTGTCAACAACCCCTTCGCCAAGAACAATATCTGTTCCCCTGCCTGCCATATTTGTTGCGATTGTAACAGCGAATTTCTGTCCTGCCCTTGCAATTATTTCTGCTTCTTTCTCGTGGTATTTTGCATTCAGGACCTGATGGGGTATATTCTTTCTCAAAAGCATCCTGCTGAGACGTTCTGATTTTTCTATGGATGTGGTGCCGACAAGAACAGGCCTGCCCTTCTTGTAAAGTTGTTCTATCTCCCCGACAACCGCTTCAAACTTGTCTTTTTCCGTCTTGTAAATCTCGTCGTCAAACTCCCTTCTATTCAATGGCTTGTTTGTAGGGATAACAATAACATCCATCCTGTAAATTGTCTTGATTTCAACAGCTTCAGTAAGTGCAGTGCCTGTCATTCCTGCCAGTTTTTCGTAAAGGCGAAAGTAGTTCTGAAACGATATCGTCGCAAGAGTCTGGTTTTCACTTTCTATCTGCACGTTCTCTTTTGCTTCAACCGCCTGATGAAGCCCATCTGACCATCGCCTGCCGGGCATCATTCTCCCAGTGAATTCGTCCACAATAATAACCTTACCTTCCTTAACTATATACTGATCGTCCCTCTTGTAAAAATTGTGAGCGCGAAGGGATTGAATTATGTGGTGAACTATTTCAGTGTTCGCTATATCGTAAAGATTCTTCACATTGAGCATCTTCTCACATTTTGCGACGCCTGCCTCAGTAAGACTGGCTGTCTGGCTTTCCTCGTCAACAGTATAATCCTCTCCTTTTGTCAGCCGCCTCACTACCCTGTCTATGTCATAATAGAGAGATACAGATTCTTCAGAAGGGCCCGATATGATCAAAGGTGTTCTTGCTTCATCTATCAGGATGCTGTCAACCTCATCAACAATAGCATAATGGAGATTTCTCTGAACCTGGTCCTCTGGTCTCCATGCCATGTTATCCCTGAGATAGTCAAAACCGAATTCATTGTTCGTTCCGTACGTTATGTCTGCCTGGTATGCCTTTTTTCTTTCTGGCGGCTGCATATCGTGTTGAATGAGGCCAACAGTCAGACCGAGGGTTTCAAAAACAGGACCCATCCAGAAGCGGTCTCTTTTTGCGAGGTAGTCATTGACTGTTACAAGGTGGCATCCCTTTCCTGTGAGTGCATTGAGATACAAAGGAAGAGTTGCAACAAGTGTTTTTCCTTCACCTGTTGCCATTTCAGCCACATGTCCCCTGTGAAGCACCACCCCGCCGATAATCTGGCAGTCAAAATGCCTCATATTGAGGACTCTTTTCGCTGTTTCTCTTACTACGGCAAATGCCTCTGGAAGAATGGAATCCAGTGGCTCGCCTCTTGAAATTCTCTCCCTGAAATGACCTGTTTTTGCTCTTATCTGTTCGGTTGAAAGTTTCTGGATTTCTGGCTCAAGATCATTAACCTTTCTCAAGGTTTCAATAATCTCATTCATAAACAGGTACTTATTTCTGTTTAGAGCCCTGTTGATCCAGAGTCGTGTTCCCGGATTAAGAAGAGTCAGTTTTTTTAGGAGATTTTGATAGTAGTTCATAGAAACCATCTCGCGTGCCGGGGGGCAGAATCGAACTGCCCACGCCAGCCTTTTCAGGGCTGCGCTCTACCACTGAGCTACCCCGGCCCTCTGTGGATGTTAAAACAGTAATTTTTTACCAAAATCAGTTTCTCATGGTTTTAACAAAAAGTCAAGAAGTTCTGGCAACACCTGGAATTTTGTATTATAATAGAGTTCATAAAAGAATGGTTCCCAACGCGAGCAGGTTATGATAATTACAGATGTAAAAACAATTCTTCTTACAGGTCCGTGTACAAATGACCCCTTTTTAAGCGAGTCCCGCAAAAGGAGAAGTGCAGCATTTGTTGAAATTCACACTGACTCACAAATTACCGGAATTGGCGAGACATACGCAGGATATTTTTTCCCTGAGATAATTCCGGATATCGTTGATTTCTTTGCGCCGATTCTCATAGGGCAGAATCCAGATAACATTGAGCATCTTTGGAAGAGAATGTATCACTGCGGGAATTTCTGGTGCAGGGTTGGAATTGGTTCTGCTGTTCTTTCTGGAATAGAGGCGGCGTTGTGGGATATAAAAGGGAAAAAGGAGAATCTTCCGGTTTACCAGCTTCTCGGAGGCGCAAAGCACCAGCGACTTCTGTGCTACGCAACAGGGGGTCCCAGCAATTATCCAGAGGAAAACCTTGTGAGAAAAATAGAATTCTATCTATCACTCGGCTTTACAGCAGTAAAGGTAGCAGCAGGTAGTTTTACAAAGGAAAAGGGGTTGATGATATCCTCTGACCCTTCAGAAGCAGCAGATTTTGAAGCAAGAAAACTGGAATTTCTCAGGAAAAAATTCGGGGAAAAGATGGTTATTATGATTGACGGGCATATGGGAAACAATGATTGCTGTGTGTGGGATCTTCAGACAGCATTCTCGGTTCTGGAAGCAATAAAAGAATATGATGTTTTTTTCTTTGAAGAACCCCTGCACTATACTGACATTTCTGGCTATGCTGCCCTCTGCAAAATGAGTGATGTTCCTGTTGCAGGCGGAGAATGTCTCACTTCCCTGTGTGAATGGCAGACATTTGTTGAAAATGACTGTTTTGATATTGGACAGCCGGACGCTGCATTTACCGGAGGACTGAATGAGTTTATGAAAATCTCTTCGCTTCTGAACAACCATAACAGGAAGATTGCAACCCATTCGTGGGGGGCAGGTGGTGCTTTCATGCAGAATATACACTGCGGTTTTGCCAGCGAGAATACTGTAATTCTTGAGATAGCGCCGGCATTTGGACCACTCCACTCCGAAATAATTGACGATGATTTTTTTATGAAAGACGGATATGTTTATCCTCCGCAAAAACCAGGACTTGGCATTAAACTCACAGACGAAGTCAAGAACAGGTACAGATTTATCCCTGGAAGCGGTGAGTTCAATAGTGTACCCGGAAAAATTCTGAAGGACTGATATGAAAAAAATCTTTGTGGACATGGCTGTTGAGCCATATTACTTGAATAAACTGAAATAGATACAGGATGTAAGTGTTGATGTTGTTGAGAACTGGCTTGAAGAACGGCGTCAGTATCCGGGTTCCAGAGTCAAGGATGTGGAAATAATGTTCTGCACATTTGTTCCCTTGAACTTCTCTGAGATGGAAAAATTGAAGCTTATTCAGATTTCTTCTTCTGGATATTCACAACTTTTCGGACTCGGCCTGGTTGAAAAAGGAATACGTGCCTGCAACGCGAGGGGGGTTTTTGACACTCCTATCGCTGAATGGAATATCGCAATGATGGTGAATCTTGCAAGAAACCTGAGAGCCATGATACGAAACCAGGAAAGAGGGCTCTGGGAGAGACCGCGGCAATTCCAGAATGAAATAAGAGGAAAAACAGTCGGATTCTGGGGATACGGCGGAATAGCAAGAGAAACAGCAAGAATTGCTTCTGCTCTTGGAATGAGGATATATGTTCTTGTCCCTGACGGAAGGATAAAGAAAAGAGAAAATATTTACTGTGTTGAAGGAACAGGAGACCCAGAAGGAAAACTGCCTGAAAAGGTTTTCTCCATTCAACAGAAAAGTGAGTTCCTATCAGGCATTGATTTTCTTGTTCTTTCTATGCCCCTTACTGAGAAAACAGAAGGAATTATAGGAGAGGAAGAACTGAAAACGATGCGAAAAGGAAGTTTTCTCCTTAATCCTGCGAGAGGAGCACTTGTGAGGGAGCATGCTCTTATCAGGGTACTTGAAGAAGGGCATCTCGGCGGTGCGGCCATTGACGCCCACTATTATTATCCGATGCCATCAGACCACCCGCTCTGGAAATTTCCAAATGTTATTATGACACCTCATATATCCGGAAGCTCCCTCTCCCCACATTTTCTTGAAAGAGTGTGGACAATTTTTGTTGAAAACGTGAACCGTTTTTTGGAAGGAAGGATACTGTTGAACGAGTTGACACCGTCTCAGCTTGAGGGAGGATAAAATGAAGGTACTTGCGATTATAGGGAGCAGAAATCCAGCGGGAAAAACAGCCGGGGCAGTTGAAGCTTTCTTTAAGGGAGTGGAAGAGAAAAACTCGCAGACAGAAAAAATTTTTCTGACAGAGAAAAAAATTGAAAGGTGTCGGCAGTGTGATATATCTGGCTGGGGCAAATGCAGAACAGAAGGAATCTGCATCATTGATGATGATTTTCATTCTGTTGTGGACAGAATAAGACAGGCACATAGTATTGTTTTTGCAACGCCGGTTTATTTCAGTGATATCAGCGAAAGTATGAAAACGTTTCTTGACAGACTGCGAAGGATTACGAGAAACGAAAAGGCAACAGTCAACATATCTGGAAAGCCGGCAATCGGAATATGTGTCGCTGGCGGCGGGGGAGGCGGAGCCGTCCTCTGTTCTTTTCTTCTTGAAAGAACGCTCTCAACCTGCGCATTTATTGTTGTTGATATGATTCCCTGCAGAAGGCAGAACCTTCATCTCAAACAGCAGGTACTCGGCCTTACGGGGAAATGGCTTGTTGACCATATCTCAAATGGCTCTTACAAACAATGAGATTTAAGGATGCAAGAAGACGGGTGGAAAGGTTTGCGAAACAGATTTCTGGAAGGGATGTCTGGAACTGGAGACAGATAAAGACAGAAATCTTCCTTGCTGGAAAGGAACACTATGCTGTATGTTCAGAATACCTTTCTTCAAGAAGCATTGTCTATTCTGCAGGAATAGGAGACGATATCAGTTTTGACCTTGATATCATAAGGACATTTGGTTGTCTTGTCTATGGTTTTGACCCTTCGCCTGCGAGCATTGCCTGGATTGAAAAGTATAAGATACCCGTAGAATTTAGATTTTTTCCTTATGGTATTTCTGACCATGATGGTGCAATGCTTCTATATCCACCTGAAAATCCGAGAAGTACATCGTTTTCCCTTATTGTCCGTGCAGGTGCTTCTGCAGATGCATTTGAGGTTCAGGTCAGACGAATTTCAAGCATCATGAAGGAATTCGGTCACTCTCACATTGACCTACTGAAACTGGATATAGAGGGTGGAGAATATGCAGTGATAATGGATATTGTAGAAACAGATATAAGACCCGGACAGATTGTTGTTGAGTTCCATCACAGGTTTCCAGAGATTGGCATCTCAGGAACAAAGCATGCGCTCAAACTACTGAAATCCAGCGGTTATAAAATTGTTCACATAGATCCGAGAGGATACGTGTATTCTTTTATACACAGAGGGCTTCTTCTTGCAAGAAAACAGGGTGTTGTTATTGCTCGTTCAGGGTTGTGAATTCTTGACAGGAAAGCCCTGTTTTCTTATACTGTTTGAAGGTTAAAAACATCTATGGCTAAGAAAAACCATTCTATACCCCTGCAGAAACTGTTGATTCTGTTTGTCGGGACAATAGCCATTGTCTATGCTTTTCTCCTTTACTATAAACAGAAAAGCAAACTGTTGATGTATGAGGAAGAAATCAAACAATTGAAGGAAGAAAATGCGATGCTTGAAAAGACCCTCAAACAGGTGGACACCCCATTTATGACAGAAAAAATTGCAAGGGAGCAACTTGGAATGATGAAATCAGGAGAATACAAAATTATGATAAAGGAAGGTAAGAATGTTTCCCGTTAAATTTGTTCGTGAAAACCTAGATCTTCTGAAGATGGCAGCAGAGAAAAAAAATATCCATGTTGACTGGGATACCTTTCAGAAATACGAACTGGAAAGACGGCAGATTCTTCAGGCAATGGACGAAGAAAAGAAGCAGCACAAAAAATTGAGTCAGGAACTATCTGTCTTAAAGCAAAAGAACCAGCCTTCTGAAAATCTCCTTGCCCGGGCAAGAGAGCTCTCAAACAGCATAAAAAACAGGGAATCAGAATTAAGGGAGATTGAAGAGAAAATAGAAAACATTCTTGCATTGATACCAAACATTCCGCATCCGAGTGTTCCTGTCGGGAAAAGTCCAAAAGATAATGTTATTGTCAGAACCTGGGGACAGGTAAAACAGTTTTCTTTTGAAGTAATTCCTCATTATGAAATAGGGCAGAAACTTAATATTCTTCACCTTGACAGGGGAGCAAGGATGAGCGGCAGTTTTTTCCCTGCGTTCTCAGGAGCCGGTGCGCGGCTTGTGAGGGCACTGATTAATTTTATGCTTGACCTCCACATTGAAGCCGGGTACAGGGAAATATGGCCACCTTCTATTGTGAATAGAAAGAGTATGTTCGGAACAGGACAACTTCCGAAATTAGAAGAAGATATGTACAGACTTAAAGACGAAGATATGTTTTTAATACCCACAGCAGAGGTTCCTGTAACAAATTTTCACAGGGAAGAAATAATTCCTGAAGAGTACCTTCCAATCAGGTACTGTGCATACACGCCGTGTTTCAGAAGAGAGGCAGGAGCCTATGGAAAAGATACAAGAGGTCTCATGCGAGTTCATCAGTTTGACAAGGTTGAACTTGTAGTTTTCTGCAAGCCAGAGGTTTCTTATGATGAGCATGAACTTCTTGTCAGTGAGGCAGAAAAGGTTTTGAAGATGCTCGGGCTCGCTTACAGGGTTGTGCTTCTTTGTACAGGAGATATGAGTTTTGCTGCAGCAAAGTGTTATGATATAGAGGTCTGGGCACCTGGTGTTGGAAAATGGCTTGAGGTTTCTTCATGCTCTAACTTTGAGGACTTCCAGGCAAGAAGGGCAGATATAAGATACCGCACAAGAAGCGGAAAGACATCCTTTGTTCATACACTTAACGGATCTGGTATAGCTCTCCCAAGGACAATTATTGCAATAATAGAAAATTATCAGACAGAGAAAGGAACAATTATTATCCCTGAGGTTCTCAGACCGTATATGGGAGGTATAACTGAAATTTCCTGACAATTCTATATGTATATGATTCAAAAGATAGACAAGATTTCTCAGGTATTAAAAAACGATGTGATAATGTGGAGGAGACACTTTCACAGGCACCCTGAACTTTCAAACCAGGAAAAAGAAACATCATTAAGAATCCAGAAGATACTTAAATCTTTCAATATCAGTTTTAGAAAAGCTGCTGAAACTGGGATTGTTGCTGAAATAAAGGGTAAAAGTAGAAAGATTATCGGTTTAAGGGCAGATATGGATGCTCTGCCAGTGAAAGAAGAAACAGGCCTTGATTTTGCTTCTGAAAATCAGGGTATTATGCATGCATGTGGACATGATGCTCATATGGCTATTGCTCTTGGAGTCATGGCTGTTTTTTCAAAACTGCAGGATTTACCTTTTTCTTTAAGGTGTATCTTTCAGCCGGCAGAAGAATCAGTTCCCTGTGGTGCGCCAAGGATGATTAAGGAAGGTGTTTTAGAGGAAATGAGGTATCTTATAGGTTTTCATGTATGGGTAGGACTTGAAACAGGAAGTTTTTCAGTGATAAAAGGCCCTGTGATGGCATCTGCAGACAGGTTCAGCATATTGATAAGAGGGAAAGGTGGACACGGTGCAAGTCCCCACAAAACCATAGATCCAATTGTGGCAGCATCGCACTTCATTACACAGTTGCAAACGATTGTGAGCAGAAAGTCAGACCCGCAGAATCCCCTTGTTGTTTCTGTTGGCAGGGTATCAGGTGGTGATGCATTCAATGTAATTCCTGAGCAGGTTGAAATTCTTGGAACAGTGAGGACATTTGACCATAAGCAGAACGTTCTTGCAGAGAGAAATATAAGAAAACTTCTGAAAGGAATTGAGGCAGGTTTTGGAGTGAAAACACATATTGATTATGAGGGTTTTGTTCCTGTAACATACAATGACCCTGGCCTTGCTGAAAAGGTCGCCAGCATCCTTTCATCATCTTTTGGAAACAGGTCTGTAATAACAGATGAAAAACCAATCATGGGAAGTGAGGACTTTTCATTTTACAGCAAGGTTATTCCATGCTGTTACATCAAGATTGGATGTGGAAAGTCCGAATACTTCCATCACAGCAATAAATTTACAATTGATGAAAGATGTTTAGATACAGGAGTGAGGGCAATTTCAAAAATTTTATGGGGTATAGGCAGTTTACCTTCTTGAGAAAAAGTATTTAGTGAGGAGGAGAAAGTTATGGCTAATGTTAGATTTGTCCTTGCAGTTGTAAAAGGAAGGGATGGAATAAACCATCCAGGACTGTGCATGATTACAGGCACCGAAAAATGGTTTGTGTTCAATGACATGCTGGGTTTTTGTTTCAGGAAGGTTACAGAAGCAGGCTCAGAGGATATTCCTGTTGACGAAATGAAAAGAAAATATATGGGTATTTACAGGTTAGTTGCGGGTAAATGGGCGCAGCTCACAGCGCTATTAAAAGGTGAAGATACAAGTGTTAGTTTTTAGATTGAACAACAATCAAGAGATCCCCAGAAAGGAGAAAGATGCCGCCAAGAAAAGACGTGAGAAAGGTTTTGATAATAGGTTCAGGCCCTATTATTATAGGTCAGGCGTGTGAATTTGATTATTCAGGAACACAGGCATGCAAGGCATTGAGGCAACTCGGATACGAAATTGTACTTGTGAATTCAAACCCTGCCACAATTATGACAGACCCTGAAATGGCTGATTCAACCTATATTGAACCTCTCACACCAGAGGCAATTGAAAAAATCATTGCAAAAGAAAAGCCAGATGCACTTCTTCCAAATTTGGGAGGTCAGACAGGACTGAACATAAGTTCTGTTCTTCACAAGAGAGGTATTCTTCAAAAATATGGCCTGAAGATTATCGGTGTTGAGGCAGATGCCATTGAAAGAGGGGAAGACCGCATTGTTTTCAAGGAAACAATGAATAAACTCAATATTCCCATGCCAGAAAGTGCACCTGCTTTTTCTGTGGACGAGGCAGAAAAGATAGCAGGAAAACTTGGGTACCCGGTTGTGATAAGGCCCGCCTACACGCTCGGAGGAACAGGCGGTGGGCTTGTTTACAATGTGGATGAATTGAGAATTGTTGCAGCAAGAGGGCTTGCGGCGAGCATTGCCGGTCAGATCCTTGTGGAAGAATCAGTCCTTGGGTGGGAGGAACTTGAACTTGAGGTTGTCAGGGATTCAAAAAATCAGATGATAACAGTTTGCTTTATTGAAAATGTTGATGCAATGGGAATCCACACAGGTGATTCATTCTGCGTTGCACCAATGCTGACTATTGACCCATCCCTTCAGATGAGGTTACAGGAATATTCATTCAGAATAGTTGAGGCAATAAGGGTTATTGGAGGAACAAATATTCAGTTTGCACACAACCCTCAAACAGGTAGGGTCGTAGTAATAGAAATTAATCCGAGAACATCAAGATCTTCAGCCCTTGCTTCAAAGGCAACAGGGTTTCCGATAGCCCTTATATCAGCAAAACTTGCAGCAGGTTTGACCCTTGATGAAATTCCATACTGGAAGGAAGGAACTCTTGAGAAATACAAGCCATCCGGAGACTATGTTGTTGTGAAGTTTGCAAGATGGGCCTTTGAGAAATTCAAGGGAGTAAAAGACGAACTCGGCACTCAGATGAGGGCAGTTGGAGAGGTAATGAGTATTGGCAAGACATATAAAGAAGCACTCCAGAAGTCCATAAGGAGTCTTGAAACATCTAGGTATGGGCTTGGTTTTGCAAAGGACTACAATCAGAGACCTCTTGATGAACTAATGGATATGCTTTCATCTGCCACAAGTGAAAGACAGTTTATTATGTATGAGGCACTCAGAAAAGGGGCCAGAGTGGACCTTCTTTACAAAAAAACATTTATCAAGCCGTGGTTCATTCAGCAGATGAAGGAAATTGTTGAACTTGAAGAAGAGATTTTAAAGTATAAAGGAAAAACGATACCTGATAAATTGTTTATCAAGGCAAAAAAAGATGGGTTTTCTGACAAATACCTTTCAATGCTTCTTGATATCCCTGAGGAAGACATTCGCGGCAGAAGAACATCTCTCAATCTTGTCCAGGCATGGGATGCAGTTCCTGTGTGCGGGGTTGAAAATGCTGCATATTTCTATTCAACCTACAATGGACCGGACAAGGTAAAAACATCAAACAGAAAAAAGGTTATTATTCTTGGAGGAGGTCCAAACAGAATAGGTCAGGGAATAGAATTTGATTATTGCTGTGTTCATGCGGCTTTCGCATTAAAACAAGAGGGGTATGAAACCATAATGATTAACTGTAACCCTGAGACAGTATCAACCGATTATGATACTTCAGACAGATTGTATTTTGAGCCACTCACTGTTGAGGATGTTTTGGGTATTTATGAAAAAGAAAAACCAGTGGGTATTATTGTTCAGTTCGGAGGGCAGACACCTTTGAATATTGCAAGGCAGCTTGAATCAGCAGGAGTGAAAATTCTTGGAACATCTGTTGATACGATAGACCTTGCTGAGGATAGGGATAGATTCAGAAAGATTATGGCAAAACTCGGAATACCAATGCCAGAGTCAGGAATGGCTGCCAATGAAGAAGAAGCAGTGAAAATTGCTGAAGAAATAGGGTACCCTTTGATGGTCAGGCCTTCCTATGTTCTTGGCGGAAGGGGTATGGAAATAGTTTATGATGAGGTGATGCTCAGAGAATATGTTCGGGCGGCAGTTGGAGTTACACCTGAAAGGCCTATTCTGATAGACAAATTTCTTGAAAACGCAGTTGAAACAGAAGCAGATGCTCTTTCAGATGGAACAGACACCTTTATACCAGCTGTGATGGAGCACATTGAGCAGGCAGGAATTCATTCAGGAGACTCTGCCTGCGTTATTCCACCGACAGGCATTTCCCATCAGCATCTTGAAACAATATATCATTACACAGAGGAAATCGCCAGGAAACTGCATGTTGTGGGACTCATCAACATTCAATATGCAATCTACAAGGAAAAGGTTTACGTGCTTGAAGCAAATCCAAGGGCTTCAAGAACTGTTCCTCTTGTTTCAAAGGTCTGCAGTATACCTATGGCAAAGATTGCAACCAAACTACTCATCGGCAGAAAACTGAAAGAAATGAATCTTGTAAGAAGAAGATTTGCCCATTTTGGAGTAAAGGAAGCCGTCTTTCCATTTAATATGTTTCCTGAGGTTGACCCGGTACTTGGACCCGAGATGCGCTCAACAGGCGAAGTCCTTGGTATGGCAAATACTTTTGGTACTGCCTTTTACAAGGCAGAGGAGGCGGCAAACCAGTGTCTACCGCTGCAGGGCGCTGTTTTGATTACAGTTGCAGACAGAGAAAAGCAGTTTATTACAAGTGTTGCAAAGAAGTTCTACGATATGGGATTTAAGATTTTTGCCACAAAAGGAACAGGTGAGGTTCTTAAGAGAGCGGGCATTCCTTACGAAATTGCGTGGAAGATTCACGAGCAGAGACCAGATATAGTTGACCTGATAAAAAATGGCCAGATTCAGATTATTATAAATACACCTGCGGGAAAACAGAGCCAGTACGATGATTCCTACATCAGGAAAAATGCAATAAAATACAGGATTCCATATATAACCACGATTGCAGCAGCACATGCAGCCGCAAAGGGCATAGATGCTATGCTGAAATCAAACAGCCATTATGAGGTAAAGTCGCTACAGAGATATCATAGGGAGATTTTAGAAAGTCCTGCTGACATCTGAAAGACCTTTATTACCCGTGCTATTCAATTTCCTTATTATAAAAATTAGCCTGAGTTTCCGCTTTATATCTTAAAACAACCCTTAATCCCTTGTCAAACAAGGCTTTATACAGAATGAGATGTATTACCCATCAGATGAACTTCCCAATTCCAAGATATTCGGCAAGTTTCCGTTGTCGTGGAGACATTCTGCTAAGTGTGATGTAATCTTTGGGATGAGCAGGTGTGCCTTTAGGATAGATAATAGCAGTTTCTTTAACGCATTTTACCCTGACCTAAAGTAATCTAACTTCATTACAGACAAGTACTTA
>DYKA01000123.1 GCA_020722805.1 Vermiphilus sp.
CCTTGTTTGATACATACCTTATACTTTTTTGTGGAAAAATTCAAGTACTGACTTAGATGTTTGTTTCTGAATACAGGGTCTTTCCAGTTCTGTATAAGATAGTTCTGCTGGTTTTCCTGCACGGGCAGCACAAAAAATGCTTCCCTGCTACATTCTCCTTGAATGACTTTCCTGTACGCCTTTCTTGCAAGGTTTGCACAGTCAATAGCAAACACACCAACAAGGTCATTAAGGAGAGCCCATCTTTTTGATGCAAGATTGAAATCAAACTTGAGACCAACTTTTTTTCTGTACGGGTTAACCGGAATTGCCTGGTTGTTTTCGTAGACCATCGGCTTTATGCTTAATCTGTTCAGAGAGTATTCTTTTGGTCCGCCAGGAGAAGTTTTCGGATACATCCAGAGTTTCTGACACTGATCTGTCAGCAGAAATTCAATAAAAACCTTTGCATTTTCAAGATTTGACGCACCTTTCAAAATTCCTGCACAATCCGGATTTATGACTGTTTGACCTTCTGGCAGCACAAAGCACATATTTTCCGGACCGTTCACCTCAATCTGGGCAAGTGCGTAGGAATCAATTGAAAGAGATACTGCTGTCTGTCCGATGGCTGTGTCTTTTGCTGCCTGTGAGGCACTTGTTGGAATACTTGTGGTGTTTGCAAGTATGCCAAGGATTGCATCCCATCCTTTCTGCCAACCATTTGCCTGAAGGATTATCTCAAACATCATATGCATGCTTCCACTATGACGGGGATCAGATGCTCCTACCCAGCCGTAATAACATGGCTTTGCAAGATCACTCCATTTTTCAGGAACAGGCGCCTTTATGAATTCAAGAATCCTTCTATTGCACAGTATTCCAAAACTTGAAAGCACAATACCGTACCAGGTATAATCCTTATCGTAATTCGGAATTCCATTACACTGCTCTGGAATTTCCTTGAGGATCTTATCATTTATCTTGAATGGAATCAGATAACCCTCATCTTTCAGCCGCAGGTAAGGGTCAAGGCCGCCACCAAAGAAAATATCTATTCCTGTTGTCCGGGGATTTTTTTTGAAAAGGGATTCAACATACTTCAGGTCATCTGAACTTCCGCCCTGGTCAAGCCACTCAATTTTTATATCAGTATTTCTGGTGTTTTTGTAATAGTCCTGGAAGGCCCTGCCAATTTCAATCTTGACACCTTCCCAGTGCGGGCTGATGATAACGAGTTTTTCCTGCGCGAAACAGCACAGTGTCAAAAAAAGGGTCGCAAAAAGAATCCCGAACAAATTTCCTAATTTTTCCATTCTCTCAACGGATAATCGCAAGCTCTGCCATATATGAACTTCTGCAGAATACACCTGAGAAAACCATCCTGAAGCCCATTCTTTCCCCGATCTGTTTGTATTTTTCAAAAACTTCAGGCCTGATAAACTCTTTAACATCAAGGTTTTCAGGTGCTGATTTCAGATATTGACCTATCACAAAAAAATCACACCCAATACCTCTCAAATCATTCATCACGGCCACAACCTCATCAAATGTTTCTCCAAGTCCAACCATAATACCAGATTTTATAAGAAAACCACATTTTTTTGCATGCCTGAGAATATCCAATGAAGTATTGTAGTTTGCCTCGGGTCTCACAAAACCATAAAGGGATGGAACTGTTTCAAGATTATGAGAAACAATGTCTGGTTCTGCCTCAAGGACAATCATAAGATTTTTTATATTTCCTTTGAAGTCAGGTATCAGTGGTTCAATCTTTATTTCAGGGTTTTTCCTTCTCACTGCTCTTATGCAATCAGCAAAATGTTTTGCTCCGCCATCAGCAAGATCATCCCTTGTTGGCGATGTAATAACAACATACTTCAATCCAAGTTCAACTGTTGCCTGTGCAATTCTTTCTGGTTCTTCAGGGTCAACGGGAAATGTGTCAACATTATGATTAACGCTGCAAAACCTGCATGAACGGGTGCAGACGCTGCCAAGTATCATAAAACTTGCGTACTTTTTACCGAAGCACTCATAAATATTCGGGCATCTTGCGTGAACACAAACAGTATCAATCTTATACTTTTCCAGTATCTGCCTTGTTTCTTCGTATTCCTTGCTGATTCTTATTGTTTTCCTGACCCAGAATGGGAATCTGTTCATTTTCTCACCGGCGGGATATGCAATGGTTTTTCTTCACAAACAAACAATGCTTCCATAAGTATTTCAGAAAATGTCGGATGACAGTAGTATGATTTCAGCATGTCTTTCACAGTTAATCCATTTGAAATCGCAAGAGATGCGGTATGAATAATTTCCGTAGCATTTTCTCCAGCAATATGAACCCCGAGTATTTTTTCTGTCTCAGCATCCACAATGATTTTTGCAAACCCATTGAGACTGCCTGAAGCATAAGCCTTACCGAGAGCCATGTACGGGAATTTGCCAATTTTAATTTTTCTGCCAGACGATAGGGCTTGTTCTTGTGTAATACCTATAACACCAATTTCAGGAATTGTGAAAATTGTTTCAGGTATATTCTCATAGGAAATACCCCGGACTTTCCCTGCACATGCTGATGCAGCAGTCTCTCCTTCTTTCGTTGCTACATAGGCAAGTTGCCATTTTCCTGTAACATCTCCTGCTGCAAATATACCCGGGATGCTTGTCTCCATTTTTTCATCAACATCTATTCCATTTCCGGATATTTTTTTTAGATTCAACCCCTCAAATGAAGAGGTATCAGGTTTTCTTCCTGTTGCCCACAGAATAATCTGGTGTGGTATTTGGTCAACCGAATCTATTGTTACACCTGTTTTTATCTGGATGTCCTTCTGGACAAAAGATTTAGTAAGTAATGAAACAATCTCTCTGTCTTTACCGGGCAGTATCTGGTCAAGCATTTCATAAATGGTTATCTTTACTCCAAAAGAAGAAAAAATTGATGCTAATTCACAGCCAATGGGACCAGCACCAATAATTGCCATTGACTCAGGAAGTTGATCCAGATTCCAGATTGTGTCACTTGTTAGAATTCGCCTATCCTGTAAAAATTTTTCAGGTATATTCACCCTGGCACCTGTTGCAAGAACAATATTTTTTGTCTTAAGAATATTTCCATTGACAATAACAGAGTTGGGTTCCTTTATTTCTGCGTTTCCTTGAATATACTCAACTCCATTGGCTTTCAAAAGCATCCCTACCCCTGAACGAAGTTTCATAACGACATTGTTTTTTACATGTAAAGAAACATTTGTCCAATCAAAATTAAATTGAGCAGTAATTTTATCAATGATTGAACTGTGAAGAATTTTTGCAAATGAGAAAAGAGTTTTTGTTGGAATACAACCCCTGTTGAGGCAACAACCTCCAAGATCTTTTTTCTCAATTAGAGCAACCTTTAACCCATATTGACTGCACCTTATTGCGCAGGGATAACCGGCTGGACCTCCACCGACAACAATTACATCAAATGTCTCCATAATTTTCTCCTATGCCTTTATATTTTATCATTTTATCAGAAATTGTTCCCTTTGAACATTTCCAGAATTGTAATAAACTATTATAAGCAACGCAGGGTATATACTGAAAGAGAGAGCAAGAAAAATCCCCAATTCTCCCCCT
>DYKA01000019.1 GCA_020722805.1 Vermiphilus sp.
GAAACCAAAAAATTATTGAGATTATCACGATACCCCTTGAAAGAATTGAAAAACTTTTTTCCCTTTGATATGAACAGGTGGAGGCAAGATGAAAAAACCTTATTTTTGTTATCTGGAATAGTGAGTATTTCTTTTGCACAAGCAAATATTTCTCTTTTCAAGCAGGAAATCTTTCCGCTTTCAAATCCTGGATTTGAAGAACAGGGGGCAGGGTGGAATATAAAACCAACACAGAAAAAAGAGCCATTACCCGAGGTCATTTATTCCTTTGAAGAAATATCAAAAGAAGGAAAGTATTCATTTGTAATCACCACAACAAAAAGAAGATGGACATATCTTCCAAGACCATTTCAGGTTGAAAAAGGTAAAAGATATTATATTTGCGCAAAAATAAAGACTGATGGTGAAATAACAGGCGCTCTTAGGGTAGTTTATGGTGCTGTTGGTGAACCATATTCAAATTTTGTGTGGCACAATTCTGACTGGACAGAATCAGGCGTTACCTTTGTTGGAGGAAGACACATTCACGGCTTTGGGGAGCCAAAAAATCCTGACCCAAATATTTCTTACTGTGAATTGAGACTTGAAGCAAATGGCTTGGGAAGTGTATATTTTGATGATATCCGAGTTTATGAAATGAAAGAATACGGGATATTTGTAAGATTAAATCTTACAGAACCTGAAGGGAAAAATTATAGATTAAAAATTCATGGTCTTTATGGACCCCCAAACTGGTATTTTACAATAACTCCATCAAAAGATTCTTTTTCGTCAAATACTGTAAGCCCGTGGTTCAATCTTGCTGAATACGAGCAGTTCAAGGGAAGGGGAAATGTTTATGCTGGTTTTATTTTTGAGCCGGTTTCAGATAAAAAATTTGAAAAAATTAAAGTAAATTTTGATTTCGCGTATGCACCTGATGATACATGCATTATTTCAAATTTTACAAGGGAAACTTCTGGCAATATCATTGGAATGATTATACCAAAAGCCGAAAACAAACCTGATGATTTTTTGAAAGGTTTCAATCTTATTGACCAGGATATTAAACAGAGAAATCAGTTTGTAAAATCTCTGGGTTTACCGCCTGTGAGTCTGAAAAATTTTTATCTTGAGGCGCATCTTAAAGGATTTGGTGCTATATTTTCTGATCCTGTAATGGTTGAAACAGAAATTGATACACTGCGCACTATGGGATTTAATGCACTTGATACACAATACTCGGGACTTGCAGGAGTATACAGACAGGTTGCTGAAAAATATGGCATACATCAAACACATCATACTTTTAGAATAGGTCATCTTCCTCAGGAGCCTGCATCAAAAAAGGTTCTTTGTGACTGGGATAAAATTCGCAAAGAATGTTCATCCTTTGTTGAAAATACAATTGACAGTTTAAAAAAAGAAGATCCAGATCAAATAGAGGTAATAAAATTTATTGATACTGGTGATGAAATAGCAGGGGTTGTCTTTAACGGAATAGAATACGAGCAGGGTTATAAAAAATATTTGAAAAACCAGGGGCTCAAGTTATCGGATTTAAGAGTAAGAACATGGGATGATGTAAAAATCTACGGTTCATGGAACTGGAATGAATCATGGAAAATAAGACCATCTGATAAAACTGCTGTTGAGTCCTGTATAAATTTCTACTGGACGCTTCGCTACTGGAACTGGGCAACAGCAAAAGTTTACAGTATCCTCAGAGAAGAAATTGAGAAAAGATTGCCTTCTGTTAAGGTGAGGGTCAATTTTGGTCCTCCATGGGCATATGGCTATTGCTCCTATATGAGAGGTGCTGAAATATGGGAGTTTGCAAGACAAAATAGTATAACGGAATTCTGGAATGAGGACTGGCTTAATACAAGCGGCTGGAGAAATGCGGGAATACAGATGGTTTCTTATCTTGTTGACCTGAGCCGAAGTTGCTCAAAAATAAATAATGCTGATGTATCTGCCTTTGTTATGCCTGTCAGCGGAGAAAACAACATTCAATTAAAACTTGCCTCTGTTATTGGAAAAGGCGCAAAAAAGATTGATGTTTACAGGTATGGTCCTGCATATTATTCACCTGATAACTGGTCGCAGAGTCAGGATATGTCCGCAGGTATTGCAAAATTCACAAGAAAACTTGAGAAAGCAGAAGATATTCTTTTCCATGGAAAACCAAGAAAACCAGAAGTAGCAATCATTTGGTCTGCAAGTGAACCTATTTGGAGTGTTGATGATGCCAGTATGTGGAATAACCAACTTATCTATCTGGCACTCCAGCATAAGCAAATACTGGTTGATTTCGTTGATGAGTTTATGATAGAAAAAGGTGCTCTTAAAGAGTATAAGGTAGCAATTTTGAGTGCCAGTTACCTGAGAAAAGAAACAAAAAAAGCAATTGCTGACTGGGTAAAAAATGGTGGCAATCTATGGATGGATGGGATTCCAACAACAGGGGATGAATACGGACAAAATTGCCAATTGCTTCTTCCAGTTTGTGGTATAAAGGATATTACTGTCGTTGACAGTGCCATAGGAAAGTCTCTAAATCCTCAAGGAGGAGTTTATCCTTCAATAATAACAGGTTCAATAAGACTTAAAACAGGAGAAATAATTACAGGTGTCGGAAGAAAAATTTCATTCAAGCCAATAAATACATCAAAAACAAAAATTCTTGCTGAATGGGAAGACGGAACCCCTGCTATCATTGAGACCAGATTCGGAAAAGGGAAGGTTTTTTATGCTGGTACATATATAGGGCTTTCCTATAATACAGGTGTTGAAAGAATACCTGGATATATTGAAAAGGGGTATGATGAAAAGGTAAGAAATATCATAACTGAATTTATACTGGCAAATGGTGTTCATAGGCCTGTGTGGTGCTCTGTTGATTGCATTCAAGCAGATATTCTTGAAAGTGATAAGGGCATAGGAGTTGTCCTTTCAAATTACTCTGGAACTTCACACAAACGACTGGATATAACAGTGGATGCAAAAAGAAATATTTCATCTATAAGTTCTGTTAGTCATGGCATATTACAATTTCATCAGGATCCAGAAACTAAACTTGTAACGTTCAGTGTCCCCATTGATGTATTTGACTTCATTACCCTGAAATGAAAAACTTCCTTCAGATAGTTATTTTTGGAGATTCTCTTGCGTGGTCGCCCGGTGTGGCAATGGGTGAAAGATATGCTGATTTTATTGAAGAAAAACTGCAGAAGATATGCGGAGATGAATGGTATTGCGATGTGGCTGCCTGTGGAGATGGTGGAAACACGGCAGAAGAGGGACTTGTAAGACTTGAGAGAGATTGCATTTCATACAATCCGAATATAGTTGTGGTGAATTTTGGGGCTAATGATGCTGTAAGAGCACCAAGTAAACAAAATTTTGAGTTGTGTTATAGAAAAATTATAAGTACCCTAAAACTTAATGCAACAAGACATTTAATATTAGAAACCACACCAACCCTTGACCAAAAGTGGCACAGTCAGAAAAATAACCCAACAGCACTCTTCTATGGCGGGCTTGAAAGATACCTTGAATTTTTCAGCCACTCATTTATAAGAAGTATAGCAAAATCAGAAAATTTGATTCTGTTTGACAGATTTAGTATATACCATCAGGAAATTTCAATACATCCTGAATTGAGAGAAAAATTGATACAGAAGGATGGAGTACATCTGACAGGTGCAGGAAATGAATTTTTCGCAGAGCGCCTCGCGTCAATAGTTAAATCAGTCATCCCTGAAATCCATCAGGTTCAGACAAATCCTGAAAAATGGCTTGAAGATGCGCAGTTGAATCCGGTGTATATTGAGTGCTGCAGAGCATTAAAAGACAATAATCTCAAAGAATATCTCACTGAATCTCAAAACCTGAAACGGCTGATGTTGCAGAAAACAAGGTCATTCAGCAAAAAAGCGCTGGCTTTTGCGGATAAAGAAAAATTGGAAAATGAAGCAGAAAAGGTGTACTGCCTTGCATCAGGATTTATGGCTGCCGAAAGGATTTACAGCAGTCAGGACAGGGGACTCATAGAAAAAAGTAAAAGATGGGCAATGTCTCATTCTGGCGGGATTTCAGGCAATAATCTCACTGAAAAACTTGCTGGATTGATTGAGAAAATGTAAATAAGAACCAGATAGATTGTTTCTGAAAACAGCAAAGAAAATTCTAAATATACCAGAAGATAAAATTAAAAACATAAAAATTGAGATAGGACAATTGCCTCACAGCAACTTATATTTATATAGCACCAGATGGAAGTTAATGACTGAAACCATAGTATCAACAGTTGTAATAAAAACATGAAACCAGGATATTTATTTCCATATCGTCTCTTTTCCGGGCGCAATGAGCAACTATTATACAGTTGCACTTTTGAAAAATAAAACACTTGCGGTTCGGGAAGTGTTAGTTATGGAAAGGCAATATAATCACCCATTAGGTTATTACCAGATTGTGAAATGTGCAGTTTTCTCCTTTATGGGAGTTCTTAGAATGCTCTTGAGAAAACCTGCCAGATTGACTGATTATAATGTTTTGTGTAATATAATAACTGATGGAAAGAGAAAAAAAGTTACTTCGAATTTGTAAATATTCTTCAATAGTCCTGATTACTGTTTTGATTCTGTTTCATTCAGGATATTTGCAGCCTCTCATTTCTCTGAGGGGGATTATTCGTTCATCATGGCTATTGATAATTCTTTGTGCCGGGCTGCTTTATCTTGTTTTCACGATTGTTGAACATTATTACAAGAAATTAGTTGAATATAATGTGTATCTTAAAACCTTTCATAATTTCCAGTTGGAATCTTCACCAACAATGAAGATTGAGGATCTTTCTGTGAAGATACTTGATATTCTTATCAAAATTTTCAATGGGGAAAAAGCAGTGTTTGTTATTAATGACCCTGAGGTTAAAAAGTTTTCAAAAAACAATGAATTTATCATAAATCACGGTGTTGAAAAAACTGTACAGGCTACCCATCGCGACATACATCACTTTAGAACGTTTTATTCGGCTCTGATAGACGATGAAACAAAAAACAGCGTGGAAGAGATAATAAAAAAGCATTCTTTTGATGCTTATCCCACAATTGCAGTGGTGCCTTTTGCAAATGAAAGTCATGTTGTTGCAACAGGTGTTGTTGGACTTCAGAATCCCCAGAAGGATTTCTTTGAGTATGTGAAAGAACCGGTAGAGATATTTTCAAAACAGGTTTCATCAATATTTGAAAGCGCTGTTCTTCATCAGAGGATTGCACTTGCTTCAATTACTGATTCACTCACAGGTCTTTATAACAAGAGATTCTTCCAGCAGAGAATACGGGAGGAATTCTCAAAGGCAAAAAGAAACCATTTTCCCGTGGCAGTGATTATTTCTGACCTTGACAACTTTAAGTATTATGTTGACAGATATGGTCATCCATTAACAGATGACCTTCTTTTTCAGATTGCAACTCTCGTCAGAAAACTGTTGCGGGATTCAGACATTATCTGCAGATTTGGTGGAGACGAGTTCATCTATCTGCTGCCGTTTTCAGACAGTCTTGAGGCATACAAGATTGCTGAGAGAATAAAGTCAGGGGTTGTCTCGTATGAATTTCGACTTGATGAGAACAACAGCGCATTTATTACGATGAGTTTTGGCATAGCATCTTTTCCTGAACATGGTGATACCTGGGAAGAAATAGTAAAAAATGCAGACAGGGCACTTTTTCAATCAAAAGAAAGAGGTAAGAACAAGATAACTGTTTACGAGGCGACGTAATGACAGCAAGGAAAAATTTAAGGCAGGCATCGCTGGTTCGCAATACAAAGGAAACATCGGTGAATGTGAGTATTGTTATTGATGGAAAAGGAAAGTCTGATATTGATTGCTCTCTTGGTTTCTGGTCTCATATGTTAAGCCTTTTTTCGTTTTTTGGAAGGTTTGATATTGTTCTGAGAGCATCAGGAGATGTTCATGTTGATGACCATCATCTTGTTGAAGACATAGGAATATGTCTCGGCCAGGCATTTAACAAGGCGCTCAATGATAGGAAGGGAATAACAAGGTTTGGGTCTGCAGTTGTTCCAATGGATGAAACACTCGTGCAGGTTGCCCTTGATATTTCCGGAAGACCATTTCTCGGTTTTTCAATACCAATAATAAGAAACAAATCCGGGTGTTCGGACATTGAAAATCTTCAGGAATTCATGAGAGGTTTTACCAATCATGCCTGCATCAATCTTCACCTGAAACTTTTTTCCGGAGAGAATACCCACCATATCTGCGAAGCAGTTTTCAAGGGACTCGGGCTTGCTTTAAGGCAGGCAGTCAGGGTTGAGCACAAAGGTATTTCTTCAACCAAAGGAAAGATTGACTGAAATGCCTGTTGACAGGAAGATATCCCTGAGATTTATAAAGGAATTCATACACTATATTGAATACCAGAGAAATTACTCTTCTCACACTGTTTATGCGTACAGGTCAGACCTTGAACAGTTTCTGTCTTTTGCCAATCACAGTTTTGAGTCCATTGACAGGGAAACCATAAGAAAGTATCTTTTCTTTCTGAAAGAGAAAAACTATCATCCCAGAAGCATCAGCAGGAAGATTGCATGTCTGAAAGCATTTTTTGGTTTTCTTGTCAGAAGAGGCTATATAAAAACAAACCCGACCCTTCTTATCCTATCTCCGAAAGTTCCTGAGAGATTGCCATCTTTTCTCACTGTTGAAGAGGTTGAAAAAATTCTTGAAGCCGCCAGCGACAAAAGTCAGATGGGTCTGAGAGATAGAGCCATAATGGAGCTTCTTTATTCATCAGGTATCAGAGTTGGTGAGCTTGTTTCTCTAAGGATGGAGGATGTCAATATCCCGGATGAAACAATAAAAGTTAAAGGAAAGGGCAGCAAGGAAAGGGTTGTACCGATTGGTTCCTGTGCATTGAACTGTCTTTTTGAATATTTCGGAAAAAGAGGTCTGCGGGGTGGCTATGTGTTTCTTAACAGAAAAAACCGCAGATTGACCACCCGGTCAGTTGAAAGGATAATAAAAAAGTACGCGAAAATCGCAGGCATAAACAAGAAAATAACTCCTCATGTTTTCCGCCACAGTTTTGCAACACACATGCTGGACCGTGGGGCGGACCTGAGGACAGTTCAGGAAATGCTTGGCCATAGTGATATCGCAACAACTCAGATCTATACGCACATAACGATCCAGAGATTGAAGGAATTCTATGAAAAGCATCGCCCTGAATACAAAAGTATTCTTTCAGGAAGTTCAGGAAGCGACGAAGTTTGATTTTTGCGGTGTTGTTGATATAATAGTTTCAGACAGGTGAACCCGAACGAGGAGGGGCTATGGAAGGCGAGAGTGTTTTTGCTCCGTTGAAGCAGATGAGTGCAAGTTTCTGGCTGGGACTGGCACGGCTTCTTGCAGCATTGCTTACTTTTGTTATTGGCTGGCTTGTTGCCAAACTGATCTATGTTGTTGTGGTTAAGGGATTGCAGAAGATAAATCTTGACAAGTTTTCAGAGGAGTCGGGATTGAAGGCATTTCTTGACAAAGGGAAAATAGAGAAAACAGTTTCAGAACTTATCGGTATTGCCGTTTACTGGATTGTGATACTTGTGGTTATTTTCCTTTCTGTTAATGTTGCGGGTTTGAGCTTGCCTTCTTCTGTTATAGATGCGATAATCGGTTTTATACCGAGATTCATAATTGGTTTGATTATTTTTGTGGTTTCTCTGTTTACGGGCAAACTGTTCAGAGGAATTGTTTTCACTGCTGCTTCTAATGCAGGTATCAAAGAAGCGGAATTTCTCGCAAGAATCACTCAGGTTGCGATTGTTATTTTTGGAGTTGTTGTTGCCATTCAGGAATTCAATATCGCTGCCGAATTTATAGCAAGTGTATTTATGATTTTGCTTGCTTCTGTATGTTTTGGTGCAGCGCTTACATTTGCGCTCGGTGCAAAAGACCTTGCAAAACAGTGGATTGAAGGGTTGTTTCAGAAGAAATAAGTGGGCAGAGGATATTTACTGAGAAGGTAGTATTTTGCAAAGGAGCAATTGATGCTGGTGTCGTGGGCTGTGATTCTATTCACGGTTTTCACGACCGGTTGTGTTGCGATACAAGAAAAGATTCCTGCTTCCCATTCTGATTTTTTTTCCTGCAACTACTGGATTGATAGGAACCAGAACAATGTGATTGATGATGGTGAATGGGACGGTATTAAGGATGATTTCAGAACCGCAGAACATATCTCCTTTGTTGGTTATTTCAGGCAAAAACAGGGCACAAACCTGACATTCAAACTGTTTGCACCTGATGGTTCCCTGTACAGAGAAAAGACCCTTAAACAGACATCAAAGATATCTGTGTGGTGTCAGGAGTATGACGCAAAAGAACTTGTCGATTACGGCGGTACAGGCATGTGGCGTGTTGAATGGTATGTTGAAGGCCAGCTTGTAAACATCACAGTAATAAGAATCATTCCGTAGGCAGTATTTTTTCTTTTTGTTTTGTCATTATTTGATTTCTGCCTGTTCAAGTCCAACATTTCCAGTTGAAGAATCATATCTGTACTGATAACCCTTTGGCGGTGGTGGAAGCTGTTTTGCATAGTTTTTCTCAATAAGTTCCTGAAGTGATGCCGGGTATCTTCCTTCCTGAACATAGAATGAGTCAACAAGCTGCTTGACAGGCAAAACCGCATCCATGCCTTTTGCCGTTTTCAGTGCCTTTGACATCACTCCGCCGTACTGGTCAACAGGATTTCCGCCGAACTGTGGCTGTTTTTCCTGCTGCGTCTTTTTTGCGCATGATACGGCAAGGATAAGGTAAAAGACAACATAGACCAGCCAGATTTTTTTCATCATAAGGACCTCCCGCTGTCTGAGAAAATTATCAATTTCTGATTGACTTTATCCTGAGTTTTGATATTATATTACCGTATTTCTGTCAACAATGAAACACAACGTTCTGCTATCATTTTATGATATTATATGGAGTGTAAAATGGATAACTTCAGAAAATTTTTCAGATCAGGCATTGTACATTTTATGGCCTTCCCTGAAACAATCAATGGCGAAAACAATATCATTGAGACCCTCAGGAAGATCGCAACTGACGAGTATTTTGAGGTTGTGGAGATAACATGGATTAAAGATACCGGCATAAGAAAACAGGCAAAACAATTACTTGACTGTGCACATATGAAGGTTGCCTACGGTGCACAGCCGGTTCTTCTTCTTCAACAGCTCAATATAAATGATGAAGATTCAGGAATAAGGAAGAAGGCTATTTCTGCTCTGAAACAGAGCATTGATGAGGCATATGAATTCGGTGCAGAGGGTTTTTCTTTCTTGAGCGGCAGGTACAGGGAAGACCGAAAGCAATATGCCTTTGACCTTCTTGTTGACTCAACAGAGCAGCTCTGTGAATATGCAGAAGACAAAGGTTCAATGCAGATAGAACTTGAGGTGTTTGATTACAATGTTGACAAGAAAAGTCTTATTGGACCTGTTGACCTTGCGAGGAAATTTGCTGAAAGAATCAGAAAAAAATATAAGAATTTCGGATTACTTGTTGATTTAAGTCACCTGCCGCTTTTGAATGAAACGCCGGCGCAGTCAATCATTCCGGTAAAGGATTTTATCACGCATATTCATATTGGCAATTGCGTTTGTGATAGAAACCTGCCATTGTATGGTGATTACCATCCGAGATTTGGATTTCCTGGGAGTGAAAACGATGTGAGGCAGCTTGCTGAATTTCTTCAGGTTTTTGTTGATATTGGATTTTTTGAAAAAAAAAAGACCTGTTGTGAGTTTTGAGGTTAAGCCAGTAAAGGGTGAAGACCCGGAGATTGTGATTTCAAATTCCAAAAGGGTGCTTAACGAAGCGTGGCTTCTTGTTGAATGAATCTGAAAAGGAAAATCAGATGATTGGAAAACCCTCTGTTTTTATCACAAGAATGATACCTTCTGCTGCTGTTGACCTTCTTAAGAAACACTGCGATGTTGAAATTAACACGCAGGACAGGGTTCTTTCAAAAAAGCAACTTATGAAGAAGGTAAAGGGTAAGTCCGCTGTTTTGTGTCTTCTGACTGATACTATTGATGATGATGTTTTTGAATCAGCAGGTCCTCAATGCAGGATTTTTGCGAACTACGCTGTTGGCTATAATAACATTGATGTTGCGTCAGCCACAAGAAGGAAGATTGCAATAACAAATACCCCCGGAGTTCTCACTGACGCAACGGCAGACCTTGCCTGGGCGCTTCTGTTTTCAGTGGCAAGAAGAATTGTTGAGGCAGACAGATTTACCCGGCAGGGAAAATTCAAGGGCTGGGCACCAGATCTTTTTCTGGGTCTTAATATTACAGGAAAGACACTCGGGGTGATCGGTGCAGGAAGAATAGGGAGTAACTTTGCAAAAAAGGCAGTCGGTTTTTCAATGAAAATTCTTTACTACGATGTAAAAAGAAATTCTGAATTTGAAAAGGAGTGCAAAGCACAGTATGTTGAACTTGATACACTTTTGAAAGAATCTGATTTTATTTCAATTCATGTCCCACTTCTGCCGGAAACAAAGCATCTTATAGGCCCGGAAGAATTTTCCATTATGAAGAAAACGTCTATTCTTATTAACACATCAAGAGGGCTGGTTGTTGATGAAAAAGCCCTTGTGAAGGCACTTCGCAAAAAACTTATATGGGGTGCAGGCCTTGATGTGTATGAAAATGAACCACTCCTTGAGCCAGGACTTAAGAACCTTGGCAATGTGGTACTGCTTCCTCACATAGCCAGCGCAACGGTTGAAACAAGAACAAAGATGGGAATAATGGCAGCAGAAAACATCCTTGCATTTTTCAGGGGCGAAATACCACCGAATATCGTAAATCCTGAGGTGCTTTCAGATAAAAAATAGGGGCAGGTGAAAACTTGTTCTGAAAGACCGGTGAAAGAAGGGTTGTGAGGCAAAACAGTAAATTTTCGGGTTTGTCCCAAATATTTACGCAAAACAACAGGAGAAAATATATGAAGATTATAGAGCGGGGATATATTTTTGATGTTGAAAAACATGGTGGACAGAAAAAGGTATGTATGTGTACGAGTGTCTTCAGGCATTCAACCGGGAAATTGTTTTCGAGTTTCAGAAACGGCACAACAAAGGAATCGCCTGATGGGAATGGTGTTGTCGCAGAATCAGAAAACGGAAAGGAATGGAAGGTTGTTTTTTCTGGATTCCAGACAGTTTTTGATGGAATTCAGGGGGAAATCAAAGTGGTGGAGCTTTTTGAAAAACCTGACCGCAACATCTCTGCATTTTTATCATGGTTTGACAGGACAAAAGACCAGGGTCTGTATGATCCATCAAGCGATACCATTTTACCTGCAAGAATAATTCTTGTTGATTCCTATGATATGGGGAAAACATGGGTAAACTATAGAAATGTGGACATAGGAAACCTTCAGGGGCCAGCATTAACAGGACCGGTTTTGAAAATTCCGCAGGGATATCTGGCATTTTTTGAAAAATACGGTCCAGAACAACCTTCTGGCCCGTCTTTGCATGCTGCCTGCGCCCTTTTCAGTGAGGATGGAACTATCTTTGAAAAAATCATAACGGTTGCCAGACATCCCGCAAACACAATCTTTTATTGGGACCAGAGGAATGCTTATGACCCTGAATCAGGAGAAATCATATCAATGTTCTGGACATATGACAGGAAAGCCGAGAAGGATATTGCCATACATATTGCCTACGGAAATCCCGATACCCTTGCATGGACAGTTCCACAGTCCACCGGGATAAAAGGTCAGATTGCAATGCCGATTCCACTTACCGGAGGACGACTCCTGTGTTTCCATGTCCACAGGCATCATCCTGGTTCCATGCGGCTTGTGATGTCTTACGACAGAGGCAAAACCTGGGATATCGCAAATGAAACGGTGATTTATGAAAATCCAGAAAGGAAAGAAAGGGGCGTGTCTGGTGAAAGTTCTTATGCTGAGTACTGGGAAGACATGGGAACATGGAGTTTTGGCCATCCCTGTGGTATCACTATTGACAGAGATCTGGTGCTCCTTGTGTATTATGCAGGGAAAGATGCCAGAAATTTAAGTGCACGATATGCACTGGTTTCTGTATAGATTCAATCAGGGTCAAAAATCTTGCCGGGATTTAGAAGATAAAGCGGATCAAAGGATTGTTTAATTTTTTTCATCACATCAATATATGTCCTGCCGAGACAGACTTCAAGATATTGTTTTTTGATCAATCCGATACCATGTTCTCCTGAAATTTTTCCTCCTTTTTTTATTCCGTCAAGAATGATTTCATTCCTAATTTGCGTAAATATGCTTTTCCATTCGGTTATCTTATTTCCTTCAGGAGTAATCTTCATGATATGGGTATGAAGATTACCGTCACCAGCATGGCCGTATGTTGGCAGCCAGATGTCGTATTTTGATGAAATCTCATCAACAAACAAAATATGCGCTGCCATCTTATCCGGAGGCAATGAAACATCAAGAATTTCAATGGTGTCTGATTTCAGTGCCTCATATACCATACTTCTTACCTGAAGAATCTCTTCCTGTTTTTGTTGAGAGTCAGCAACAAAAACATCAGATGCACCCTGACTCAGACAAATATCAGCAATTATTTCGCAATGTTTTTCAATCTCGTCGTGATTTCCTTCAAGAATGATCATCAGAAACACATCTCCCTGTATAGAAGGCCA
Source organism: Vermiphilus sp. (assembly GCA_020722805.1). GTDB lineage: Bacteria > Ratteibacteria > UBA8468 > B48-G9 > DTJG01 > DTJG01. The sequence continues at coordinate 12,742 of DYKA01000019.1, forward strand.
GTGCTTTCCGGTGTGCTGCTGTGTCTTTTCAATAACTTTTCTGTTGATAAACTCAACTGCGAGCGGTCTGACTGTTGATTTCAGTATTGAAGGAACTCCTGTCAGGCATGTTTCAATGTCTCTGTATGGAACAAGAAGGGTAATCATGGTTTCTGGCTCTGGCAGCACGCTGAGTACTGCCTTTGTGATTATTCCGAGAGTTCCTTCTGAACCTATAAGAAGATGAAGCAGGCTGTATCCAGTGCTGTCCTTGATGATTTTTCCGCCTGCAGTAATTATACTTCCATCTGCGAGCACAGCCTCAACAAATCTTGTAAAGTTTCTGATTGTTCCATACTTTATTGCTCTTGCTCCACCGGCATTTGTGCTGATAACACCGCCTATTGTTGCACTTTCTTCTCCCGGATGGGGCGGGAAAAAGAGTTTTCTGCTCTTGATTGAAGAATAAAAATCCCGCAGGGTGGTTCCTGCCTGAAGCGTAACCATAAGATTTGTTTCATCAATTTCAATAATCTGGTTCATTCTTTCTGTGCTTATCACAATGCCACCGAATGAAGGCACGCATCCACCAACCAATCCTGTCGCTCCGCCTCTAACAACCACAGGAAATTTTTCTCTGCTTGCTATCTTCATAATGCCGGACACTTCTTCAGTGGTTGAGGGTTTTACTACAATATCGGGACTGTGTCTTATTTCGTCAAGTGCAAATTCATCGTGGCTGTAATCAAGAAATCTTTCGCTTTCAGTGATGAGATTTTCCCGTCCAACTATTTCCCCTATTTCAGCAATTGCTTTTTTATTCAGTTGATTGTATGCTTTCATTTTGCGGTTCTTATAAAGAATTTGAGATTTTCCTTTTTCCATTTTTTTGCTGTTTCCAGAAACGGGTAATTTTTTTCTTTTGCTCTGAAGTTTTTTGAGTGTTTCATTGACACTGCAGAAATTCCTGAAAAATACAAGCGGGCATGAAGCATTTCGTGGAAAACAATATATTCAACAAAAAATTCAGGAACCATAACACTATCAAGGGCTCTGTTGATTCGTATTATATTTTTTTGCGGATTAAAACTGCCGAATACAATTGATCTTTTTCTTGGATTGCAGTAGTTTCTGCCGAATGTTATGCGACAGGTTAACGAACCATTAAAGTATTTTTTGTTGAGTTTTTCAAAAATATCATTGAGGTTATAGACATTGCCAGAAGTATGGAGATTTATTTTCCTGTCCTGAGTTTTTTCAGATAGAGTTTTTCTGACATATCTTATTATTCTGGTGCGGCTTGATTTCCTGTTCCTGCCGCTGACAAAATCTGTGACTGCCTCAATTACCTCATCTGGTGCATCAACAAGAATGCGGTTTATTTCAATAATTTTTCTGTCGGGTTTATCAGGCGTGATTTTGAGAATTTGTTTCCTGTTGTCTGTCAATTCAATGCTTATTTTCAATCCTGTCTTTGCTTCAAGAATGTTCTTCAGATATTCCGCACTGTTCACACTTCAACCCTGAAAGGATTTGAAAGAATTGCATAAACCGGCTTTGGATATCCGATATTGAAGATTGCCTGTGCCTTTACAACATCAAGGCCACCGTCTTTTGCAATGCAATCTTCTTCAATATGTCCTGCAAGGCATTTTACAATCATAAATGAGTGATAGTTTATTTCAAGTTCTCTTACAAACCGACATTCAAGGTTTGCAACACTTTCTTTGATAACAGGTGGTAAAACCTTTCTTGACGGCTCACAGGTGAGTCCTGCTTTTTCTACTTCACTTTCATTTTGAGGTAAATCCTGCCCGCATATTTCTGCTGCCCTGGCAATTGATTTTGTAACAACACTTATCGTTAATTCACCTGTTCTTTTTATGTTTTTGTATGTGTGGGATGGTTTTCCTATGGCTATGCCAATTTCTGAACCTGAAACATTGGTATAAGCACCGAAGGTTCCGGCATTCACTGTTCCATCAGGATGAAGGGTTACGATAATAATGATTGGCCTTGCTCTTACAAGATTTGTGAGTCCGTGTTCAATGTATTTTTTTGCCATATCGCACCTCACTGCTGAATTATTTCTTGCTTATTTCTTTCATTCTTTTCATGAAATGTCTGAAATTTGGAAATGAGATATCGGGCGGAGCACTGTGGTCCATCCCGCATATATAACCACCTTCTTCAACAAGTCCTGCCAGTCTCTTTGCTTCTGCGTCAATCGCCTCCGGTGTTTTTGCAACTATTCTCTTGTCAAATCCACCCCACATTCTGAGAGATTTGCCATATTTTTTTCTCAGGGCAATAACATCCATTCCTGCATCAAGCCACACAGGAATTAATGAATCCACATTTCCATCGCTGTCCAGTGCAACAAAAGACACTTTTTTCCCGTAATTTTTCAGAAAATCAATAAGTTTTCTATATCTTGGAAGCATGAATTTTCTCACCATAGAGGGAGAAATCAATGGGCCTGAATGATATGCCATATCTTCCCACAGTATGAATATGTCAACATGAACAACATCAAGAACCTGTTTCATCGTGGTGGTTATATGCAGGAGAAATGCTTCCATCATTTCCTCCACAAATTCCGGCTCATCATAAAAAAGTGTGCAAAGTTTCTCAACTCCGACAAGATTTCTCAATGGTCCAAAAAAACCTGCCCATCTGTCTGCAGTGATAAAAAAAGGGCAGTTGCTTTTTTCCGCATTGACAAGTTTTTCTTTCCAGTTTTCGCCGATTCTCAATGCAATGTCCGATTTCATCTTTTGTTTCCAGAACAAGGTGAATTCGCGCTTTGTTTCAACAGGGAATTTTAAGAACTGTGGCATTGAACTCTTTTCTCTTACCTTGAACTCCTTCATAATCACGCCGTCTTCATTTACAAAAATTCTGTGCCTGTCATTCTCTGATATTACTCTTTTTTCAAATGGTGGAAACGGATCAAAGATATGCTGAACCTGCACCAGTTTATCCGTACCAAAATCATCTTTTTCGTCGTATCCCTGTTTTTTCCAGATTTCAAGGGTTTCCTGCCATGGTCCGAATAAGTCCCAGTAAGGATGACGACTTCTTTCGCGAAAATTCATTGAAGCGTAAATGTTCTTCCTCGTTGTGTTTATTTTTTCCCCACTGGCATAACATATAATGGTTCCTCATTTATTTTCAAAAGTTCCTTTAACAGTTTTTCATTGAAGGCGCCTATGGCAACGGTTCCAAGTCCGAGCGATTCTGACTGTAAGTAAATATTTTCTCCCACATGTCCAACCTCAATATACACATAAATAATTCCTCTTTCTCCATATCTTTTCTTTGTCCGTGAAAAATCAGCAGCAATGATTATTGTAACAGGTGCTTTTCTCACACTTTGCTGACCAAGGCAAGCAATGCTCAGTTTGTCTCTTATATCACCTTTTGAAACCATATTAAGTTTGTGTGAAACAGGTACATAGCGATACAGTCCTGCTTCAAGGCTTTCAACATTCCCAGCAACAACATACAATTCAAGAGGATATGTTGTACCGGCAGATGGTGCTGTTCTTCCACCCCATTTCGCAGTGATACCCTGTGCTGACCATAGAAGTTGTCCGAGATCCTTCATGCTTAACGATGTGGATTGATAGTTTCTGATGCTTCTTCTTTTTGCGAGTGTTTCTTCAACAGAAACTTTCCCTGTTGTTTCCGGACTCGGAAGCTGAATTGAGGTCTTATTCTCAGCAGTCGTAGATACCGCAAGCAACACGAAGATCAATAATATCTTACTGGTACAGTTCATCTGGTCCCCCGCTTCTTTGAATTTTTCTCATTATCTCGTTTGCGAAAATATGCGCAAGCCGAACTGGTTCTGGTATTCTGAACCTGCCGGAGCACTGGAGAACAATCTTTATTGAATCTTCAAGATTGACCTTGTTTCCCGGGGAAACCACAACCGGTTTTACATCTGTCTTTGTCCTGACCAGAGCACCTATGATATCGTTTCCATCATAAAGAAAAGTGTAGCTGGATTTTTTTCTTTCTGGCAATGAGAAACTTCCTGTTAGTACTGACTTTGCGCAGCCAATACTTGGTCTGTCAATCAAGACGCCTATATGTGATGCAAGACCGATTCTCTCAGGATGTGCGATTCCGTGTCCATCAAAGATAAAAACGTCAGGACAGCATTTCAATTTTCTTATTGCTTCAAGCAATACCGGCGCCTCCCTGAATGCAAGTAATCCTCTGATATAAGGGAACAGACCTTCTGCAACAGCGAAGGTTCTCTCTATTACCACAAGTTCAGGAATATTCACTGCAACAATCCCGCCGACAGCAAGATCTCCTGCATATGCAACATCGCCACCAGCAACAATTCTGGCATTTTTTCTGATATGTTTGATGCTCAGCCTGTTCCTTAAGTTTTTCTGTATTTCTTTTGTTTTTTCAATCCGCATGATTGGATTCCTATCAAGAATTTTATTACAGATTTGCGAAAAATTAAAATGTATTGACAAAGATATGCACAAATGGAAAATATTGATACCATAAACCAGGAGGTAAATACTCAGTAAAGTACAATTTATTGCAAAGTGAAAAGTGAAAAATGTAATAAGGATTAAATAATTTTGATTTTTGTAATTTTAATTTTGCAGTTTACAATTTGCATTTTGCATTGAATATTCAGTAAAAGGTGTTTTTTGAATATTTACACAGGAGTATATATGAAAAAATTTTTTCTTGTATTTGAATTTACAGTTATGGCTATATTTGTCAGAGCGTCCTTTGCATATGAACTTCCAATTGAGGCAGAATCGTTCAATCTTGTCAAAGGTTGGAGAATTACTGATTACGGATATTTTCCCTCTCAGCCAAATTTCTGGAGTATTCAAAAGATTGAAGGGGATTCATCGGATAATCCAGCAGAGGCACAATTTTCTCTTATAATTCCAGAGACAAAGACATATAAACTATGGGTAAGATATGAAAGTTGCTATGGTTTTGGTTCTGTTTTTAGTGTGAAAATTATTCAAAAGGGTAGTATCAGGGCTCAGTCGGATTTTGGAAGAAAAGAAGATAAGAAATTTTTTCCTTTTGGCAGAGGAGAAATTGTTCAAGGGGCATGGGACTGGCATAATACTGATTACGTTTATCAGGCAATGACGGCAGAACTTGAAAAAGGACCTGCTACAATAGTTCTATCAAAAGGAAAAAACCAGAAGCCAGCTGCAAGAAGAATAATAGACCTTTTTTATCTTACTGATGATCTTGAATTAAAATCAGGAAATGACTGGATATGGGCAAGAGAAACAAGGCCGCCAATCCTGTCAAGTTTCACGGTTCCTGTTTACATCAGAAGCCGTGTTAATGAAGGTAAAGGTGCTTTGAAGATTATTACTGGTTTTGCACTTTATGGCAATCACCCTTACGCTCCGAGGGAAACATACTTTATCGGTAAATCAGGAATTGTGCCAAAACAGCCCGATGAAAAAGATTTTCTTAAGAAGGGAGATATTTCTGACTGGCATAAGATTAAGGTTTATTCAGTTATGGTTCCAGAGATTGTGGTTTCTCAGACAGGCAATGCAAAAATAAGAGTTGATATTGCAGTTGGTTCAATCTCAAATAGAGTTAAGACCATTGATGTGGGTCCAGGCAAGGATGAAACCACTGTCATTGCTTCAATAGGAATGGGTAAATATGAAAAGGGTCTTCTTGGTTCAAGCAAAGCATTAACAGTTGATGAGATGATAAAGAAGCAGACAAACATCCTTGAGAAATATAATCCGCCGGGAAAGCCGGCTAAGAAGATTTTGTTGACCGGAGTTATCGGCACGATATTTCCGGAACTGCAGTTCAAACTTGCCGTTGCATCGGGATTAAATGGAGAAGCGTACAGAACAAGCCCGTTCATTTATGGAATAAATTCAAAGGTCAAAGGATTTAACACTGATTTCGGTTTCGGCATGGTTCAAAATCTACATCTTACAAGAGAGTGCTATGAGGGGGATTTTTCAAAACTTGAAAACAGGTACAGACAGATAGCAGGTGACCTTGAAAAATCTCTTGGCAGAAAATTTCCCCTTCACATAAAACTTCTTGAAGAGACAGGTCCGCCGTCATTTGAAACGCTTATGACATGGCCCAGATGCAAGCAGATGTTTGAATCGTATCTTTCAGCCCAGTCTCTTAAAAGTGATGATGTGTTAAAGGATTCAGATATGCTCTTTTATCACTCAACCAGATTCCGCACATACCTTTTCGCAAGGGTCAATGCTGAAGCAACAAAACTGATTGAGAAAATCTTTCCCAAAGGTTCATACGTTCACTCAGGAAGTGTATATCCTTCTCTCGGTGGTGGGCCGTCTCTTGCAAGGGGCGATGATATCTTTATGTTGTTTCACGAAAGAGGTGTAACAGAATACAGCTCAGAGATTTCATGGAGGTTTGGTGGAACGCCTGACTATATCGGCCCCCAGACCCAGTCATACGAGGCAGCACTTGCGCGCTCTCTGGCAAAGTATCACAACTGTCCGCTCGGTTCTTATATGATTGCTGACGGAAATCGCGGTTATACTGGAGAATTTGTTGAGCTTGCCAGCTATCCAATGTATGGACAGGGTTTCAGGTGGCTTCACTACTATGTTTTTGGCTGGCCCAATGGCTGCAGTTATATGGGATATCCTGACATAATGAAGGCAACAAAAAATGTTAACAGAAATATTGGTGTTGTGGAGGACTATCTTGTTGATGCAAAGGTTGCCCCTGCAAAAATTGCAGTTGGCTGGAGTTCAACAACAGATATATGGGACCTTGCAAGAAAACCATCATACGAGCATTCGCCGGGCAATTGCGTCTATCCTCAGGAAAGGCAGAACCTTTATCTGTTGCTTCGTCATCTTCAGTATCCGGTTGACATTATTTCAGAAGATGATATTGCCGAAGGATACCTGAAAGATTATTCTGTGTATTTCCTCGTTGGCGACCATTTAAGGCCAGATGCAGCACAATCTCTTGCTGACTGGGTCAGGAATGGTGGAATTCTTGTTTCAGTCGCGGGCGGTGGACTTCTTGACCATTATAACAGACCGCTTGATACTTTGAAAGAAGTTTTTGGAATAAAAGATGCAAAACTTGAAAAAAACAGTTGACGCCATCAGGCCAAAACTTGACCTTATTCATATGAAGCCGATGGATACCATTGTTTTTGATTCAGGCAGGAAAATGAATGTTTTTGGATACAGACAGGTATTTTCGGTTGATACTGGAAAAGTAATCGGCAAATATTCAAATGGAGAAGTCGCCGCGGTTGAAAACAACTATGGTAGAGGAAAAGCAGTAATTATTGGAGCACTGCCTGGTTCAGCGTATTTGAAAGATGCAATTCCTCTCCAGCCATATGGAAGGGGTGGAGACAAAGACGAACTTTCTCAATTCTTCCCGACTCAATTCAATGAAGATGTCCGTCTGATTATAAAGAGCATCCTTAAAGACATCAGCAGCCCTGTTGTGTGTTCCAATGCACTTGTTGAAGGCGTGCTTTTGAAAAAAGACCATACCTATGTCATTACCCTTACAAACTTCTCAATGAGAAAACAAAAAAATCTTTTTGTTGAGTTTGTTCCCCCAGACCACTCAAAGATTGTTAAAATATTCAGCCCATACAGCAGAGTAAATGTTTCAAAGAAAGGTGAAAAATTTATAATAAGAATTTCCGAAATAGATAAGTTTAGCTGCATTGTGGCTGAGTAAGAATATTATTTTTGCTCTGTCATTTTAAGATATTTTTTAACCTTTACAGGAAGAAGCTTTCTGATTGGTAGCTTATAAGGACATCTTGTTTCACACAATCCGCATCGGGTGCAATTTTCTATTGATTTTAGAATTTTTTCTGATACTTTGCGTTTGAAATTCGCCTGAAATGCAAGGGTTTCAAGCATCATAATGGTTCTTACAGGAATTCCTTCTGGACATGGATCAGGGAAAATGCAATGTCCGCAATATCTGCAGAATACTTTTCCTAACTGTCTGCGAATTTTTCTATAGAACACATTATCCTGATTGGTGATTATGGGATTTTTTAACACGCTGATGTCCTGTTTTGCTTCTTTAATCCTTGCCATTCCAATCAATGCTGTGGAAACAGGCAAATTCAAAACATATCTTATTGCAGAGTCATACTTTCTCAGATTTCCACCCGCAAGCGGTTTCATCGCAATAATTCCAATTCCATTGTGTTTTGCATCTTCAAAAATTTTTCTGTCAATTACATCAATACAATTCACAGGCACCATCATTACCCGGAATACCCTGCTTTTTATTATTTCGGAATAAAGAGAGGGATTGTGCGTGCAAATTCCAGAAATTCTGAACTTTCCCTGTTTCCTGAATTTTTCAAGAGTTTCAGCTTCTTTGATTGCTTTTTCTAACTGCTCTCGGCTATCAATCATACTCAAGAGAAAAATGTCAAAATAATCAAGCCCGAATTCCTGAAGAGTGCTGTCAATTGTTTTTGAATTTCCCCTTGTAGAAATAAAAATCTTCTGCCTGTGTTTCTTGAGTGAATCCCTGATTTTTTCTCCTGTGCCAGAATAAATATCTATGTAGTTAATACCGTTTTCAACACAAAAATCAATCAACTGTTCTGACCGTTTCTTGCCAAGCCAAGTAAAGGCAACCCCTCCAAGAGAAATTTCACTCACTTTTATATCTGTCCTTCCTAATCTTCTGGTTTCCATTTAATGAGATGTTCACCCCACTTTGATTTCTGAAGTTTTCTAAATAATTCATCAGGTATAAAGTGGCTTTGTTCGTCTTTTGTCGGTTTGTTCCTTTTCAATCTCAAAACTATCATTCTGTACCAGTTTATCTGCATTTTTCTCTGGCACTTCAGAAATTCTTTCTCACATGCTCTGACTGCATCTTCAGACGGTTTTACCGGTATGTCAATAAATGCAGTTGTAATTTTGTTTTTCCCCCATTTGTATGCAGTGATTTCACCCTTATTGACAATAAGGTTCATTCCAACATTTGCCTGAATAATTGGTATCCCGTTTTCTCTTGACCTTGATATCACTGCCTTGTTTTGCGCTTTATTTTTTGAGCCGTAGGTTGGTATCAAAATAAATTGAGCTCCATTAAGCACAAGCGCTCTTGTGATAATTGGATATCACCTATCGCTGCAAATCAAAAGTCCGCATCTTCCAAAAGACGTGTCAAATGCCCTAATTTCATTCCCCTGTTTTAAAAATTTCCACGACGGGTGTGTTCCTTCTGAAATTTTATTATAAACGCCGCAGATTTTTCCATTAAAATCAATGAATACTGCGCTATTAAAAATCTGGTCATTTTCTCTTCGTGCAAACCCAAAACAAACAGCAATTTTCAGTTTTTTTGCAAGATTTTGAAAATGTTTTATATACCTGCCATTAATGGGTTCTGCAATATCAAAAAAAGCATCCATCCTTTCTCTATGCCATATAATATCTGAAAAAATATATCCCTCAAGAATGCCTTCAGGTGCAACAGCAATCTCGCATTTTTGTTTTGCCGCTTGTGAAAAAAACCACTCAAGTTTTTCGGCATTTTTTGCCTTGTTCCATTTATCCGGGACAAAGTTAACAGCCGCCACCTTATGTCTGTGAAACATCAGAGAAGAATCAATTTTGATATTGTCAAAAGGTGAGATTTTCTCAAGATTTTTTTTGATTTTCAAATCTATTTCCTTGTAAAAAGCATTAAAAGCAAGGTGAGCAAGATGCTTAAAACGATTGATGTTGTAAGGGGGAAATAAAAATGAAAGTTCCCACGATGGTAAGAGAAATCTCCCGGTAATTTTCCAATGGGCAATTTAAACTCAAGGAAAAGTCCTATCAGAACAAGGAAAATTCCAGCAATAACGACAAATTTTCCCATATTCTATATTTTACCACAAACCAAGTTATCGTGGATCGTAAATATTTACTAAACACCGTTCATATTTACAGGCACAAGAACATCAAGGGTTTCACCCTTGATAACCCGATAAGGTAAAAAACCAACTACTTACATTAAGGTGGTTCTTGCTGAAATACGCAAGAATGAGCATCTGGAATTTCCTAAAAACATTGAAATTCC
>DYKA01000124.1 GCA_020722805.1 Vermiphilus sp.
TATCAATATGAAACATCCAGAGGTCATAACTACTGGAGAACTTCTTGTTGAGATAATGAGAAAAGGAACAGAAACACCGTTTCTTGAATCAGGAATTTTTCTGGGTCCATATCCAAGTGGGGCTCCTGGCATTTTTATTTCAGCAGTGAGCCGTATATCGCGAAAAAAAGTAAGTACAGGAATTGTGGCTGTTTGTGGCAAGGATGATTTTGGGAAATTGACTGTTCAGCGACTCAGAAATGATAATGTTGATACATCGTGCATACGGATTACTAATGCCACAACAGGCACTGCTTTTGTAAGATACCTTCCTGATGGAAACAGGAAATTTATCTTTCATTCAGGAGCAGCAGGCCTTCTTGAACCAAAAGATATTAGAAAAAGTTATTTCTCAAAAATAAAGGTTTTCCATATTACAGGAAGTTCTCTTTTTATCAGCCAATCCAGTTTTAATGCCTGCAGTAAAGCCCTTGAAATCGCAGTGAAAAATAATGCTACAATCAGTTTTGACCCGAATATCAGAAAGGAAATGGCATCATTCAAACAAAATATTGCAAAAATCAATATCTTCTTGAAACATACAGATATCCTTTTTACCACAGAAGAAGAAATTCTTCTTTTGTTCGGCAATAAGCCGCTCAATGCAATTGTGGAAAAACTGATAAAATCAAATATTGAAATTGTTGTGATTAAAAAAGGAGAAAAAGGTTCTGAAATATTCTCAAAGGAGAATGTAGTAAAAATTCCATCTCTCAAAGTAAATGTTGTTGACCCAACAGGAGCAGGGGATACCTATGCAGGTGCCTTTATTGCCTGCTATTGCCTTGGAAAAGATATTCCTGAATGCGGAAGGATTGCAAGCATCACAGCATCATTGAAATGTACAAAACAAGGTCCAATGAGTATTCCTGAATATAAGGAGGTTGAAACATACATCAGATAACTTGTAAATACCATATTTACCCGGCTTCGCAGAAAACCACAGGATAAGCGAGTGGTGCTTCATTGAATATTCAATGCAAAATGCAAATTGTAAACTGCAAAAGTAAAATTACAAAAATCAAAATTATTTAACCCTTATTACATTTTTCACTTTGCAATAAAATATACTTTACTGAGTATTGGTGCTCCTTGTTGCCTTGCTACTTACGATAACTTATCGTAAGATTCAAAAAGAAATGTCGGTTGAAAACAGTATTGCTTCCTATCAATAATTTTTTAGAAGACTGGCAAGGTTAATTCCATAAATAAGATGTCCTGCTTCATTTGGATGAATTCCATCAACAAAATAAAACATGTCGTTCGGCACAAGGGAAAGTCCATTAACTGCAACACAGTCTGTTGTTTTTGCCACTTTCTCAATAATATCTCTGACATCTTGAAGTCTTCCTGCAGATTTTTGTTCTGTTTCCCTGTTTGTCCAAATTGGGGTAATGACCACTATCCGGGATTTCGGAAAACTGCATCTCAGATTTTCAAGATAATCACTCACTGTTTTCTTTAATTCTTTTGCGGACACATCTTTGTTCCAGTCATTAACACCATAGGCAACGGTTATTATTTCAGGTTCAAATGGTAGACTTTTGTCAATGGTAAGCGGGTCAAAAATATGGCCTCCAACTCCCTGATTGAGTAGGTCAAATCCAAGAATTCTTGCAGTAACCGCAGGATAGGTGCACAACGGAGAAACAGAATCCATGCCCTGAGTAATGGAATCACCAAGACAGAGAATTTTTTTATCTGGACGTGGCAGAGGGTCACCATCAACGCTGAAAGAAACAATTTCTGTCTCAATAGAAACAGGAAGATAAATCCTTATTTCTCTTGGCTTCTCATCAGAAAACTTCATTAGCTGTAGTTCAAGAATTTCTGTTTCAGGCGCGAGATCCATCATTCTTAAGGACTTTGCGACAGTTCCATCAACTTCAACATCAATACCCAGATAATTTCTCGCCCTACCGCGAATCTTGAGTGTTATATCTATTGCTCTTGACCTGCCTTTAACAGCGATGAACGCGCCTGAAAGACACCTTGCCCGCAGAGCAATACTCTCACCATAAGAGTCATAATGCTTCAGTTGTTTTTCAGTAAAACGGCTGTTTGTTCCATTAAGGACACCATGCAAAAATCTTGAATCAATCATTTCATGTTTTAAGGTTGTTTTTTATATGATTTCTTCTTCTGTCCAGCACTGAAGACAGAGATTTTTTTCAGGCAAACCGATTGCCTTAACAAAATCTTCCACCGTATTATACTTTAGAGTGTCTGCACCAATTTTTCTGGCAATCTGATTGATTGAGTATTGTTTAGCGGCTAATTCTTTGTAGGACCTTGTTGAAATATCATATCTGCACGGCGACATTAAAGGAGGACACCCAACCCTTACATGCACCTGTTTAGCCCCGAAGGCTTTTAATTCTAACACCTTGTTTCTAATCTGTGTTCCCCTGACAATTGAATCATCGCAGAGTATTATTCTTTTTCCTCTAATATTTTCTTCAATCACAGAAAGTTTGATACGTGCCTCCTGTTCTCTTTCTTCCTGAGTCAAAGGCAGATAACTTCTGCTTGCAAATCTGTCTATGAGAAATACTTCATCGTACGGGATGCCTGATTCTTTGTGATAACCCAGAGCATAACCGATCCCAGAAAAGGGAATGGCTGCAACTATGTCAGCATCAACATTATCATTTCTTGCCAGGCTTGTTCCAAGATTGTTTCTTACCCTTACGACTGGAATGCTTTCAATAATTGAATCCATAGAAGCAATATAGCCCCATTCAAAGGCACAATAGGCAATGCGTCTGGTACTGACATGACCCTTTGTTTGAATTCCATTCTTACCGATAAAAACAATCTCGCCTGGTTTTACATCCCTGAGAATATTCACGCCAAGCATACTGAAAGGTCTTGATTCAGAAGAAACAACATATTCATTCTTACCTTTTCCGAGAACAAGCGGTTTAAAGCCATGCGGGTCCCTTGCTGCATAAATACCCTGTCTGGTTAATATCAGGATTGTATATGAACCTTTAATTATTTCTGCTAATTTTTCAATTCCATCAACAAAGTTTTTACCCTGTACAATTATTTTTGCCAGAAGTTCTATCTGGTTATGACTGGAAAAGGAATGCCCTCTGTTCTTTAAGTCAGTGAAGAGCTGTTCTGCATTAAGAATGTTTCCGCTGAAAGCAATAACAAAAGTTCCCAATCTGGATTCAAGAAGAATGGGCTGTCTTTCTTTTAAACTGACATGTCCGATGCCGTAGTTTGCCGAAAGGCTTTGCAATTCATCGGGTGTGAATGAATGCCTGACAAAACCCTTATGCGTGATCAGTTTCAATTCCTGATTGAAAGTAGAAATGCCGCAGTATCTCTGTCCTCTGTGCTGGAGCTTAAAAATGCCGTGGTAAAGTTGATTAACACAATTTGTGTTTGAATAAATTCCGAAAACTCCACAGTTTTCTTCTATTTTCATTTCTATGTTCCTGATTTCTGTGATGTAAAGGTTCTGTTTCTTGAACGATCAATCTCTCACCAGAATTATAAAGTTAATATTAATATTACAA
>DYKA01000125.1 GCA_020722805.1 Vermiphilus sp.
CAATATTTGTAGGAAATTCCAGATGCTCATTCTTGCGTATTTCAGCAAGAACCACCTTAATGTAAGTAGTTGGTTTTTTACCTTATCGGGTTATCAAGGGTGAAACCCTTGATGTTCTTGTTAGGTGAATATTTACGTTAAAACAATCTTTATTTCATAGGGACCTTTTCTGATTTCTTTGTTTTTGCGGATTTATACGCCGTAAGAACTATTGCTTGATTTCTTACACCGTCTTCACCTGAATTGAAAACTTCCCTGTCTTCAAGAACAGAACCGGAGAAACTCTCAATCTGTGCTCTGTAGGTGTTGTATGGCTCCACCTCAATTTTTACGCTTGTTGAGACAATCTGTCTTGACTGCTGAGCATCATATTCTTTCATGGTTGTCTCAAGATATGCGGTCGCTACCCCATCAGGTGTCTGACCTATTGTGCCCATTGCAATAATACTTCCCCTGCTCCCATAGATTTCAAGAATGTTCTTTGAAGAATTATCCGGAATGCTGAAGCAACTGTCAACAATACCTATTGCGCCGCTGGCAAATTTTACAAGTGCAACTGCTGTATCTTCAACAGAATATTTATGAATAATTGTATCAGTCATACAGGAAATCTCTTTAATTTTGTTACCAATAATAAACTCAAGTAAATCCATGCAATGACATCCCATATCAATGAAGGAGCCGCCACCGCCGAGTTCTGGAATCTGTCTCCATGCACCCTTTATGGGCGGATACCAGCAGGAAAGTTGAGCCCTTGCCATCACAATTGTTCCGAGTTCTCCCTTTAACACCATTTCTCTTATTTTCTGGTTGATTGTATTGAACCGCATCATGAAATCCACTCCGAGTTTTACCTTATTTCTCTTCGCAGTTGAAACCAGTTTTTTCCCTTCTTCAACCTTCAGTGTAATTGGTTTCTCAACAAGGGCGTGTTTCTTCGCCTTCAAAACCTTCTCTGCCTGTCTGAAGTGCAGGTACGCTGGAGTTGCAATATATACACACTCAACATCAGGGTCATTTATCAAAGCATCCTCATCTGTGTAAAAGCGCACACCAAATTTCTCACCTGATTTTCTTGCCAGTTCCTCATTAACATCGCAAACAGCAACCAGTTCCGCATTATCCGCAGGAATTATACCCTCTGGAATGGTGCGTCTGTATGCAATACCTCCAGAACCAATTACTCCCCATCTGAGTTTCCTCATATCTACCTCCGTGGTTTCTTTTTTCCAAATTTCATATCATCGGGTTCAAAGACCTTCACAACATTGCCGTTTTTGTCAAAACCAAAAGCAAAATTTTCATAGTACCACATCTCCAGCATTCCTGATTCTGAAAGATAGGTCTCGTCTGGCTCGCCGAAAAGCATCCTTATCAAATTCTGGTCCATACCAGGTAAGATTTTGCCTTCAACAATCGCCTGCCGTACTTCAGGAGATAATTCGTCGTGCTTCAATGCGAAATCCCGGCGAAGTTTGGTGTCTCTCAAAAAATTGTCATATGCCGAGTAATGAACACAGCCGCATAACAGTAAAATTGTAAATGCATATACTGCTATTTTGCACATAAGCCCTCCTGTTGTAATATATCTTATCCGTTTCAAACAGAATCCGGTTTTATTATACAATCAATACTAATAATATGAAAAATCCTGTTGCAGATGATGAGTATATTAAACAGACCAGATACTGCGATTTTGAGTCAAAAGAAATTACGAATTTCTGTGAGAATTACAGGTATCTCAACACTCTGGACATCGTCGCTGCAGTGTTTGATTTCGTCAGGGATACAATAAAATACAGGTTTGATTATCCGTGGAGATGTGCTTCTGAAACACTGAAGAAAAAAACAGGCAATTGTTTCAATAAGGCAAATCTTCAGATAGCCCTTTTAAGAAGGTGTGGTATTCCTGCAGGATATGGCGTGTATCTTGTCAGAAAAAAAATTCTCAGACCATTGCTCCCGGACGAAATTTTTGAAATGGTAAACGATACAACTGTCCATGTTTTTGCAAAGGTATTCATTAATAACAGATGGATATGTCTTGACGCAACAGTTGATAAGGAAACCTATATCGCCTTCTATAAAGATATTGAAATATGGAAGCATTCAGATTGGGACAGGAAGACAGACATTAAACTTGACCCGGAATGGGTTGTTGAGGACCAGGGATTATATGCAAACATTGACCTTTATCTATCTCAACCAACAAGGTTCTGGACAGACAGATTGATTGAAACAGCAAATTATTTCATTGAGAAAAAAATTGGATTGAAAATGGAGACCTGATGGAGAAGATTATTGATAAACTTTCTGATTTTGATTCAAGAAACAGGTTTGAAGCACTTTATAAAATTGCAGAATTTGTCAAAAGCGGCAGGATTAGAAAAGGAAATAAACAGCCGTATGACAATATGCATATACACTCTTTTCATTCATTTAACTATAAAAACTGGTCTCCATCAAGAATTATTTTTGAAGCACACAAAATCGGATTGAAACACGTCGGAATTGTTGATTTTGACACTCTTGAAGCCATTGAAGAAACACTTCTTTCATCAAAACTTTTAGGCATTCCAGCCATTGCAGGGATTGAGACACGGGTTTATGTGCCTCAGTTTCAGGAAATAATAATAAATTCTCCAGGGGAACCAGGTATATATTACATAAACGGCCTCGGGTTCAAAAAACTGCCTGAAAAGAACTCTGACGCAGAAAGGATATACAGGAAGCTTCATGAGATTTCTGGCAGCCGTAATCGTAGAATTGTTGAAAAACTCAATAATTTCCTTTCTCCTGTGGTGGTTGACTATACGAAAGATGTCTGCCCTCTGACACCGTCAGGGAATCCAACCGAGAGGCATATTATAAAGGCATACATTGAAAAATCTGAGAAAATCTCCGATATATCGTCTGATGATTTCTGGAGTGAAATACTGAAAATTTCAGCGAGCGAAGTTGCTGAAATGAAAAAGGAAAAGATGGGTGACTTCATGGAAAAAATACGCTCGGTGCTGGTAAAAAATGGGGGGCCTGGATATATTAAACCAGAACCAGAAACATTCCCCACAATTTATGAATTTATAGATATGGTGGCGAAAAACGGCGGTATCGCGGTCGGAAACTGGCTTGACGGTACAAACAAGGGAGAAAAAGACCCGAAAAAATTTCTTGAATTTATGCTTTCAACAGGTATAAGAATCATGAATATTATCCCTGAAAGAAACTGGAACATACAGAATCCTGAAGAAAAGGCAGTAAAAGTCGGAAATTTTGAGTTGTTTCTTTCAACCTGCATAAAGATGAATATCCCTGTGATATGCGGAACAGAAATGAATAAGTATGGTCAGCCATTTGTGGATGATTTCAGTATCCCTGAATTAAAAAAGCAACTCGGCTGGTTTGAAGAAAGCGTGAGATTTCTTTTTGAGTTAACAGAATAATTTCCCCTCTTTCACATTTCACT
>DYKA01000020.1 GCA_020722805.1 Vermiphilus sp.
TGTGCCTCTGTGCCTAAGTATAGCGCTCTTTGTTGATAAGTATTAACTTTGTGCCTAACATAACGTGCTTCACTGAGGTATTACATAATACTATATATACTGGTTTCCTTTCAAATTAAGGGTTTTACATTTTTATAACGCGTACCCTTAAAATATTTTTAGCTCTTCTCCAAATTTAGTGGTAAAGGTCATTCTATTTTATGATGACATCTTTGTTTTTCAGGTTTTTGAAAAAATAATAGTAGTAATGTGGAGATTGTGGGTAACCCAAAGAGTTCGGGCAGGTAAAAATGTGATTATCCCGACGTGACATTGGGGTATCCACGTTTACTCTTTCCTGCTCTGAATGTGTGAAGTTGGGATAAACCGGATAAAAAAAATCTCGTAACCTATTCTGTTTTGCTTGCTTTTTCAATTCTGTTGCGAGTTTGTTGAAGGGATGACTTGAGTTTTTCAAACTCAGAAACCATTCTGTCAACATCGGCAATGGCCTGGTCAAGGTTTTTTGAGATGCCCCCGATCGCTCTTATCTGAGAATCCATCTGTTCAAGGCGAGTCTGAAGTTGAGCAATCTGTTTTTTCGCGGAAACATACTCTATAAAGAAAGAAACCCATCCTGAAAGAATCAGTATGCTAATCAACCACACAAACAGTTTCGTTTTTTTCATTTTCTCTCGGGTTCCATTGTTATGGCACCCTTGGGACACTCATGCGCACATATCCCGCATCCTTTGCAGTAGTCATAGTCAAACCCAACAAATTTCCCATCTGCTGTTTTTACAGCGCCATCAGGACAATATACCCAGCAGATAAGACAATGAATGCATTTTTCTGGATGATGAACTGGCTTTATGTTTCTCCAGTTTCCTGTTTTGAAACTTTTTGAACTCGCAGCCTTCAAAACATCGCCTTCGGGAAGTTCCTTCCATGATAGTTTTTTCTCTTCCAAGAGTCACCCCCATCAGTTTGAACTTTTCACAGAATCATATGCCTGCCTTACTGCCTTCAGGTTACCCTCTATAATTTCGGGTCTGTTCCTGAATTTTATTTCAAGTTTATGTTTTATATCATCAAGGACTGCTTCAATATCAAGAATTTTTGTAATCTTAATCAGAGCACCCATTACAGGTGTATTTGGTATGTCCCTTCCTATTGTTTCAAGGGATATTTTTGAAGCATCAACCGTGAAAACACGACCCTTAAAATTCAAATGTTTTTTCAATTCTTCGGGGTCCTTTGACGAGTTTAGGAGAATCATGCCTTTTTCCGGGTCAAGGCCTGCTTTTATGTCAACCTGTTCAAGAAGCGATACATCGAGTACAACAACAACATCTGGATTAAGGATAGGACCGTGTGTTCTTATCGGATGTGAACTTATTCTGTTAAAGGAAACAACAGGAGCACCCATTCTTTCAGGACCGTATTCAGGAAATGCCTGAACATATTTACCTGTTGAACAGGCAGCATCTCCAAACAAAAGCGCTGCAGTTTTTGCTCCCTGACCACCGCGTCCGTGCCACCTGATTTCAAACATTTCTTTCATTATATCTCCTTTTGATATAGTAAAAGGAACGAACTTATGAAACCAATCTCAATAGTGCTTACAATTATTCCTTTAACAAAAGACCAGAATCCTGAAGACAAATTATACAATTTTTCAGGAAAATATACAAGAACAAGTACCGACAGTAAATACAAAAATGCAATGACAATGATTCTGTCAAGAAATATTCTGCTGAAACCAATGCTGGTTTTGATGGACTGTAAAACACCGCTGTTTTCACTGAAAAGAACTATCGGTGCAAAAAGAGAAAGAACAAAGTAATATACCGGCAGAGAAAGCCATACAAGCCACAAAAGCACAATGCCTGTTGCAGGAATGAGGGGAATTTTCCCTGCGGTTTCCGCCAGAATCAGAATGGTTCCTGAAACAAATGCTGCAAAAAGTACAAAAAGAACCTTTATCGCAAGAAACCTGGCAAAAAAATCAACGCAATTTTTCAAAAACATTTCAAGGGTCAATTTTTCTCCGAACAAGATTTTTTTCAAAGACCCGTAAACACCGCAGGTTAAAAAATTTTCCACTACAAAAAGGCTTATCAGCCAGTAAATCTGAATTTCTGTCTGGTTCTGTAACAGAATACGTTCAAAACCCTTCATCATCAAGATTGTTGAAAAAAGGACAACCAGAAAAAGTGAAAACTTGTCCCTGTTATACCTGAACCCCGAAAGAAGAATCTGCCTCAGGTCGGACATGACGATTGTTTAACAATATTCATAAGGAAATCCTTTACCCTGTCAATTTCAACATCAACAGGTTTTTTTGTTCTTCTTTCCGTTATTTCAATCTTTCCTTCGGCAATTTTCCTTCCAAGTGTGATGCGATATGGTATTCCAAGAAGGTCAGCATCAACGAATTTCACACCTGCTGATTCATCTCTATCGTCATAAAGAACTTCCAGTCCTGATGAGATAAGGTTCTCATAAATCTTGTTTGCGGTTTCCACTATTGTGGTATCTGACATATTCACCGGTACAATAACAGATAGAAACGGTGCAACTGAAACCGGCCATATTATTCCGCTATTGTCATAATTCCCTTCTATGATCGCTGCAACGACCCTGCTCACTCCAATTCCATAACACCCCATGACAACAGGTTTTTCAGTTCCATCCCTGTCTGTGAATAGAACGTGGAGTTTTTCGCTGTAGTCAGTGCCAAGTTTGAAAATATGACCTATCTCAAGCTCTGCACAGTCCCCTGCAGCAACAAATTCTTCAGAGAATTTTCCGCCAATAACTCCTGAATCAGCGGAGTGAACCGAAACATTCAGACCACACCTCTTGAAAATTTTCAGATACACCTGTTTCATCAAAAGGTAGGAATTTTCCGCTTCGCTGTCAGTGCGGTCAAAACTGTAACAGTCCTTCATGAGGAACTCTCTTGACCTGATAATCCCGAATCTCGGTCTGATTTCATCGCGATACTTTGTTTGAATCTGATAAAGCATCAGCGGAAGGTTCTTCCAGCTTCTTACGTATTTTCTCACGATATCAGAAACAACCTCTTCGTGCGTTGGACCGAGAAGCATTTCACGACCGTGGCGGTCCTTAAAGACAATCATATCTTTGCCCATCTTACCGAATCTTTTTGATTCTTTCCACAGCGATGCCGGTTGAATGGCGGGCATGAGAATTTCTCTGGCGCCTGTATTATCCATTTCCTCCCTTATTATATTTGAAACCTTTTTCAGAACTCTCAATCCGAGGGGAAGAAAGGAATATATGCCTGAAACCAGTTTGTCTATCATTCCAGACTGATGCATCAGTTTTTGACTTATGGTTTCAGCATCAGCAGGCGGTTGTTTTGATGTAAAAATAAATGAACTGGTCCATTTCATCAGTCTCTCCCGGTGTACACAAAAAAAACTGAATATTCAATGCAAAATACAAATTGTAAATTGCAAAATTGAAATTATAAAAATCAAAATTATTTAATCCTTATTACATTTTTCACTTTGCAATAAATTGTACTTTACTGAGTGTTTACAAAAATTACAGAATATTATACTTCCGGTGCTATCACGTATCAATTCTGTCTTGAAAATCTTTCCCTGATGTCATGAAGAAATTTCTTTGCAAATTCGTGCTGTGGGTTCAGTTTCAGTGTGATGATAAGCTGATTTTTCGCCTGTTTGATATCTCCTTTTTCAAAAAAAACGCAGGCAAGAAAAAAATGGCTATCAGGATCATCAGGTAAAAGTTTCAAATAATCCATCGCTATTTTTTCAGCAAGACGATAATTCCTGTTCTGAAGATGATAGACAATATTTGTCTTGCTAAGTTTTGCAAGAATTCTGTACTGCATGTCAGTAATTGTTTGCGCAGGTGTCCAACTGAAAAGATATGCCAGTGTCCCGGCAAGCACCATCTGTACAACCGGCTTAACAAGTTTTCTTGACCTGAATTCCAGAATTATTTCATCAATCAAAAGACCTGCACAAATTGCAAGACATGCAACCGCAGGAAATCTGTATCTGTCTGTGATGAAAAACATTACAACCCAGAGAATCTGGACAATCGTAAAGGCAACAAAAAGAAAATTTTTTTTTCTCCTTGCGGCAAGGAAAAGACCAATAATTCCGGCAGGAACTATCAGTCCAAACCTGACAAATGCGAAATTGAGTGCAGGTACTATTTCACGTACAACATAAACACTGAGATTCTGCGGCCATTCATAACTGCTGAAAAAAAGCAGAAGTTTTCGAAACATTAACTTCCAGAAATCAGAATCATCCACAGATAACAGTTGTCCCTGTGGATAACAGAATAACCCTGTAGAGTCGGAACTGTTGCCGATCTGCCAGTTAACAGGCCCGTTTGTGCATATGAGGACAAAGTTTCCACTTACTGCATAATTTCTTATTGATACAGGAATAATCACAATTGCACAGGCAATCGCTCCTGTCAATATTATCGCCAAAATGTGATTCAGTTTCTTTTCTGTTTTCAGCGGACTTATTTTTGTTTCCGGCCAGATGAACAATCCAGCAACGATAAATGGAATAAACGCGAGAATTGTTGGTTTTGCCAGTGCAGCCAGGCCAAGTATTATGCCTGACAGAGCCCAGAAAAACCATTTTTTCTTTTCAAGTGCCGTGTAAAGAGAAAATATAAAACAAATGTTCAGAAACGTAATGAGACCGTCGCTGAGAATGGCAACTGAATAGAGAATGGCTGTCTGATAAAAGGCATACAGACCTGCAGCAATAATCCCTGTGTTCTCATTCCTTATTTTCTTTCCTAACAGGTAAATCAGATATATTGAAAGTACATCAAGAAGTATCTGCACCAGGCCGGCAAATAAGACATTGCTTCCACTGGCTGCATACAGCAAAGCAAGAAAATAAGCATACAGAGGAGCCATATAGAATGCATTGCCATCAATGTAAAATGGATGCTTCAGGATTGACTGCGCCCACATATGAAAGGTCTTCTGGTCATGTTTGTCCATACAAACAGGATTGAAAAATGCCGTGGATGAGAGTTGAACAAGGGTAAATATTCTGATGGTAAAACCGATGATCAGTATGCAGGCTATGATGATTTTTTTGTGTTTCATTTTGAAGACAGGCAATATTCCACACTTTCCTTTATGATTTCTTCAATGCTGCAGCACGGAGAAAAACCTGTGAGTTTTTTCAATTTTGAAACATCCGGAACCCTTCTGTTCATATCTTCAAATCCGTCCTTGTAGAGGGTTTCCGGTTTCACGAAAACAATCTGTGAATTGCTTTTTGTGAACTGTTTTACGAGTTCTGCAAGCCTCAGAATAGAGATTTCCTGCTGACTCCCCACATTGATTATTTCTCCGAATGCTTCGGGTGAATCCAGAAGCCTGGAAAATGTATTGACAACATTTCTCACATGAGTGAAGCATCTTGTTTGTGAACCGTCTCCAAAGATTGTTATAGGCTGGTTTGAGAGAGCCTGCTTTATAAACCGCGGCAGAACCATTCCGTATCTTTCTGTCTGACGCGGCCCCACAGTGTTGAATAATCTCACTATAATAACCCTAAGTCCATTTGTTTCCGCATATGCAAGAGCCAGAAACTCATCAAGCGCCTTGCTGCAGGCATATCCCCATCTTTTTCTTGAGGGAGGCCCAAGAACTATGTCATCCTCTTCATTGAAAGGGACATTTTCATTCTTTCCATAAATCTCTGATGTTGAGGTAAAAAGCACTGGTTTTTTATATCTGGACGCTGCTTCAAAGACATTTCTTGATCCCTGAATGTTTATTTCAATGGATTGTAATGGTTTTTCAAGTACAGTTCTTACTCCAACAGCAGCAGCAAGGTGAAATATGAAGTCGGCACTACGGGTGACATATTCAACAACATTTCTGTTCAGAACATTCTCTATGAAAAGGTGAAATCTCGGATTTTTCAGATGGTGTTTTATGTTTTCAATTGAGCCAGTAGAAAGGTCGTCTATTACAGTGACATCGTTTCCACCTGCAAGTAAAAAATCCACAAGGTGAGAACCAATAAATCCTGCTCCGCCAGTAATAAGATAATGCAATGTTTTTCCTTTTTTCGAGTCAACTGGATTTACAATGTATTATATCAGAATTGGGAAAATCTGAAAACTAAACCTATATGTATGTAAGTATTTAATTAACCTCGTTGCCCGAAGGCAGAAAAGAGCATAGGGAATAAATCCCTTGTTCCTCCTTGTTTCTATTCTAGTTCTGCCTCTTTTGTAAATCCCCCTTTTTTAAAGGGAGAGAACGGGGGAATTTGTTTCTCCTTCCTTTTGTAAAGGAAGGTGGGGATGGATTTATAAAGAAAAATGTCTACCCAACAATAAAAAGGTATGAAAAATTCCCACCTGTGAATTTACCTATATATTGCGAGTTTTACGCCTTTATTAAATGATTATCAAGTTTGCGGACCGTGTTCAAGATAATGTTTTCCATGTCAGGAGATAAAGGCGAAGGAAGCAGATGGTAGATATAAGAACTAACTTCGTACCCACCCTTGACATACTCTTCTCTGTCAAGAAGATAGCATATGCTGCCAGGTGTATAACCCAGTACCATATTGTGAATTGTAGAGAGATTGTCTTCAATTTTCTTGCCCAAACCAGCTGTAACTTCTCCCTGTACACCCAGTATGCAGAAATATTTGTTAAATCGTAACATCTGCACTGTTATAGCAAGCCCTTCAGGTGGTTTTTTATTAAGTCGAATAAGTTTGAGAAGTTCTTCAAGATAAATGCGATAAAAACCTGATGCTTCAGGCAATTTCCTTTCAATGGTCTTTCTGTCAATGTGATTATCAACAACAGGAATAAAAACCTGGCGTGAATCTGCAGATATGTCAAGGTTTGTAAGTAGCTCCATAGGGTTTATTAACACTCTTAAAACTTCTTGAAATAACACTTCACCGATCAGGGGGAGTTGATTATGCGGCATTGTTTGCCATGTGTCACCTTTTGCAACCTGTGAGGGTCGCGCGTCTCCTCCTGCTCCTTGAAGAAAAATAGCTATTGCTCCTGGGAAGTATTTTTCAAAAATGGCCCTGAATGCGCCAGGAAAATCTGCAGTGATGAGATGTTGAGCACCAGTAGCGACTGGATGACATGAAAGCCTGACCATAATAGCGCCGATACTTTCATCTGATTGGACGACCTTTAGGATTTTGATGGTATCATCTACTTTACCTTTTGGATTTGGCTTATTCTGAATCTTACCGTTTACATATAATCGGCGGTTCATAGGTATAGATGTTTTCCCTTCTCCATAAAATAATTTACATGATTTCATGTTTCTTACTGCTTTTCTAACAGATTTTAAGACCTGTCTATTAAAAAAAGTCTTGTTGCGATTTATATAAAACATTATTTCCTTTGTTTTAGCCTCCATAAATAAAGGTTTCCGTACTCTGATGCTGCCATGGGTATGGGAGCAGTTTAAGATCACATAACGAGTATCTATACCAAGTTGTTGGGCAATAGTTTTTTGAAGCTGAATTGCATGTTCCGGATCTATTGTAACCAGGTCTACAGATCCAATAAAACATTTTTGCCCATTTTCTTCCAGAATCAATGAAGTAAAAGTAATCGGGTCATTTACACCATCACATATATCATTCCTCTCACCATACCCATCCAGCAAAGTTTTATAATCAGGAGTGATATTAACTCTGTCTATACCAAATTTCATAGTTGTTCCTCCTTCCCTTGTTGGGTTTTATCCATACCTGTCAGCAATTATACCTGTGGCATATCAGCTACCGCAGCCACGACTTCGTTCTTTTTAACAAGGTTAATATATCGTCTGTGTGTTATTACTCCATTAATTGGAGATTTTACGTGGCCTGTTATTTTACCATACTCAAGATTAAAAATTTCACATATAATATCCCCTTTACTGACTTTCTCAAGTAGACTTTTGTGATGCACAACAAATCCATTTTGAGGTGCTCTGACGAGAATATTTTTTGTTTTTTTTGTATCTAAAAGGTATTGCTTTTTCGGCTTTACAAGTGGTATGGAAATCATCTTCAGGTAACTCATAAGATTATAGGTGGCTTTTATCCCTGCCAAAACTTCCTCTTCTATAATTTCTTTACTACCGGAAAACTCAACCACAAGTGATTTAATTCCATATCGCATAGCGATATGTGAAAGAGCTTTATGCATCTGGGGATTTCCTGAGTGGTCTGCCAGAAAACCAAGATTAAGTACGCGGCCAATGTCTATGGTATCCGGGGTTACATAGACTGAGTGAGGATTATTTCGTGAATAACAGTGAAAATCTATTAGTATGTCGCAGTTAATAACTCCGCGTTTCCAGATTAAGTAAGCTGCCTGTTCCAGAATAGTGCCATCTTTTTTACCAGGCCAGACTCTATTCATGTTATAACAGTGCTTTCTAACCAACCATGCAGGGTGCTTGCTGAGTTGTTTCTCCTTCTGGTTAAAAAGGAAATGTTGTTCTCCAAGACTAACTGCCATAGGATTGGCTACTGGCACAGCATATATGGTGCCGGCAAGTTGAACTGGATTAATCTGAAGGAAAAGCCGGCGGATTACCTCAATCCCTATCCATTCTACTCCATGTTGACCAGCAATTAACATCAGTCTTTTCCCAGGTTGTGCACCTTTAATTATATAAAATGGGATTCTATAACTTTTTGTTCTATTTTTCACAGTGAGGTACTCTATTTTCTTCATTTTGCCTCCTTCCTTGAATCCCACCATCTGGTTGCAAGGTTTACAACTAAAAACATCTTGTACGCTTCTAAAAAGTCCTTGCAGGAAAACATTATTGTTCTACTGTCCTTTCTAATCACATGAGAAATCAGACACATTCGATCTGCTTGTGCCGGATATCGCATGGTCATTTCAAAAGTTACTGGCTCCCCAAAAGACAATGGTTTTATAGTTTTCCTTCGTTCAATAGCTCTGCGTATCCCTTCACTGATAAGCGTATGAACTTTTTGTGGAGCCAGACAAATTGCAGAATGATTTCCGAGTCCTTCACTTACTGCAACAGTTTCAATATTTGGAATCAGTTTGTGTGCTTCTTCAGTAGCAGCCAGGTCTCCAGAAACAAAAATAGTAGGTATACAATAATAACCAGCCAGAGCTGCATTATATCCAATTTCTCCGACCTCAATATTGTTGATTCGTAAACGAAGAATTGATCGGGCAGAACCTGTGTGGCTGAGGACCCCATCAATAACTCCTGCTCTGCTGTGCTGTCCTACAAAAGCTAAATAATTGCAGGATGATAATAAGTCCAGATTATGGACTATTTTCAATCCTTTTATAAGCCGTTTTTTGTTAAAAGGATGTGCCTCGCATACAGTGAAATGACGAACACCCGCCTGTCGTGCACCTTTTATCAGTGCGTTCAATTCCAGAGTCATAAGCAATTGGGAACGTTCTCCTTCCTTTGAGGGAGGCAGTCCGTATCCACCATATACCGCTCCGCTTGTTCCTTCCAGATCAGTGATAACAAATAGATGTATATCTTGTATTTTATTGCTTTCTACCCGAGCAAAATCTTTTTCCATTATAAAACCCTGTCAGTATAACCAATCTGCTGCTACAAGTAAACCGGTTGAACAATATGAAAATAAAGCTTCTTTGATATCTTTTGATGAAATACTCGTTATACAATTATCAATACGACGCACTTTTGGAAAGATACTGTGCATCTCAGCCAGTAGGGGATTGGCAAAATGAAATTGTACCGTTATCCTTCCATGCATTGTGGCTATTTGGGATTTTTGAGGATTTTTTAATCCCTTGCGTAATACTTGCTTGATGTTTTTTTCAGCAATAACAAGAGAAGGTAAAAAATTCTTCAAAATACGAAAAGCAGAAGGTTTTCCATGTGCAAGAAGCAGGGGTATACCGAAATGTCCCGCATATAGACAGGCAATTGTTATCTCATCAACTTCATTATCGTTGAATCTAACCTGTACCAATCCCGGTCTATAGGTTTTTGTTTTTTTCACGCTTCCGGTAATGCCCTGTCCAACAAATGCTATGCCAACAAATGATTCATCAAAATAAAATGTCTTTGCACCACGAATAAGTTTTGCCTCTGGATGAAGACTTTCCATATCAACCGGACAGGCTTCATGAACCAATACTTCGGTTATACCTTCGTTAACAGCTACATCAACTACCTGATTAATTAGTTTAGCCATTTGTTTTCGGATTGTATCTTTTTCAAACTCAGGAAATGGATACCATGCGGGTAAACCGCATCCACCAAAAAGTAACCCGCTGACAGAAGATAGGTCACTAAATATGTAAAGACGAGTTTTATTTATTTTTTTCTCCTTTTAATAATTGAGTGAAAACATTCCACCTTCTTTCCTAATCTGTTGAGCGATTTCATCCAGCGGTGTTAAATCAGGAAAGATTATGTCAGTTGTGTAGATATGTACTCCGTATGGAATAAAGTTTTCAGTAAAACTTCTATCGCAAACATCCAGAATTCGGTTCTCTGAAATGACTTTAAGTTGTTTAACTTCCTTCGGAAGTGTCAATGTAGCGGAAATCAATTTTTTCTCAACATTTACAGATATAATATAGAGATTCCCGTGATATTCTTTTACAAGCATATGAATACAGGAGTCAGAAGATTTTCCTACAAGTTCTACACCTTCAAGAATAGATGGTGCAAGTACTTTAATTTCTTTAATAATATAGGGAATTCCTATCCGTAAATCAGGGTACCTTGGTGCACCGTAGTTAGAATTGAATGTATAATAGTTGAAAAATTTTGCACTATGTACAATTCCAAGAAACTGAATACACCGTTGTTCTACAAATGATGTCTCGCGCCGGTCCGGATTTATTGAATTTGGTAAATCACCCGCATTAAAAACCTCTGGAGTTAATCCAATCAATTTCTTTTTACCACCAGCGATAGTTGCTTCAGTAAGAAAAAGAGATATATATGTTGCACCACGTTTCAGTCCACCCTTTTTTATCGGAGCCGGGTAGGGATCCGGAACAAGCATGTCAGCACATTTGCTGTATGTTTGCAATCCTAAAACAGACTCATTGCATATTATCATAGGATGATAGGGGTCAATATCCTTTATAAACTGGTAAGTTTCCATAATGATATCTGGATTGTATGCTTTACCCTCTGGTTCGTCTACAAGATAATAGCATAAAAGTGCTGGATGGTTTTTAATTGTTGTAATAATATCGCGTAAGGAATCTTTTGCTTCCTGAGAAAGCGTGGTTTGATTTAACCAGTATTTTTCTTGCAGAGAGCCTGTCCATGGCGCGATAACGGCCATTAATCCATATTTCTGAAGTTCTTCTAACACTGGTACCATATTTTGCTTTGAAACCACGACGATTATACCATCAGCACCAGTTTTTGCTATCTTCTCATATGGAGGCACTCCCCACCACACAATTGGTAAGGTGGGTTTACCATTTACTATGAGATTACAATTTTTGTCAATATAGACCTGGTTGCCAGCGGCAGGGGGTGGTAGTTTCAAAATAGTTTCTTCCGTAAACCCAATTTGTTGGTTTGATTTTTCCAACTGTGCAGAAATCATATATCTTCCGGTTGGCAAATCCGGAACAGACATCGCGACATTATTTATAAAAGACACCTCAGTAAGTTTCTTTATGGCTATTATTTGACCATTTTGGTCTTGAAGAGTAACTGTAAGAACACTTCCAGTAAATTCTTGTTCAGAAAGGTTCAGTTTCACTTTTGTTTTAATCTGGTCTAAATTCTGATCAGAATAAATCGTGTTCCTATAGAATGGTTGATAAATATCTATCGTAATCGGCACGAATTCTAAATTTACTTTCTGTATAGATGAGAACACCATACGCTCACCTTCAGACAGGGTAATGACAAACTTGTGTGTACCCTGTTGACTTACTTGATACGAAAAAGTAACTGTTTCTTGAGTTTTTGCCTTTACAGATATATTGGAAGATTTGAGCCATGAATCTCCTGAAGGTGATATGATAACAGCAGATACATCAAATACCCTGTTTTTGTTTGTTGGATTGGTTATATCACAAGAAATGGCACTTGAAGTTATCCCTTGTTTTTCAAATATTTTTTCGAGTCGTGGATTGCTTACACGACACTGAAAAACTTCTGGATCAAAGTTTTTTAACCTTATTTTCCTGAATGCTTCTGGGACAAGAAATTCACCTTTTTCCCCAAGAGACATTTCCTCTCTGGGAGAAACTGTGCGACGATTACGAGCCACATTGAAGGCAATAGTTTCAGATATAGATTTTTCATTATTCAGAATGGCAAACGGAATAGCAATTTCAACAGTCCATTTATCTTGATCTCTGTGCCCTTCGGCAAACCAGTTTCCGTTTTCCCAGATTATTGCAACATTTCCTTTCTCTTTTCGGAATTCCTGACCACGATACCCGGAAACATTAACCAGAAAATGATGGAAATCTATGCCATCTCCATCAACATCAAGCATAATCTCAATTGAATCATCCCCATAAACTTTCAAGATATTTTCTCTTACAGAATTTTTTAAATTTGACATAAAAGGTTCTTCACAGATAACACCAAAATAAATGTAGTTTTCATCGTTTGTAATTTGTACTTTTGTTGATATTTCAGATTCTTTATGCGTAGCGAGGCTAAAAAAATCAGTATGTACCTGTGCATTTTTCCATATAGGTTCATCAAATTTTCCATCCAGATAAATTGCCATATTACTGCCGATTCCTTTACTTACCACCATGATCTTTCCCAGGTTTTTGGATATATAAAAATTTTTCCTTGTTCATTTAGATATATTTGTTATGTTAATTATTGCCAACCAGCCAGTAAACACGCGATAGAATTTCCAGGGGTTAGCTGACTCTGTGTCCTGGATTCTACATGACCATCGACATACAAAACATTTCCGAATCCACTGTGTCTGTAACTGAAATGGTCATAATTATAAAGGAACGCATAACCCTCTCTTGCTGCCTCACCTACAAGTATTGTAATGCTTGCATCTTTAATTCTGGTGGATTTAGTTGATGGATATGGAAATGCTGCGGCAGCGTCTCCCACAAGCCGTCTATTTATACCATAATGCCCAAGTGCCATTACCCTTGGTTCTGAAGGGCACCCTCCTTTTCTATTTGTATTAACCCCAAAGGTATAGGACAAATTTAATCCGTATCCAGACCAATTTTGTATACAATTCGGAACCAGGAAATGAAACCAGTGAAATTCGTGGTATCCGGGCCAGTAATGTGAATCCCCCCATGCAGGCATTCTTACGCATGGATACCAATTGTCCCAATCCTGAACATAGAGTGCCAGAGATAAACCAATTTGTTTCAAATTATTCATACAACTTGCTTGTCTCGCTTTTTCTCTTGCTTTACTGAGTGCAGGCAGAAGCATTGCTGCAAGTATTGATATGATTGCTATCACAACGAGTAATTCTATTAGTGTGAAACCACTTCTGATTTTTATTTTCATTGCAATCTCCTTTTTTTATTTTCTGCAAATTTAATAACTAATTTTACTCCCCAGTATACTATGGACCTTTTCCTGAGTTAATAAGGCTACACCAAAAGCTCCGGCTTCAACCCCAATATGGCTGAACTCTATGCGCAGATTCTGCATAACTTCCGTGATGACCTTTGTCTTTATCCTTAATTTTATCTGGTCTAAAAAAAATTCTTTTGCTTTCACCTCCTCTCCCCCTAAAATGATTGAATCTGGATTAAGAAGATTTATAAGCATTCCAAGGGCTCGTATCAAATATGTTATTGTTTCTTCAAAAACAATGAGTGCAACCTTATCATTTATGGCTGCAGCCTCTACCAGTCTTTCAAATTTAACTGCGTCCGGGGCGTCCCTAAAAACCGATTCTAAACAACTATGTGCACCTTGTTGAATTAATTGATTAGCTCTGCGAACCATAGCCGGACACGAAGCCAAAGTTTCAAGACATCCTCTATTTCCGCAGGTACACAATGGTGCTGCATAGTTATCTTCAACTACAATATGTCCAACTTCACCACCCATATCATTGCTGCCCCTGAAAAGTTTACCTTCTATAATGATTGCTGACCCAATACCTTTTCCGATCCGAATATAAATAACATTGCGCAGATTCTTATCCTGTGAAAATTTTACCTCAGCCAAACCAGATGCTCTTGCACTATTTTCAATAACGACCGGTAGGTGTAACCGTTCTTCAAGTATTCGGGCAAGGGGATAATTTGTTAGAGATTTTACTCTCGGGGAATGCACGATAACACCCTGATGAAAATCTACTGAGCCGGGAAGGCATACCCCGAATCCTTTGACCCTTTTGGGAAAAGAGACCTCTTGAAGTACCTGTCTAAAAATATATTCCAGTGTTTCTGCCAGATCTTGGTCTGGCTCAGGCAATTCAAAACATCTTACTATCCTCGCCTGCTGGTACGCATCAACAACTGCAACAAGAATATGGCTATTCTGGATTTCACAACCTATATAAAATTCATAATCTGGTTTAATTTTCAAAAATAATGGAGGCCTACCATGAATATTTGATTTTTTAAGAGTGCTACTTTTAAATTTTTCCTTTACAATAAATCCTTCTTTCATTAATGCAGAAACTGCGCTGCTTACTGCACCGGCAGAAAAACCGGTTGTCTTGGCAATTTCTTTGCCCGAGATAACCTTTCGGTTCCGTATCAGATCAAATACTACTTGACGGCAGGATTTTTTCATTTTTTAAAAATAGTCCCACAAAAAGCCACATATTTAAGAGACTAATTTAAAAAAACATAAAAATTCAAGTTTGTCAAGTTCAGTGGTCGTTTTGTATATGAGGACTTGAATGAAAGAGGATTTGATCAATATATATCATTACAATACAATTTGCATTTCAAAAAATTATACTGTAATATATTACAATCTAACTCAAGAAGAAAAAAATGAGAAGAAAAAAAAGAAAACTTAGATGGCGTTCAAAAAGGGCGAATCACAGAAAAAAACCTGCAATGGGATGATCTGTAGTTAAATAAAAAGAGAACTTACAGAACTTTCCTGATGTATTCTTTTTATCGCTTCTCCAAGAAGTTCAGAAACAGACAGTGTAATAATTTTTTCAGGGAGATTTTTGTGCGGTATTGTATCAGTAATGATAATCTCAGATAGCCCACAATTTAAGAGTTTCGTTATCGCATCGCCCGAAAAAACCGCATGGGTGCAGCTCGCAATAACCTTTGATGCATTATTTTCAAGAAGAACCTTTGTTGCTTCAATCACCGTACTTCCTGTTGAAATAAGATCATCCACAATTATTGTTTCGCATCCAGAAACCTCTCCAATCAGGTTGATTGCTTCAACAGAATCAGGGCTATCTCTTCTTTTGTCAACAATTGCGAGAGGCGCATTGAGTCGCTTTGCAAATGCCCTTGCCATTTTTACGCTCCCAACATCAGGAGCCACAATCACGGGATTCTTCATATTTTTGCTCTTGAGATAGGATATGATGACAGGTGCAGCAAACAGATGATCAACAGGAATATCAAAAAATCCCTGTATCTGGGGAGCGTGAAGGTCCATTGTAAGAATTCTTTGAGCACCGGCAGCAACAAGAAGATTTGCCACAAGTTTTGCAGTAATCGGTACCCTTGGCCTATCTTTTCTATCCTGTCTCGCATATCCATAATATGGAAGCACAGCGGTTATTCTACTCGGAGATGCTCTTCTGAAAGCGTCCAGTATAATCAAAAGTTCCATCATATTTTCATTTACAGGAGAGCATGTCGGCTGAATAATAAAAACGTCCTTTCCTCTTGAGTTCTCTTCAATTTTCACAGAGATTTCACCATCTGTGAATCTTGAAACCTCCATCATACCGAGAGGTCTTTCAAGATATTTTGAAATCTTTTCTGCAAGGGGTCTGTTTGCATTACCTGTAAAAATAAGGCAATTATTCATTTCTTTCTCCTTAAACAGTATTGTTCTGCTTTCATTAAATCCTGCGGAGTGTTTATGCCGATGGTTTCCTCAGGCGTCGGGGTTGTCCATGTTGAAACCCTTTTTCCTTTTTTCATAAAAAGTTCAACAACATCAGTAAGATAATACTCCTTTTTTATCGGATCAAGATTTATTTTGTCAAGCGATTCAAAGAGTTCTTCCTTCTTGAAAATGTAAACGCCAGCATTTATTTCTTTGATTTGCTTTTCTTCCTGAGTGGCATTTGCTTCCTCAACAATTTTTTCTATTTCACCTTCCTGATTTCTTTTTATCCTTCCATAACCGTATGGATTATCAACAACTGCAGTCAGGACTGTGCAGTCAGCGCAGGTTTTACTGTGAACCTCCTGAATCTTCTTTATTGTTTCTAACGAGAGAAATGGAATATCTCCACAGAGAATCAGAACATTGCCATTAAAATCAGAAAGTGCATCTCTGGCTGTCATGACAGCATGACCTGTTCCAAGAAGACGGGTCTGTTCCACAAAAACAACGTTTTCTCCTTTCAGTTCTTCAATGACCCTTTCCTTCTGAAAGCCAACGACAATTAAAATTCTTTCTGGATTGCATTTTTTTATGGTGTCTATCAAATATGTAAGAAGTGGTTTTCCAAGTATTCTTGCAAGGGTCTTCTGATTTTCCCCGCCGAGCCGTTTACCATAACCCGCTGCAAGGATCATTACCGCTATATTGTTTTGCATGGTTTGTCTGTCAAAGAACCTGCCCGGCGAGGATTTGAACCTCGAACCACGGCTCCAAAGGCCGGTGTGTTACCGTTACACCACCGGGCAAAAATGCTATCAATTTTCAGCTGGTATTTCCTTCCCAGTGGTGGTTGTTCCCTTTTGCTGGCCGTATGCCTCAAGAATCCTTTTCTGCAGATAATCCCTAAATTGAGTATTAATCGGATGAGCGAGATCTTTGTGCTGCTGGGGACCTGTTTTGAGATTCTTTTGTTCTGTTGACTTTATTTCTGCCCCACACTGTCCACAGAACTTGTTGGTCACCGGATTTTTGAAACCGCATCTTGGACATGGCTTCTGCATCTTTCTGCTCGGCATTGCTATGAAGAGGCCATTTTTCCCTTCGATAATCCGAATTTCACGAATGACGAAAGAATTGTCAAAGGTCACCGAAGCATATGCACGTAATCTGCTATTCGGTTTGTTAATCGGCGAAATTCTTGTTTCAGTTATTTCCATGATGTTCCTCCTTTTGCGGGCATCCGCTATAACTTTTAGATGAGTAATATTTCCATTGCCGGATTATCTCCGGTAACTCAGGTGCGATATGCTCATCCTTTTTCCTCACGGCATACAACCCTCCTCCTGAACCTGTCAGTATAAAGCGCTTTCCAGATTCAGATTCAAGCCAGTTTTTGAACTGCTCTATCTCTTTATTGAGTTTCAGCGTCACCTCCTCTAATCTGTTAAACAACAGTTTCCTCATCTTTTCAATATCGTTCTGTTTCCACGCAGACAGAAGAATTTTAATGCGTGAACGGGCTTGTGTCAAATCAGAAAACTGGTTTCTTGAGATATTTTCATACACCATTTTTGTTGAGACCTGAATGTCAGGAACAAAAAGTTCAAAAAAAATATGTGGAAGGGTACCAACAGGTTGCACAATTTCTCCTTTGCCTTCAATTATGCATGGACCCTCTATGAGAAATAGAGGAACATCAGAACCGATTCTGCTTGCCATATTCATCACATTCTTTTCATCAAGCCCCAGTTTCCAGATAGTATTGCAGATTCTTAAAACAACCGCTGCATCACTACTTGCTCCACCAAGGCCGCTTCCAGGAGGGATATTCTTATGGACAACGATTTTCAACGGTTGTTTTCTAATCTTTTCAGGGAACAAAAAATATAGTTCTTTTATGGTTCTGCTAACAGTGTTTTCTTCTGGTATTTGCCAGGGTCCTTTAAATTCAACCATATTCTTCTCTGAAGGGAAAAATTCCACAATGTCAAAAAGATTGATTTTTTCAACAAGGGAACATATGTTGTGGTACCCATCTTTTCGTTTACCGGTGATTTCAAGAAAGAGATTGATCTTTGCCGGTGCCGGCACTGTCAGTTTTTCCACGAGCCACCTTTACCCGGGCTGGTTTAAGCAGACGGCCATTAATTGTATATCCGGAGCGAATCTCTTCAATTATTGTTCCATCTGGTTTATCATTGGTGTCAACAAGTTCAATGGCTTCGTGCAACATCGGGTCAAACATCTTACCTTCTGTTTCAATTTTTGATACTCCGAGTGAATTGAGAAGCAAACCGAATTGATTTCTCAGCATTACGAGACCTTCCGCAATGTTCTTGTTAATATCCCTGTTTGAACAAACATCAGAAACGACCTTTTCAAATATCTCATCAAAAAACAGTAGTTTCTCTGCAAAAGATGCCTGCAGAAAACTTCGAAATTCCTGCTTTTCCTTTTCAATCCTTTTTCTCAAATTCTCCATTTCAGCAGCCAACCGTGCTGCTCTTTCTCTCCACTCCTGAACTTCCTTCTGGATGCTAACGATTTTTGCCTCAAGTTCAGAGCATTTTCTTTCAAGTTCTCTTGCCCTGTTTCTGAAGCTGGCAATGCGCCTGAAGTCATTTTCTCTTATATGGATAATTTTTTCTTTCTTTTCAGACATGATTTTCACCTGATAATTCCCATTCTCCAGGGTGGCCAGTAAATAAAAAGCGCCTTACCCACAAGATTTCTTGCTGGAATAAATCCCCAGTATCTGCTATCCTTGCTGTTGATGCTATTGTCTCCAAGTGCATAAAAAGCATTCTGAGGAATTTTTGTTTCTCCATTTACCCCAAAGCTGCCATCCTCGTCATTGTAATAATAAAGAGGAGTTGTGATGTAATCGGGATATTGCATGCGGATTCCATTGATATAAACACACCCATTTTTTATCTCAATGTTTTCTCCAGGTAGCCCGACAAGTCTTTTAACGAAATACTTTTTAGGGTCTTCAGGATACTTGAATATTATGATTTCCCAGCGATGTGGTTGGCTGATCTTATAAACAATTTTATTTGCAAGAAGGCGATCATGAATTTTAAGGGTGGGCTTCATTGATTCACTCGGGATAACAAATGCCTGAACAAAAAACTGTCTCAAAATCAGCACAGCTGCTATTGCCCACACCCAGGACATTATTTCTTTTTTTCTGTTTCTTTTTGTAATGTCCTTTCTGGTTTTTCTATTCTGCTGGTTGCTCATATCTTATTAAGATGTTTTTTTTGGAATACTGGTTGCATTTTCTCCCAGTAATCTTTCGTAAACCCTCCGGTACTCTTCTATCATGTTTTTCAAAGAAAACCTTTCCACAAGGTCTTCAGATCTTTTGCCCATCTCTTTCATAAGTTCCGGTTTATCAGCAAGTTTAATTATTGCATCCGCCATTGCGTGTGCATCCTTAGGTCTTACAAGCAGTCCATTCACACCATCTTGAATAATCAATGGAAGGTCTCCTGCTGTTGTTGCAATAATGGGCTTGCCACAGGCCATGGCTTCCAGCGCAACCACAGGAAACCCTTCCCACAGAGAAGGAATTATCACAATATCAAACCCGGAAATATACTTATACACATCATTAACAAAACCATAAAGCTTCACAGCATCAGAAAGCTTCAGTTGCCTGATTTTTTTCTGAAGATAAGACTTCAGAGAACCTTTCCCAAGAATTACAAATTTAATATCATTTCTTTTTTTGCAGACGATGTTTGCTGCTTCAATAAGTATATCATAGCCCTTTGCTTTTCTTAAATTCCCGATAGAACCAACGATAATCCCGCTGTGTGAAGTAATCTTACTGCTTTCTATCTTCTGCCTCACCGCTTTCACGTCAATTCCATTGGGGATTACTATGATTTTTTTACTGGAGATGGCCGCTTTTTCCATAAGAACCTTTTTTCCTGCGCTGGAGTTTGAAATTATTAAACTGCACAGGAAACAGGTATATCTTTCAATCAGCCAGTGGATTTTTTTTCTCCAGTTGTCAGTGCTTCTCTGAGAACATACAAGTGGAACACAGAAAAAGATTTTCAAACATCTCGCAAAGATATTTCCTGTGAAAAGGAATGAGTGCATAAGTTGTGGTTTTTCCTTGAAAAGTATGAAAATGCATCTAATAAGTCCCGACAGCGGTTTTTTTTTCAAATCAAGGTGGTAGTTTTTTATTGAATGGGTCTCAAGTATTTCATGAAAAAGCCCTCTGTGCTGAAGGGTTAGAACAATGGGTTGAAAATTGAAGGCTCTGATACCTGATCCAAGACAGATTACCATTTTTTCGGTACCGCCTATCTCAGCGCTCGGTAGTATATAAAGTATTTTATTTTTCATAGTATGGATAGTTTATTGGAGAAACAGAATTTTTAATCCTTTCAAAAGCAAGTACAGCATTCAAAACAGGGTCAGGAAAGATGTTTATCAGAATCTTGTTTGAGGATTCAAACAAGGAAAGAATTTTTTTATCTGGCCCGGCAACAATCTTTGCGTCTTTCAATCTTGAGAATATTTCATCAGTATGGCAGGTTGAAAAAAATCCGTGTTTTTTTGCCAGTTTTTCTGGCTCTTCAAAAAAGCCGTAGTGTACTGATCCGCCCACTGATGGTAAAAAAACTCCTGCGGGGTCTCTGTCAGCGAATTCATATGCGATTGCTTCAATGCTTCTGAGTCCGAAAACCCTTTTTTCATCGGCAGCGGCGAACCCATAGGCCAGTGCAAGTCCAAGTCGTATTCCTGTCCACGAGCCGGGACCCGAAGAGACAACAAAATAATCAAAATTTCCTGGCGCCAGTTTCACCTTCCTGAGGAGTTTGTCAAGAATCGGCAGTATTTCACTGCCTGCATCTGAACTCTGCCATATTTTTTTTGCCAGAACTTCTTTATTTTTCAATACAGCTATTCCGGTTTGTCGGGTTGTGCATTCAATAGAAAGAAGAAGCATTGGTTATTGGGTTGAAACCAGTATTTCGGTGAGATACCTGCTGTCTGTAGAAAAGTCATGACCAAGATTTTTCTTTGATACAAGTTCTACTGTTCCTGTACCGAGAGGAACTTTTCCTCTAAGTAGCAAAGGAAGTTTTTCGCTGTCTGCTGATATTGAAATCAAAAGTTTTCCTTTCTTGAAAAGTGCTTCATTTTCTGTTGCCTCTGACTGGAAAAGCCAGTAATCTCGCATTCCCACAGAAAAATTGCTGATATTTTTTTCAAGAAAATACACAAACAGCGTCGTGATTTTTGTAATTCCTACAGGCACTGTTGTTGGGGGCAGATGTTCACCTGCCATCCCGCGCATTGCATAAAGAGCAGAAAGGCCGTCAAACAATACGTCTGAAAATTCAACTTTCCCCTTTTTTGAACCATATTGTTTTCCTTCCCTGTATTTTTTCACTTCATATGTGAGTGTTTTTTCCCTCTGGTCAATAATGCTTCTTGTAATCTGACTGGTTGAGCGTGAGGCAGAATATCCGTAGTAATAAAACGGCAGATTAGTTCTACTATCTATATAGGAATCAAATCTGTTATAGCCATAGCCGAATTTTGTCCATACTCCTTGTGGAACAGTGAGAGCAACAATGTGATACACATCCTGTTTGTTTATCTGTTCTTTTTTACATGCAAGAATAAGCTTTCCCACAATTGAAAAATTCCATTTTATTCTGTAAATAAGACACTCGCCCGGCACTGTAAGAATTGGACTATCAGCTTCTTTTATTTCGGGTGTGGTTTTTTTCTTTATTATTTCAGGGGTTTTTTTGACAATCTTTGTCTGTTCTGAAATATTTTCACTGAGAACTGTCTCGGGGGCAATGACTTCTGCTCGCTGTGGT
This sequence comes from Vermiphilus sp., assembly GCA_020722805.1. GTDB lineage: Bacteria > Ratteibacteria > UBA8468 > B48-G9 > DTJG01 > DTJG01. The sequence goes on from DYKA01000020.1 coordinate 21,868, forward strand.
GTTTCTGTTAGTTTTCCTTCTGGTTTCCCTTCAATTTCGAATGTTTCGGTTTGTGTTATTTCATCTGGTACCGGCCCGGCCATTTTTTTAGGGGCAAGAACCATCAGCGGCGCTGTTTCTTCAGAGATATTTTCAGCAGGAATCTGTTTAATTTTATTGATGACGACTTCTTCTTTTTCAGAGCACCCGCAGAGAAGCAAAACCAGTACCCCGGAAATAATCAGGAATTGTTTCATTTCTGTTTTGTTAAGTTTTTCTTTGGTTTATTATAATACGTACAACATAGATTTTACATTTTTTTGTTTCTTTGGCAAGACCCTGTAATTTTGCAGAAAAATACGGTTAAAATT
>DYKA01000021.1 GCA_020722805.1 Vermiphilus sp.
CTAAGGTTTTATTCCAAACATCTATTTGTGCTCGTGGCACACGATATTGCATCTGAATTCAGGTATCCCAATCAGTAAAAAGGTCTCTTATGGACCATGAATATTTAAGACCTTATCTGAAATAATCTTCTTTTTCTTTCTCTCATTTTATTGTGATATAATTTTTCCACGCTACATCCTTTTTGTTTTTGGGATAGATTGTATCATCAATCTAAACCCTGAGGGTAACCTTTTCATAATATCAATAAACGCTGTTTACTGAATATTCAATGCAAAATGCAAATTGTACTTTACTGAGTATTTATCTCTAAAACTGAGGATTCTTCCAAGATTTCCGTTCATCCTCTTTCACAAAACAGGTACTGATCCGAGCGACAAAATGTTTAATATTATTCAACAAATTGAATACTTTGTGAAGGCATATCCTTATCCGTCAGGGTTTTAATTAGTTTATATGCTCTGTGCTGTTTGTCAAATTCAGGAAATCCAGGTTTGTTTTGAATAAAAGAATAAATAATCACCTTCGCAGGCCTTCCATCAGGATAAATGTTTATCCATATAAGTGGCGCAATTTTTGAATGCGTATTAAGTTTCCATCCATAATTCAAAAAATTTCCCAAGCTGTATGCTATGAATCTGTTCCTGTACAGCTCAACCCCGCGCGGCACATGCGGACCATGCATCAACACAATATCTGCACCATTATCAACTGCACCGTGTGCAAGCAAAACCGGATTGCCTCTGTTTTCACCAAGATAGAGTTCTGTCTTGTTTCTTGTATGCAGTGCCTGTTCACCTTCTGCTCCTGCATGAAAAGAAACCACAAGTATATCAAATTTGTTTGAAAGTTCTCTGATTTCATTGAAAACATTTTCAGGATTGATAACTGAACGATTTCTCAAACCGGCCGTGAAGCCCACAAAAGCAATTTTTGTTTTTCCACTTGCATACTGTGCAATTTCTCCATCTATTGAAAGATATTGAATACCAACTGATTTCAAGGCATCCTTTGTCTGTTTTTCTCCATAAATTCCGAAATCCCTTATGTGATTGTTGGCGATTGACACAACATCAAAACCGGCATCCGTAAGAATCCTTGAGAACTCAGCAGGTGCCCTGAAAACAAACATTCCTTTCCCATCAGGATTCTTTGAGGGTCTCCCACCACTGCACAGCACTGTCTCAAGATTACAAAAAGCGATATCAGCGGAACTTATAATTTTACTGCATGCATTGAAAAGATTGTCTCTGTCTTTTGATGGAATAGAAGAATAAAGATAATCAGTACCAAAATTCACATCTCCAACAGCCACAATTGAGATTGTGTCTCTGGTGGGTTCATTTTTACCTACATTACAACCGCTTAATACAAGAAAAAAAATGCTTCCGAAAACAATGCGTTTACATATATTTAACAGAAATTTCATTCTTATCCAGTATGAAAAATGGCTTTAATTTGTCATGTTTTTCAATCTTTAGTTTAGCACCACTGGCTGCGGTTGAAAATACCTGATAATTCTGATAAACTAAATATATGGGAAAACTGGAAAAAATTCTTGATTTACTGAAAAAAGAATACCCGGACGCAAAGACAGCTCTGAAATTTAAGACGCCCTTTCAACTTTTGATCGCAACAATTCTTTCCGCACAGACAACAGACACTCAGGTCAACAAAATTACGCCGGAGCTTTTCAAGAAGTTTCCCGGTCCGCAGGAATTTGCAAACACTGAACTTAAGGATATACAGAAAGCAATCTCATCCATTAATTTCTACAGGACAAAAGCAGCCAACATTAAGAAGGTATCTGAAAAAATAATAAATGATTTCAACGGCAGAGTTCCAGACGCAATCGAAAAGCTCGTAACCCTTCCTGGAGTTGCAAGGAAAACAGCAAATGTGGTCCTGAGCCAGGCATTCGGAAAAAATCAGGGTATTGTTGTTGATACGCATGTCAGAAGGGTAAGTAAAAGACTTGGTATAACAGGAAACACAGACCCAACAAAAATAGAAAAAGACCTTATGAAATTGATCCCTGAAAAAGAATGGGGAAGTTTTTCGTTCCGTCTCATACAGCATGGAAGAAAGATTTGTAAAGCGAAAAAGCCTTTGTGTGGTGAATGCATTTTGTCTGAACTATGTCCTTCTTATAACCTAAATGGCTGAAAGAAAAATTTTTGTTATCCATGAGCATTTTGCAAAAAGACACCATTTTGACCTGCGTCTTGAAATAAATGGTGTCCTGAAATCATGGGCGATACCAAAAGAAATACCTGTCAGGGCAGGTGAAAAACGGCTTGCGGTTGAGGTGGATGACCATCCTGTTGAATACGCAAGGTTTGAGGGTGAAATTCCAGAAGGAACCTACGGCGCAGGAAAGGTTTCAATATGGGATTCAGGACATTTTTTGCTGTTGAAGAAAAACAGTAAAGGCATTGAGGTTGACATAAGAGGGAAGAAACTAAGGGGAAGATATGTTCTCTTGCTCTTCAGGGAAGAAAATGGAAAGAAAAACTGGTTATTTTTTAAGAAACATGAAGCAAATAAATATAATTGAGATAATACTTCTTGTCTTCTTGATTTCCGGCTGCAGTTTAACCATTGGAACAAAATATCCAGAAAAAAAATCAACCCCTGCAAAAAAAACTGTTGCATCACACAAGTCTCTTGTTCAAAAAAAAGGAGTATGGCACACAGTAAAAAAAGGTGAAAATCTTTACAGAATTTCGCTTTATTATGAGGTTTCACTGCAGGAAATCAAAAAGGCAAACAAAATGGAAACAGACAGTGTTGTTGTTGGTCATAGGATTTTTATACCCGGAACCACCAAAAAACCACCAATCTTTGCGCTCACTCCGGATACAACCGGACGGATACCTCCAGTCAAACCGCAGAAAATTGAACCAGCCTCTCCAGACACAAAAATTTTGAAGGACGCAGAGTTCATATGGCCTGTTAAAGGAAAAATTATATGCAATTACGGACAGTTTGGAAACAAAGGCATTGACATTCTCACGCAACCGTCATCACAGGTAAAGGCAGCCAGATATGGAAAGATTGTTTATACCGGTCAAACAACAAAATATGGAGAAACAATAATCATTGAACACGACAATGAGATGTTTTCTGTTTATGGACACGACCTCATTATTAAAGTGAAACAGGACCAGTTTGTGAAAACAGGCACAGTCATAGGTGAAATGAAAAATTCTGGTCAAAGCAGAAGATATCTGCATTTTGAAATAAGATATAAAAATCAACCCGTTAACCCATTCAATTATCTTCAGAAGGACTGAATGAGAAAAAGACAGGATTGGGAAGAGATTGAAGAAAGAGTTCTGGCTGAATATGCCGTAAAAAGCCGGCATCATAAGGGCCGCAGATACCCTGAAAAGGAACATCCCCTGAGAACGTCCTTTCAAAGAGACAGGGACAGGATCATCCATTCAACTGCGTTCAGAAGATTAGAGTACAAAACACAGGTCTTCATCTACCATGAGGGCGACTACTACAGAAACCGACTCACCCACACAATTGAAGTTCAGCAAATTGCCCGTTCCATTGCCAGAAATCTTGCACTTAACGAAGACCTTGTTGAGGCAATCTCACTTGCACATGACATCGGGCATACACCTTTTGGACATAAGGGAGAACAGGCGCTGAATGAAATAATGCAAAGATTTGGAAAGAATTTTGAGCATAATAGACATGGATTGAGGGTGGTTGATTTACTTGAAAAGAGATACTCTAAATTTGAGGGTCTCAATCTTACATATGAAGTCCGGGAAGGCATAGTAAAACACAAGACAAGTTATGACTCTCCTGATATACAGGAATTTACCGAACATATTTCGCCCACGCTTGAGGCACAGGTTGTTAACCTCGCTGATGAAATCGCATACACCAGCCACGACCTTGATGACGGAATCAAAAGTGGAATTCTCAATGCTGGAGAACTCACAGACCTTGAACTCTGGAATAAGGTTGTCTCTCTGGCAGGCGAAAAAGAATCGGGCAGGCAGATTGAAAGAACCGCCATCGTAAGGACAATCATAAATCTTCTTGTTGAAAATCTTATTAAAACAAGCGAAGAAAGGATTCACGACTACAAAATCAAATCTGTTGAAGATGTCAGGAAACTGCCGCAGATTATTACTTTTAACGATTCAATCAAAAAGCAGTACGAAGAATTAAAAAATATGCTTCTTGAAAAAATGTACAATCATTACAGGGTCATCAGAATGGCTGAAAAGGCATCACGGATTATGAAAGACCTTTTTGAAGCATATTATCAGGAACCACGTCAGATTCCTCCCCACGCTCGCAGGAGATTAAATATAGAACCAAAGGAGCAGGTAATCTGCGATTATCTCGCAGGGATGACAGATAGGTTCGCAATGGAAGAACACAAAAAACTTTTTGACCCTCACAGTCAGGTCTGATGGACAGAAAAACTGCATGGCTTATCCTGAATATGATACGTGGAATCGGTCCTGTCAGCATTAGAAAATTATTGGAGATATATGGGGACCCAATAGAAATACTCAATTCGTCTAAAAAAATAGCGCAGGGCATCATTCAGTCAGACGCTTTAGAACAACTGAAAAACTGGAAAAATATTCAGTGGGAACAGGAGATTGAAAGGGTAAAATCACAGGGGATAAAACTGGTAAGTATGGATGACCCAGAATATCCTGAATCCCTTAAACAAATTCCAGACCCGCCTGTTATTCTGTATGTCAGGGGAAACATTCCTGATACATCTGTGTTTATCGCAGTTGTCGGCACAAGAAATCCTTCTCCATATGGTGTTGTCATGGCTGAAAAATTTTCCGCATCATTTGCTGCATGGGGCATCTGCATTGTAAGTGGCATGGCAAGGGGAATTGATTCCATATCACACAGAACAGCATTAAGGATGAAAACACCAACAGTGGCTGTACTTGGATGCGGCCTTTCAAACATCTATCCGCCAGAAAATAAGAAACTCGCTGAGTTAATATCAGAAACAGGTGCACTGATATCTGAGTTTCCGCTTGACATCCTGCCAGAAAAGTTCAATTTCCCGAGAAGAAACAGGATTATCTCTGGAATGAGCCGGGCTGTGGTTATCATAGAAGCAGGACTGAAAAGCGGAGCAATTATCACTGCTCATCTTGCAGCTGATCAAAACAGGGATGTTTTTGTGCTACCATCAGATGCAAACCGTCTTATAGGCAGAGGGAATAATCTTCTTATAAGAGAGGGAGCGTGCCTTGTTGAAAGCCCAGAGGAAATAATTGAATACCTGAATCTTACCCCGCAGAAAACTGATATCCCTGAAACTGCTGAAAAACTTCCAGAAGGTATCAATCTTACTAATTCTGAAAAATTGGTTTATAATCTAATTAAGGAAAAAGAGTTATCTTTTGAAGAAATACAGATGAAGACAGGTGAAAATTTACAGAATCTTATGAGGATTTTAACAGACCTTGAAATTAAGGGACTTATTTCATCTGCGCCCGGACACTTATACAGTTGCAAAAATAAATAAAATCTTCATCTGTCCTCTTCGGAAAAGAAGGAGTTCTTCTTTTGAAAAGGGAATGATATGTGTCCGGGAAAGAAAATAGGAATAAGGAAAATACAATTAGTTAAGAGTCGTATCAACAAATCACGGGAGAAAAAATGAGAATATTTACAAGAATTGTCCAGACGCTGTTTATTCTGGTCGGGCTTATTTCAGTTTGCTTTCTTGCATTCTGCTGGGTGAAACCAGAAATTCTTATTAAGGCCCACCAGTATATAGAAACAAACCTTTTGAAGTGTGGACTTGGCGGTTTTTCTTTAGTTCTGATAGGCATTATCTGGCTTGTTTATTGGTTTGACCATGTGGTGAGGACCAGAAGTATATCCCTGGATAATCCGCATGGCAAGGTGAGAATTTCCCTCAAGGCAATAGAAGAGTTTATAGGCACAAAAATCGGTGCCCAGATGAAAAATATTAAGTCAATGAGAGTAAAGGCATCCCTGGGTTCCCATGGCCTGGAAACATCAATACAGATGAAGATAACAAGCGGGTACAATATCCCGGAAATCACATCACAAATACAGGAACTGATAAAAAATTACCTTCAGGATGTTGTCGGGGTTGAAAGAGTTTCTCACATTGAAATTATTATTACAAGCATTACACCAACAGGAGAAGAAATTGACCTTGAAACAGAAAATCCAACTGAAGAGAAAACTGATTGAAGAAATAGTTGTTGAGCATGAAACTCTTGTCTCAATACTGAACACAGAAAAATTTCAACAAAAACTTGAAAGGGCCTGCCTCTTACTGAAACAGGCAATCAGACAGAACAAAAAAATTCTTGTTTGCGGAAATGGTGGAAGCGCTGCCGATAGCCAGCATATTGCAGGTGAACTTGTGGGCAGGTTCCAGAGAGAAAGGAACGCATTAGCATGTGTTTCGCTTACGACAAACACATCTATACTGACAGCCATAGGGAATGACTATTCGTTTGAAAATGTTTTTTCGAGACAGATTGAGGCAATCGGAAAACCGGGAGATGTTCTACTGATTTTTTCAACATCAGGCAGGTCTACAAATATCCTTGAGGCGGCAAAAGTAGCAAGAAAAAGAAAGATAAAAGTTATCGGCTTTACAGGTGCACAGCCAAATCCCCTTTCAAGAATCTCTGATATCTGTATTTCCGTCCCATCAAGGTCAACCCCAAGAATTCAGGAAATTCACACAATACTTATTCACATAATCTGTAAAATTATTGAAGATTCTCTTCCCTCATGAAAATAGATAAACTCAAAACCATTGAAGAACTGAAAAAACTCGTTCAACAATTGAGAAAAAAGGGGAAAAAGATTGTATTTACAAATGGATGCTTTGATATTCTTCATGCGGGACATCTTTATTGTCTTGAGAAGGCAAAAAAATCAGGTGATGTTTTGATAGTAGCGCTGAACAGTGATGGTTCTATCAGAAAGTTGAAAGGCAGCGGAAGACCGATAATACCCGAAAAAGACAGGGCTTACCTGATAGCAGGTCTGGCCTGTGTTGACTACTGCACAATTTTTGATGAACTGACACCTGCAAGAGTGATAAAAGAAATAAAACCTGATGTTCTTGTAAAAGGTGCTGACTACAAAAAAGATGAAGTTGTGGGTCAGGATATCATTAAATCTGAAGGCGGAAGGATTATAACTGTTCCGCTTGTTGCAGGCAGGTCAACAAGTTCAATAATAAGAAAAATCATAAAAGAATATGAAAAAACCAGAGGCGCTTCGGATAATTGATGCAAACTTCAACAGGGTTAGAGAAGCTCTGAGGGTCATTGAAGACATATGCAGATTTTCAGCGATTGAGAAAGACCTTCAGATAAAACTGCGGGAAATCAGGCACTACTTTGCTATTTCCTACATAAAATATTTTGATTTGCTGCCAATTATGAAAAGAGATGTTGCCAGTGATGCAGGAAGAAAGAATCTCCCGCACATAGCAAAAACACTTAGGGAAATACTGCTCAGAAATTTCCTGAGAATAGAGGAAGGGTTCAGATGTATTGAAGAATGTTCTGCTGTTGTATGTCCGGAAAGTGTAAGCGTATGGCAGAAATTAAGGTTCAGCATTTATGAAATTGAACAGCAGATATTGCTCAAATTTCCAGAAAAAACTATAGGAATACCCTTTCTCGGGGTATACCTTCCGGAAACCAATATAAAACAGTTGATGATGGTTACAAAATCAATCATAACAAGCCAGCCGAACATTCTCATTTTTCAGCCACAGGAAAACTCAATTCGGCTTATAAAATATCTGAAAAAAATAAAACCAAAAGAAACAATCATTCTCATTGTAAACAGACCGGACATCGCTTTAATCACAGATATTGATGGGATATATCTGACACAGATTGCGATGAAACCCGAAGATATAAGAACTTTTATGCCGGAAAGAATAATCGGAGTGGAAATAAAATCCATGAAAGACGCAAAAAGAATTGATGAAACAAAAGTGGATCTTGCTGCAGTTGAAAACCCAAAGATATCTAAATATTTCTTGACTAAACCCGCAAAAAAAAGTAAATTATTGATAGCAGGAATTACACATTCCCACCAGGAAATAATAAACTATCTAAAAAATGGAGCAAATGGTGTAATTCTGAAACTTAACATGGCAGGACCAGAACAGATAGCCAGAATAATAGACAGAGCAAAAAAAACAATAAAGGATTCTTATTATGGAAAGGAAACCAGAACTCCCGAAGGATAATTTTCTCAGAGGACTTGCTGTATGGGTATTGCTTGGATTACTGCTGTTTCTTGTCGTTAAAACAGTCTCAACGATAACTGAAGGCCATAAGACACTTAACTATAGTGATTTTCTTGAGGAGGTTGAAAAAGGAAACATACAGGGAACCCTGCTTGTCAAAAACGGGTACATATACGGAAGTTTAAAGGATGGCACAAAATTTCAGACATACGCTGGCGAAGACAAAGAATTACTGAGCATACTGCGTGAAAAAAAAGTGTCATTCAAGGTTGAACCAGCATCTGACTTCTGGGCTGGATTGCTTATAAATATTATTCCTGTGGTGCTTATTGTTGCTTTCTTCCTTTTTCTGATAAACAGGCAGGCAACATCCGAAAGCAACAAAGTTTTCTCATTCAGCCGCAGCAGACCCACAATTCCTGATAGCAAAAACAAAACAACATTTGCTGATGTTGCTGGTTCTGAAGAGGCAAAGGAAGAACTTAAGGAAATAATTGAATTTCTTAAAGACCCAAAAAAATTCCAGCGGCTTGGAGGAAAAATCCCAAAAGGCGTTCTTCTTATAGGTCCTCCTGGAACAGGAAAAACACTCCTCGCGAAAGCAGTTGCAGGCGAAGCAGGTGTTCCATTTCTTGGAATGAGCGGGTCTGATTTTGTTGAAATGTTCGTTGGAGTTGGTGCTGCAAGGGTAAGAGACCTGTTCAGACAGGCGAAAAGGGTTGCTCCATCAATTGTTTTCATTGACGAGATTGACGCAGTCGGCAGACAGAGATTTGCAGGACTTGGTGGAGGTCATGACGAAAGGGAACAAACGTTAAATCAGCTTCTTGTTGAAATGGATGGTTTTGTCACTGACCAGGGAATAATTGTAATGGCAGCCACCAATAGACCTGATGTGCTTGACCCTGCCCTCACAAGACCTGGAAGGTTTGACCGCACAGTCGTTGTCAGCCTACCTGATATAAAAGAGCGGGAGGCAATATTAAAGGTGCACACAAGGAATAAGCCGCTGTCTGTGTCTGTTGACCTGTCTGTGATTGCCCGTAGCACCCCTGGACTGTCAGGAGCTGACCTTGCAAACATAACAAATGAGGCAGCTCTTCTTGCAGCAAGAAGAGACAAGAATCAGATTGGTATGGAGGAGTTTGAAACAGCAAAAGATAAGATTCTTATGGGAGTTGAAAGAAAAAGTTTGGTAATAAGCGAGGAAGAAAAGAGAATAATTGCATATCACGAAGCAGGACATACTATTGTTCAGCAGTCGCTGCCAGAGATCCATCCTGTTCATAAGGTGACGATTATTCCGCACGGAAGTGCTCTCGGCATTACGCATACCCTCCCTGAAAAAGACAAGTTCATTGAAAGCAATACATATTTTAATAATACTCTCGCTGCACTTCTTGCAGGAAGGGTTACAGAAAAAATTGTATTTGGAAAAATGTTCACAGGAAGTGAAAATGACCTTAAGGTGGCAACAGAAATAGCAAGAAAAATGGTCTGTGAATGGGGAATGAGCGAAAAACTTGGTCCTGTGAGTTTCCGCGAGCACGAAGCGGTCTTTCTCGGAAGAGACCTTGTGCAGCAAAGATCTCTCAGTGAGGAAACAAACCGCGAAATTGATAATGAAATTAAAAGAATCCTTGAACAGGCATCCAGAATAGCAGAACAGATTATACAGACAAACCGCGACAAACTTGAAATACTCGTAAAAAACCTTCTTGAACACGAGACACTAACATCGCAGCAGATAAATGAAATTTTAGGAGGAAACAATGGCAAAGAACCAGTGCAGCAGCGTGGAAATTGAAAAAGCCATAAGAAGCATACTTGAAACAATTGGAGAAAACCCTGCAAGAAAGGGACTGCGTGATACGCCGAAACGAGTTGCAAGAATGTACAAAGACATATTTTCCGGTCTTCATGCTAATCCTGAAGAAATACTCGGAAAGGTTTTTCACGAAGAGTATAATGAACTTGTCCTATTGAAAGAGATACCGGTTTATTCAATGTGCGAACATCATCTGTTGCCATTTTTCGGACACGCCCATATCGCCTATCTGCCTGATGGAAAACGAATAGTTGGAATAAGCAAACTTGCGCGGCTCGTTGATGTTTATGCAAAAAGACCTCAGGTGCAGGAAAGATTAACAAATCAGATTGCCGACACGATTATGAAGGTTCTGCAACCACAGGGGGCAATGGTTGTTATTGAGGCAGAACATATGTGCATGATTATGCGTGGGGTGAAAAAGCCAGGAACAAAGATTGTAACTTCTGCGATGCGTGGAATTTTTCTGAGAGATATACGTACAAGGTCAGAAGCACTAAACCTGATTACTGCAAAATAGAAAACTTCCTGGCCAACAGGCAGGTCTGCTTTTCAATATTTCTTAACCCTTCAGGAACCGTTCTGACGATTCTGCCTGTAAGTTCAATATCAGCATCAATCAGGACTGGTATGTAGTTCTCAGAATAACCAAACCATAATCCGTCCGTGTTCTTTTCAACAAAGACAGAAAGAGTTTTACCAATAAACTGCTGTTTCACAGTTGTTGAAACATTGTGTGCAACTTCTGTGGCTTTCAACATTCTTGCCCTTTTCTCTTTTTCAGAGATTTTGTTTTCAAGATTTGCGGCAGATGTTTGCCTGTGTAAACTGAAGGGGAAGAGATGAACCTTCAAAAACCCGCATTCTTCAATGGCTGAAATCGTTTGATAGAAATCTATCTCTGTCTCTCCTGGAAATCCCACCATTATGTCTGTTGTGATGGTGGCGATGTCCCATATTGAGCGAATGCGGTCAATAAAATGTTTATACTGTTTGTAATTATAAGGTCTTCGCATCATTTTCAATACAGAAGAAGAACCACTCTGAAGTGGAATGTGAAAGGAAGGACAAAAATTGCTGCACAAACTCAAAAGTTCAAGAAGTTTTTCATTGAAATGAAATACCTCTATTGAACTTAAACGTATTCGTTTTAACCCTGGAATGCATGAAATTTCTCTGATGAGATCTTTCAAAGAAGTACCAGTATCTTTTCCATAACTTCCAAGGTCAACCCCTGTAAGTACAATCTCGCAGAATGATTTTTTTATAAGATTACTGACTTCTTCCACAATATCATAAATAGGTCTGCTTTTTATTTTTCCTCTTACAAATGGAACAATGCAGTATGAACAGAAATTCTCACAACCATCAACCACCTTTACAAATGCACGGTTGTGTGCATAAAAGTTGCTGACTTTTCTTATTCCTTTTATCTGCGCCTGCCGGTACAGGAACTCACGACGAAGAACAGTTATCCCTGGAAGGTTACAATAGAAATCTTCTTTCTCAACCCAGCACCCTGAAATCCACACTTGTTTTCCCATTTTCTGCAATCTCTCTATTGTTCTTCTGCATTCATTCTGGGCCCTTAAAGTAACGCAGCAGGTATTCACAAAAGCAATATCATAGTAGTTTGAATCAGTGACATCATATCCGTCATCCAAAAAGAGTTCCCGAAAAATCTGAGAGTCATATTGATTAACCTTACAGCCAAATGTAAAAATCCTGATTGCACTCATATTGATATATTGAAAAAAACCGATGCGTTATTTGTTGTGATTTCAAGTATATCTGAAACAGACATCTTCCTAATCTTGGCGAATTCCTCAACAATAAACCTGACAAAACGCGGCTCATTCCTTTTACCCCGAACAGGGTGCGGCGCAAGATACGGCGCATCTGTCTCAAAAAAAACCCTTTCAAGACGAACTTTCTCTGCAGTCTTTTTAACAGAAACCGCATTGTTAAATGTGATTATGCCTGTGAATGAAACATAGAAACCCTTTTGAATAGTCCAGTCAAGAAATTTCTCATCTCCCACAAAACAATGAAAAACAACCTTTGATGGAAGTTTTATTTCATTAAAAATTTCCATAATCGCACTCTGCGCATTTCTCTGGTGCACAATTAATGGGAAATTGTTATTTCTTGCAAAATTAATATGTTTCCTGAATAATTTAATCTGGGCCGCAGCGTCTGAATTGTTATAAAAAAAATCAAGTCCTGTTTCACCGATGCCAACAAATTTTCTTTCTCCAGCAAGTTTCATACACTCATCAAAAAGTTCATCATTGATTCCATCTGCATTGTGAGGATGAATGCCGCATGCAAAATAAACAATATCAAACTGTTTTGCAATCTCACTCGCCTTTTTAGTGGATATAAGGTCAACACCTGGATTAATAATAAGTCCAATGTTCTCATCCATTGCTTGTTTTATTATTTTTTCCCTGTCATTATCAAAATCAGAGAAATCAAGATGGCAGTGTGTATCAAAAAACATTTTATCCTTTTGTTTTACAAAAATCTGTTTATGTATATAATTTTACCATGATACAAATACTTGACACAGGTGTCATCTACAAAAACTCTTCACCACATTTGACAGAATTACAGGACTTTCTGACTCCCCCTTTGAAAAATGGGGATTTAGGGGGATTTCAAAAGGAAGGATAGATGCTGAATATCAAAAAATTGGAAGGCATCTGGTCGGCTGCGCCAACTCCGTTTACTAAAAAAATGGAAATTGACACTGAATCAGTTGCCAGAATGGTAGAACACCACATCAAAATTGGAGTAAATGGCCTTTTCCTTCTTGGCACAAACGGAGAAGGACCGTGGCTTACAGAAAAGCAGAAAATTGAACTTGTGAAAAATGTTGTGAGATACAACAGGAAAAGAATGATAATCTCTGCGCAGATAACAGACAATTCCTCACAAAAAATGATTGATAACGCAAAAAAACTTGCAGACCAAGGCATTGACATTGTTATTATGAGTGCGCCCTACTTCATCTTGAGGCAGCAGCCAGATGTATTATTGAGATTGTACGAGGATGTCCTGAGGTGTATCAAAATACCTGCTGGCTTTTATGACAGAGGAAATTATGCTTCTGTGAAGATTCCCGAAAGAACGTTGAAATCCATATATGAAAACAGAAAAATCATTATTATCAAGGACAGTTCTGGAGATGACAGAAGAATGAAGATAGCACTCAATGCAAAAAGAAAAAACAAAAATCTCAGAATTTTTAACGGTAGCGAATTTAACTGTGTAAGGTACCTTTTGTCTGGATACGATGGACTTTTGCTTGGCGGAGGAGTTTTCAACGGTTTTATCGCATCAAAAATTATTGAGTTTTCCAAAATCAGAAATATCAGTAAGGCAGAAAAAATGCAAAAGATGATGAACAAAATAATGTATGCAGTATATGGTGGAAAGAAAATAGTATGCTGGCTTTCCGGTGAAAAATATCTTCTGGTAAAAATGAAAATATTTAGCACATGGAAAAACACACTTGATTACCCGCTAACAGACTCCTGCAGGCAAAACATTGAAAAGGTGATTGAAAAATATCATAATTTCCTGATACCATATTGAATGAAAATGAAAAAACTCTTGATGAAGAAAAGTGCTTCTGACAATGTTTATTTTCATCCTGATTTCCATTGTGCAATGAATATTGTAATTGATTATCTTGAGAAAAAATACGGTAAAGATGCTGTCAAAGAATACTTGAGAAGATTTTCAGCCACCTATTATAGGCCGCTGACAGAAAAAATAAAGAGAAAAGGATTATCTGCACTAAAGCAATATATTGAGCAGTTATACAAAAAAGAAAACGGAAAAATAGACATACTTTATAAAAAAGATGTTATGACTGTTTTAATCAAAAGATGCCCTGCAATATCCCATATAAAAAAAATGGGTTACACTATCGCAAGGTCATTTGATGAAACAACAAAAAGTGTCTATCCAGCGATTCTTGAAAGCACTGAGTATGAATGTGAGATACCAATTTATAACAAGAAGACAGGCAAAGCGGTTTTGATTTTCAGGAAGAAAAAATGATTTCGTGTACTGATTTTATCCCGGCTTATAACGAATTGTTTAAGTATTTAGAAGAAAAATATGGTAAGAAGGCAGTGATTGAATTCTGGAATTATATTTCAGACAAATATCTGACACACTTGCGAAAACTTGTGAAGAGGTATGGAATAAAGGGCTGCTGGATGTACTGGTCAAAAACACTCAATGAAGAAGCAGCAAACTTCACAATGGAACTTGACAGAGAAAAAAGGCAATTCAAAATCATTATGCATTATTGCCCTTCAAAAGGCCGGCTGCTAAAAACAAAGCACATTACCGCCTACCCTGATTACTGTCAGCACTGCGATGTATTATACAGAAGAGTTCTGGAACCCCTCGGATTTGAGTATGCTATTGATTTGACAGAATGCAACAAGGCAAAATGCAAGGTTATAGTTAAACAGAAGTAACAATCTCTAAACTAAAATCAACCGCAGCCGCAGAATGGGTGATGCGGCCCACAGAAACAAAATCAATATCCAAACCAACAAGTTTTTCAATATCCCTTACTCCTATTCTGCCTGAAATTTCAATCTCAGGATGTTTTTTGCCTACAATTTTTAGGTATCTTTTGATTTCGCTTATTCTTGTATTATCAAACATCAGGATATCAGATCCTGATTCTGCTGCTGCAATTGCTTCTTCGCATGACTCAATTTCAACCTCAATTTTTGAAATATTCGCCTTTTTTGCCTTTGAAATCAACTCTTTAATAGCGGTTTTTCTGTCAATTCCCCTGTGATGCGCCCACAGATTTATGTGGTTATCTTTTATCAGAACCATTTCAGACAGATTGAACCTGTGATTATGACCGCCACCCGCTCTTACTGCATACTTTTCAAGTATCCTCAATCCAGGCATTGTTTTCCTCGTATCAAGAATCCTGAATTTTCCCTGGGTCCTTTTGACAAATTCATTTGTAAGAGTTGCAATGCCTGATAAATGAGAGATTATATTAAGCGCAACCCTCTCCCCTGCTAAAATCGGCTTTATACAACCAGTAATTGAGCATACAATAGAATTTTTTTTAATCGCACAGCCATCTGATGCGAAATCAGAAATTTTTACATTCCTGTCAAGAATAAAGAATACTTCCTTAAAAAAAGGAAGTCCTGCAAGAATACAACCCTGTTTTGCTATCAAATGGGCATTGATTATGAAATTTTGGTCAAAAATGGTCTCTGTGGTAATATCCCTTTTGCCTATATCTTCCTGCAGTGCTGTTTTAAGAAATTTTCTTATATCTTTTGTTATAACTTTTTTTTCCATAAACCTCATTTACCAAGTAAAGATATAATTATTATAAAAAAACTTAAGAATTTTTACAAATTTAATGTTTTTCTTTCCCCCTTTGAAAAAGGGGACTGAAGGGGGATTTCGGGGATTAAGGGGGTTTTGGGCTGAATAAAAAAAGGGGGCGCTATTGCGCCCCCTGGAGAGTAGCCTTAGATGCTTAGAATGCTACTTGCATTGTGGCGATTGCCTGCCATGCATTCTTTGTGTTGTTCTTTCCAAGTGTGTCCTCAATATAATTACCCGCAATGAGGTAGCCGAGTTCAAGCCCAAATTTCAGGTCTTCACTATAAGCATAGTTAACAGTAAGGTCAATTTCATTTCCTACAGCATCATCAATGTTACCGGCAGTTTCTTTTGCAGTCAAATTGAACCAGTCAAGAGAAAGTCCAACTTTCTCTATGGGCTGAAGACCAAATCCGAGCTTGAAAGACCTTACACCGCTGCCATTTCCAATATCATATGAACCTTCTCCATCGCTAAACAATGCTGGATAGGCAATCCTGCCAACTCTTGAAGCAATGTTTGAAGGAAATACTGGAACCCAGTTCTTCCAATCAGTAGCAGTGGTTTTCCTACCCGAGAAGTCTGCATACATCGCTGAAATTGTCGGGCTCATATTTGTCGCAAACTTGTAGTCAACACCAATGGTTGCTGCCCAACCTTTATAGTCGTCCCTTGTTGCTTTGTCTTTACCAAACTGTTTTGCATATTCACCAGAAATACTGAGTGCTTCCATTGGCTGCCATCCAATCTTAAGACCAATGGTGTTCAACTGGTTTGTTTTCGGAGCGTTTTTGACAAACGCAACATAGTATGGATTGATAACAAGGTTTTCGCCTTTAATCACAACATCCAATCCATAGAGGTCTGTATCAGACCCAGTACGGTTGTCATATAATTCCTCAGTCTTTGCTTTGAAGGCAGATACTGTCACAGGCGCTGCTGTAAAGGCATAATCAAGTTTTATCGCATCAAATGCCTTCTGAAGTCCATAATCGGTGTAGGTGTAGTTAGATGTAGATGCCCGATACGCACTACCTACAACAAGTCCATCAGCAATCTGGATTTCCTGACGGCCAACTGTAAGGTCAAGACCTGGCACCAGAAGGTCAGAAACCTTTATATAGGCGAGGTCTGTCAGAACATTTCTCTCATTGTCAGTGGGATTGACTCCATTGCGACCCCAGTCTTGTTCATTAAGAAATCTGACCATAGCGCTGACCTTATCAGTAAGTTCAGCACTTACATAGATGCGAGCACCAGTGTAAAGACAGGAGTTTCCATCGCGATTTGGATGATTAGCATCTTTTCTATGGAAATCAAAGTTGTTTCTGTAGATGCCTTTCACAACGATGTCTCCACCAACTTTTACATTTTCAACTGCAGAAAATGCAGGGACAACAAGTCCACAAAGCACCACTGCAGCAAGTATCGTGATTATCTTCTTCATTTCTAAACCCCTTTTGTTTATCTATGCAACCCGATTTACGGTTACATAACCATCCTGTTTCCTCGTTATTCCCTGAACCCGTCTTTTATTTATTCACCTCCTTTCCGACATTTTTGATCCAGGTGCTAAGAAACAAGGATGCCGAACTTTTCATTCTATGTTAAATTCTATTATATATATTCTTTTTTGTCAAGAGCATTGTGAAATTTTATCTAAATTTATTATAACTAAGACAAAAAATGTTGTCAATACTATGCAGTAAATCCTTAACTGAACACTGTTATGCGTAGGCACAAAGTCAATAGTTATCAACAAAGTGCGCGATACTCAGACACAAAGGTTAGAGACCAGGTACAAAGTATGAAAACATATAGGGACCTGATGGTTTAGCAAACTTGTCTCCCCTTTCATACTTTCATAAATCCCCTAAATTTTCCCCATTTGGAAAAGGGGTTGGAGGATTTCAAAAGGAAGGAGAAAGATGTATATGAAATATTTTACATTATCTCGCTCACCAATGGCTGACCGGGTGCAGTCTTTTTATCAAACGCCGCATAAGTAAACTGGCTACCAAATGCAAGAGGTACAAGCCGCTGTAAAAAATTTGACCCCATAGGAATTACCACCATTGGAATTTTCTTTCCTTGTTTAATAAGTACTGAAATCAACGTAAACAGGTCATTTTCTTCTTTTGCCATCACTGCGATTTTAACTATATCTGCCCCGAGTTTTTGAGCCTGTTTGCAGAGATGAATGAGAATTCTTTCTGAAGGACACCTATGAAAATTGTGATAGGAAACAATTGCCTTTTTCCCTGCTCTTTTTGCTTCATTGACAACACGAAAGGCAATCTTGCTTTTAATTTCAACATCCACAAAATCAACAAATGGAAGAATGTTAATGTATAACTGCATACGTTGATTTTCAGGTATTACGATACCTTTTTTTTCTCTTTCTTTATGCCATCTTATTGTTCCAATAACTTTGGAATTAGTGATTGACCTGATTTTTTTTACCCATTTTAATGGATCATCCTGAGCACGAACCTCAAGAAATTTATCTATTCTCAATTCAATCCAACCGATACTCCTTGCAATTTTGCTTAAAGATTTTGTCTTCTCGGTCCCTGTTAATACAACAGCAATACTTTTTGAATCTAATAGAGTTTTCATATTTCAGGGAAAAATTTCCTTGCGATATTTCTGCTTGTCTCAAAAATGATTTTTAATCTTGATTCTTCTACACCGGCACACAAAAGCACCTTCTTTGCAAAGCCTATTTCAATAAGATTTTCAGGTGAATGGGTATCAGTATTCAGAACAACAGGAAAATTATATTTCAACCACAACCTGACAACATTTCCATTACCAAGACAATGTCCCTTTCGTGTGGAAATCTCTACAGCAATATTTCTTTCTGCTGCAGTTTTAGCGTCCTGCTCTGAAAGAACCCCTGGATGGGCAAGGATATCAATATCAGAACCAAGCGCAGCATGATTTGTTCCGGATTTTACTGGCTCTACTGGTGTTTCTCCATGAACAACTATAATTTTTGCACCAAGTTTCCTGCACAATGTTGCAAGTTCTTTTATGTCCTGCGGCGGTACATGAGTAATCTCACAACCAGGAATCACTTTAATCTTCATTGAGTTATTAATCGCTTTACACGCCTTTATAATTGAGGGTATAACAAACTCAAAATTTGAGGCATCAACATGGTCTGTTATTGCCATAACAAGATAACCCTTTTCCTCTGCCCTTCTTGCAAGCTCAGACGGCAGAAGTTCACCGTCGCTTAATAATGAATGGGTATGCAAATCTATCATTTTATTTCTTTTTTGATTCTGGATGATGTATGCCTTCAATAACGATATTGACCTGAGAAACCTTAAACCCTGTTGACCTTTCAACCTCTTCCTTTATCGTTTTCTGTATTTTCCATGTTACTTCAGGGATATTTATTCCGTAATCAACAACAACGCCAAGATAAAATTTCACGCCGTCATCATTCGTTGCAACCTTCACCCCCGCGTCCGGTATCTTTCTGAAAAAAAGTGCAATTCCGCCAACAAAACTTGTAGCAATACTATGAACTCCAGGAACACTTTTTGCTGCTATTGCTGCTATTGTGCCAAGAACTTCATCATCAATCTTCACAGAACCAAGATTTTCTTTATCTCCGTTTGGCATTATACCTCCTCTCTGGCATGAAATTACTGCTGAATTTCTGACCAATAATTCATAGTGTCTGCGTAAATATTCAATGCAAAATGCAAATGTAAATCAAAATTAAAATTGCCTATTTTTTGCCGTATGTAATTACTCTATTTGTTAAGTTTGTTTTCCACTTTTCACGTAAATCTTCACTGAACCACGTTCTTCCTCCCCCTCAAGGGGGGAAAACTGAGGTGGGGGTGAATTCACAAAACTCCCCATTACACCCTCACCCGGACCCTCTCCCCTTCCATCACTGATGCTTTGGCGGACTCTCGCAAGGGAGAAGGGAATGTACGGTGTTCACTGAGGGCTTACCTTTTCACTTTGCAATTTGCACTTTGCAATAAAATGTACTTTATTGAGTGTTTACTTTCAAAGATCTGATAATATTTTACACCCATTTCCCTTGTAAAGGAAGATGGGGAGATGAGGGGATTTCAAAATCTCCCCAGCCCTCTTTACAAAAGAGGGAGAAAAGAGGAACTAAAGGAAGATGGGGAGATGAGGGGATTACTAAAGGGGGAAATGAGGGGGATTTAAGAAAGGGAAGACCCCATATCTTTGTTTTTGCTTTCCTCCTGCATTTTTTCTAACCATCCAACATAATACCTGCCTGACTGAAAAACAGGATGTTCAAGTATTTTTCTGTAAAAACCAATTGTTGTTGCGATACCCTCCACCTTCATTTCCTTCAGAGCCCTTTGCATGCGGACAACCGCCTCCTCCCTTGTTCTACCGTAGCTTATCAGCTTTGCAATCAAACTGTCGTAGTATGGTGGAATCTTATAACCCCTGTATATGTGTGTGTCAACCCTTATCCCCGGACCACCTGGCAGTACAAGCCCTGTTATTTCCCCGGGGCTTGCCATAAAGTTTTTTTCAGGATCCTCTGCATTTATTCTACATTCAATGCTGTGTCCTGCAAAATCAACAAAACAGCGAGGATAGCGAATTCTTTCCCCTGAGGCAATCTCAATCTGATTCTTAACAAGGTCAAAGCCAGTAATCATCTCTGTAATCGGATGTTCAACCTGTATCCTTGTGTTCATCTCCATAAAATAAACATGCCTTCCGCTCATCAGGAATTCAATTGTTCCTGCACTTCTGTAATTAATCGCTCTGCAGATTTTTCTCGCTATCTTTTGAAGTTTCCTTCTGATGGATGCATCAACTGCAGGTGAAGGCGTTTCTTCAATCAGTTTTTGATGTCTTCTCTGAAGTGAACAATCTCTTTCAGGAAAAACAACTACATTTCCTTTTTCATCTGCAAGAACCTGTATTTCTATATGTCTCGGCCTTTCTATAAATTTTTCAACATAGAGAGAGGGATTGTCAAAAGCAATCTTCGCTTCTTGCTGGCAAGCAGGCCAGTAAATGCGGAATTCATCCTCAGTCCTTGCAACTCTCATACCTCTTCCACCACCGCCCGCTGAAGCCTTAATCATCACGGGAAATCCTATTTTCTTTGCCTTTTTGACAGCGTCTTCTATATCAATCAGATTATCAACGCCGGGTATAACCGGCAATCTATTTTCCGTAATTGTTGTTCTTGCTCTGGATTTGTCGCCCATCAGCCGCAGATTGTCAGGAGAAGGCCCTATAAATGTAATTCTTGAAGCATTACAGATTTCAACAAAAAATGGATTTTCTGCAAGAAAACCGTAGCCAGGATGCACTGAGTCAGCATGCGTAATCTCCATTGCACTCAATATTGAGGGAATATTGAGATAGCTTTCAATGGGACTTGCAGGACCTATGCAGATTTTTTCATCCGCAAGGTCCACTGGCAGACTCTCTTTATCTGCTTCAGAATATCCGATAATGGAAATAAGCCCGAGTTCCCTGCAGGCACGAATGACCCTTAAAGCAATCTCTCCACGATTTGCAATGAAAACCCGTTTCAACATCACCTTTCCTGCTGGTTAACAGGTTCAAGCAAGAACAAAACCTGGCCGAATTCCACAGGTGAACCATTTTCAACAAGAATTTTTCTCACAATTCCTGAGCAATCAGGCTTTATTTCGTTCATAACCTTCATCGCTTCAACAATACATAATGTCGTGCCCTTGTTCACAACAGTACCAATATCAACAAATGGCGCAGAATGAGGTGAAGGTGCCCTGTAGAATGTCCCTATAAGCGGGGATTTGACAGGTATCAGGTTTGAATGTTTCTCTTCTGTTTTTGATTCTGTTGTTAATTCCTTCGGCGATTTCCTCGGTGTAACATCTGAAATAACATTGTTTTCTGTCTGTAAAATCAAATAAAAATCGCCTTTTCTAACCTCAAGATAGGTTAGACCATTTTCCTTCATAAAATCAACGTATTTTTTTAATTCCTGTGGTTCCAATAGGCACCTGCATTGTTAATCATACCCTTGTTACATACTCATTGGTACGGGTGTCAACCCTGACCGTATCGCCGTTATTAACAAACAATGGAACCTGTATGGAAAGGCCTGTCTCAAGTTTTGCGGGTTTTTTTGCTGCCTGTACGGTATCACCCTTAAAGCCTGGCTCTGTCTCAACTACCTTCAGGTCAATAAAAATTGGAGGCTTAATGTCAAGAACCCTGGCCTCATGAACAAGACCGACAACTTCAATATTTTCAAGCAGGTAAAAAACCTTATCCCCGAGTATTTCTTCTGGTAGTACAATCTGTTCGTATGTGGTTGTATTCATAAAATGGAAACCAGATGAATCTCTAAACAAATATGTCAATGGAATTTCCTCAACATAAACAGTATTCACGGGTTTATCTGAACGCCATACAAACTCATTTGTCTTACCTGACTTCAAATCCTTGCATTTAACCCTTATGACAGCCCTTCTCTGCTGTGCATGGGTGTGAACAGCTGAAATCACAGTATAAAATATACCGTCAAGTTCAATAATCATGCCTGGCTTAAGGTCTATCGCATCCATTGTTTTAACTCATTGAAGGTGAATATTCAATGCAAAATG
>DYKA01000126.1 GCA_020722805.1 Vermiphilus sp.
GGTGAATATTTACCATAACAGATACAAAGTTGACTCAGAGATGTGAGTATGTTTAATTATCTGTATGAGACAGAACATCAGAATTGAAAACAGAAAAGCACTTCACGATTACACTGTTGTTGAAACAATTGAAGCAGGAATTGAGCTGAAAGGATGTGAGGTGAAATCAATAAGACAGGGCAGCGTGAGCATGAGAGACTCATATGCGACGTTTGAAAACAAGCAGTTATTTCTTCATAACATGCATATTGCCCCGTATCAGGGTGGATTTGAGAAGGTAGACCCGATGAGAAAAAGAAAACTACTTCTCCATCAAAATGAGCTGTTGAGGTGGCAGAAGAAAGTTGAGGAAAAAGGATTGACAATAGTGCCACTTTCAGTATATACTAATAACAAAGGAATAATAAAGATTAATCTTGCACTTGTTCGCGGTAAAAGGCTCTTTGATAAACGTCGGGACATCAAAGAAAGAGAAGTGAAAAGGCACATTGAAAGGCAGAAAAGATTAAGGGGGGCGAAATAGGTCTCGACAGGGGGCCGGGGTTAGAAAAGCTGCCGACCGAGTCGCCGGAGGCTCGTAAAAGCCGGCAACCAAAATAGCTGCCAACACAGCTAATTGTCTGGCTGCATAATATTGCAGCCACCTGACAGGATTTCTGCTCTCGGAATCCTGAGCCAGGTCACATGAGAGCTTGCCTCATTTTCTACTGGTCCGGGAAAATGAGGTAAGAAAAATAGGACCGGGTATTCTGGTATCCTGTTCCGGGGAGACCGGATATACCAATAAAACCGGAACTATGCCGGTAGATGCTTTTCTGCTTCTCCTCTGGACGCGGGGGCAGTACCCGCCGCCTCCACTTTTTCTTAAACAGGAGTATTGGTGAGGTTAGTGAAAATTGCGGTTGTTTTATTTTTTCTTGCAGGTTCTGTTTTCTCATCTGAATTTGCAGCCCAGCTAAAGAATTATCCTTCCTACTGGATTGGAAAGCAGAAATATGTGAGTTTGCAGACAATCATCAAGGTTCTTGGTATTCAGAGCTGGGGCAGGATTGAGGACAGAATTTTTCTGGAGTATCAGGGAAAGATTCTCAAGGGAAGCATCGGTTCTTCTGATTTTTATGTTGATGACAAAAAAGTAGGTCTGGATTTTCCAATAAAGGAAATTGAAAAAGAGATTTTTTTACCTGTTGAGCCCTTTGACAGAATTATTTCAACGATTACACCTGTTTCTCCTCCACAGGTTCCAAAGCAGACGCTCGCTGTGGAACAGGCATCAAAACCTGCTGTTCAGGAATCAAATCTTGACAGGGAATTTATCATTCTTATTGACCCCGGACACGGCGGTAAGGACAATGGAGCAATTGGAAACTATGGATTGAAGGAAAAAGATGTGAATCTTGATATTTCGCTGAGATTAAAAAATTACCTTGTTTCCCAGTTCAAGAAAATTCCTAATATCAGGGTGAAAATGACAAGGGAGGACGATACCTTTCTGTCTCTTGATGAAAGGGTGGAACTTGCAAAAAAAGAAAAGGCAGATATATTTTTCTGTGTGCATACCAACTCATCAAAATTCAACAGATGGAACGCTGATGGATTTGAAACATACTACCCATCAAGGAAGAGCGAGATATCCTTTGTTTCAAAAGTGGAGACAGATGAATCAATTGAACCTGATACAAACCTGGAGACTGTTTTTCAGATAGTATCAGACCTTAATACCACATCTGTGATAGAAGAAAGCAGGATACTGGCTGAAATTGTTCAGGAAAAACTTGCTGAACGACTGATATGTCCTGATAGAGGAGCAAAAGCAGCAAGCTTCTATGTTCTCAGATATACTCCAATGACGTCCGTACTTGTTGAGGTTGGTTTTATTTGTAACCCCAACATAGAGGCGAACCTCAGAGACCCTGAAGTAAGGCAGGCAATAAGTGAAACACTCGGCAAAGCAATTATTCAATACCTCAAATCAAGACAGATTATCGGGTAGAAAAGCCCCTGTTGCAATATTTGATTCTGGAATTGGAGGGCTGACTGTTGCAAAACAACTACACCGGATGCTGCCCGGAGAAAAAATCATTTACTTTGGAGATACGGCAAGGGTTCCCTATGGTACAAAATCTTCCGATGTAATCAAGCAGTACGCAATTCAGATTACTCGGTTTCTCTTAAGGTTCAAGCCAAAGATAATTGTTATAGCGTGTCATACTGTTTCATCTCTTGGTAGGACATTCCTTGAAAAAAGATTTCCTGAATATATTTTTTTTGATGTGATTGAACCGTCAATAGAGGAGGCGTTGAGATTGACCCGGAACAAAAAGATTGGGGTCATTGGAACACCTGCAACAATCTCCAGCAACAGATATGTTTCAATAATTCAGGTATCTGACAGGTCAGTGAATGTTTATCAGAAGGCCTGCCCGCTTCTTGTTCCATTTGTTGAGGAAGGATGGCTCAATGGAAATATTGTTGAGACGGTAATTAAACAATATATCTCTGATCTTCTTTCAAAAAATATTGACACTCTGATACTTGGCTGCACGCATTATCCTCTTTTGAAAAAATCAATAGGAAAGGTTGCTGGTGGCTCTGTGCATCTTGTTGATGCTTCCTGTGCCACAGGGAAAAAAGTTATGAAGTTTTTGAAAGAAAAGGGACTTGATAACTCATTAAGAGAAAAGATTCCTGTGCTTTATTTCAGCGACCTGTCCCTGTACAGAAAAAAAACAATGTTCTTTTTCTGGAGAAACAGCAAACTTATCGTCAGGAAGGCTTCTTTTATGATGGAGGGATATGTTTGAGCTCACAGTAAGCGGATATTTTTCTGCTGCACACAGATTGAGGGGATACAAGGGAAAATGCGAAAAACTTCACGGCCACAACTGGAAGGTTGATGTGGCTGTTTCTGGTGAAGTTGATGAGTCGGGAATGGTGATTGATTTCACAATTCTGAAGCATTGCCTTGAAAAGGTTCTTTCAACGCTTGACCACAAATATCTGAACGATATACCCTACTTTAAGAAGAAAAATCCGAGTTCCGAAAACACAGCACTCTACATATTTTCAAGGATCCGGAAATTGTTATTAGATTATGACATCAAGGTGAAAAGGGTTATTGTCTGGGAAAACGAAAGACAGTGTGCATCGTACTCTGAAAACTGCTGAAGATTTCAAATATCATATTTGTGGTAAAATAAATTACCTTCACAGGAGCAAAAAATGGCAAACCAATCTTTAAGAGAATTTGCAATTGATTTTGAAACAAAGGGAACAAATCTTTATATCAGCCTTGCCTCAAAGACGCCAAACATACTCGGAAAGCATCTTTTTTATTCTCTCGCTGTTCAGGAGGTTCAGCA
>DYKA01000022.1 GCA_020722805.1 Vermiphilus sp.
GAAAAAAAGTCTATAATTTCGGTTTCTTAAGGCACGGACAGTTGTTATGAAAGTAGAAATATGCACCTCCATGGATAACATGAAGAGGTTTTGAATTGTAAATATTCAGTGCAAAATGTAAATTGTAAATTGCAAAATTAAAACTATTTATTCTTCTTGCCGTATGTAATTTACTCGTTTGCTAAGTTTGTTTTTCACTTTGTAATTGGCACTTTGCAATACAATGTACTTTACTGAGTATTTACGTAAAAACAAAGATTAATTCCATCTATTCATTGTAGCATAAAGAATGTACAACATAAATTTAAGGCTGAATACCTACAATATCATTATTAACAACCCTGCTTGTCTTCTGTAATGATTCATAAAACCGCAGCAAAGATTTTTGACTCGCTTCGTATAGGGAGTAAAATATTTCAATGAAATTCATGACATATGCTCTGATTCTTTTGCTGGGTTTTCTTATTGGAAGCACCTGCGGAGAAATAATGTATCTGCTTTTGCCTGCAAGATATCTAAACCTTTCAGTTTTTGAGAAAGGTTTTCTCGCTGGATTTGCACCTGTTGCCATTGAACTCAAGGTGGTTCATATTGATATTGGATTGAAGTTCCTTATCAATTTTTTCTCATGGATAGGTCTTTTGATATCATCCTCATACGCACTAATAAAAGAACTCACTGCAAAATAACAATTCATCAGTATGGAAAGAACATTCTTTATCAAGACATATGGATGTCAGATGAACTTTGCTGATGCCGAAAGGCTGCGAAGAATTCTGATTAAATCCGGATGGCAGGAAACTGATAATCCCAAACAGGCACGTGTTTTACTTGCGGTAAGCTGCAGCATAAGACACAAGGCTGAAAACAGGGTGCTTTCATTTCTTGCCAGTTATAAATATCTAAAAAAACAAGGTACACTTTTGTGTCTGCTCGGCTGCACTGCAAATTTATATGGAGAAAATATTCTCAAAAAATTTCCCTTCATTGATATTGTTTGCGGTCCAAACCATATCTCAAAGATTCCACATATTCTTGAAAACCCTTTACCAGAAAAAGTGGTTCTTACAGGCGAAAATGGTTCTTCTTTTATTGAATTTTCTGCTTCTGAAAGAGAAATATCGTTGATGGTGCCGATAACAAAAGGATGCAACAATTTCTGTTCATACTGCGTTGTGCCAATGGCGAGAGGCAAACTTAAAAGTAGAAACCAGCAGCAGATTCTTGAAGAAATCAATTGTGCAGTAAAAAAAGGGACAAAATCTGTGGTGTTACTCGGTCAGAATGTGAATGAATACGGAAAAGATTTTGAAAACAACTATGATTTTGGTGATTTACTCTCTGATATCTCCGGCATTGACGGACTGTTAAGAATCGGATTTTTGACATCCCATCCAAAGGATACAAACAGAAAAATTTTAGAGATTATGGCAAAAAACTTGAAGGTTTTAAAGCATCTTCATATCCCTCTTCAAAGTGGCTCAAACAAAATCCTGAAAGCGATGAATAGAAAATATACTGTTGAGAAATTTATGGAAGTAGTAAACACAGCAAAAGATATGATGCCCGATATTTCCATAACATCTGATATCCTTTTGGGTTTTCCTGGAGAAACAGAATCAGACTTTAATGAAACACTAAAAATTGTTGAAGAAGTTAGATTCAGTGATTTGTATGTTTTTAAATATTCACCAAGACCAGGAACAAAATCATACCTGATGAAAGATGATGTGCCAGAAGAAGAAAAAGAACGAAGACATAGATTGGTACTTGAAACTCAGAAAAAAATTAGCAAAGAAATAATGCAGTCATTTTCAGGCAAGATCTGTGATGTTCTTATTGAGCGGGAAAGTATTAAAAAAAGGGGTTGTTTTATCGGCAGAAATATACAGGATTTTCCCGTAATAACAAAAGGTACTGGTGATATCGTAGGGAATATTGTCAGGGTAAAAATATCTACCTTTGGGAACGGGTTTCTCTACGGCTCAATAGATGAAGAATACCAATAGCAGAAAGGCTGACAAATCCAAGAAAAATTGCAGAAAGGACCTTATCAACAGGAATTTCTTCTGGTATCTTCTGTCCCTGTTTCAGGATCTCTATTGAACCTACGTGTATATCCATATCTCCTGTGTGTTGAACGCAATGGCTATGAAAAATGCCTTTTATCTTCACAAAATCACCTTTTACCCTGTACCTTCCAAGAAATTTAATTTTTCCCTTTTCTTTTAATGGACACCACAGACCGATCGCAGTTTCAGAATCAAGAAGATTTACCCAGAATCCATCTTTTCCTTCAATAATATCTCCAATCAATTCTCCTTCAATCTCTACCATATTACCGTCAAACAGCGACGGATTTCCAATAAGTGCCGAAACATTTATGTTAGTCTGCGCGTATACAAATGAGTTAAAACCAAATAAAAAAGTTAAAAAAATTATTGTTTTCTTCATTTCCTCACAACCTTAATAAAAAATCTTATTAGAATAAATATTGCAAAAAATTCAAGCCTTCCTGCCCACATTTCAAGGATATACCATATTTTTAAGAATATCGGCATTGAAGGATTTGTAATACCTATAGATAGCCCGACATTTGCTGCAGCAGAAACTGATTCAAACAAGCCAGGCAAAAAACCATAGTCAAAAAATAAAGCAACAACAGCCCCTGAAAAATAAAGGAGAATATAACACACTGTAATAATCATTGCAGTCTTTACCATTGCATCGTCTATTGAAATTTCCCTCTGATGATGAAAGAATTCCTTTATATATGAGCTTTCCGGATATGCAAGCCGACGGATTTCTCTTTTCATTGATTTATAGAGAAGGCCTATTCTAAAAACCTTTATACCACCAGCAGTTGAGTTCATGCAGCCGCCTATACCCATAGCTACTATGATGCCAAACAGAGCCAGGTCAGGCCATTTTGCAAGTTGAGATGAATAGATATTACTGTACCCAACTCCTGTATGACCTGAAATAAGTTGATAGAATGTTATCCTGAAAAATGAAAAAACATCATTAAACATTATTACCCTGCCTGAAAACCCAACAAGGACAACAAGATAGGTAAAAAAGATTGTAAACATCAATATTTTTACCTCAAAATCTTCTCTTAATTCCCTGAATTTTCCTGTCCACACAGCATAGTGCACACCAAAACTTGTTGCTCCAAGAAGAATAATGATTATTGTAATAAGTTCAAAAACAGGACAGTGATAATAAAGGATATTCAATGATTGGGGTGCAAAACCTGCTGTGTCCCACCCTGCCATAAATATGCAAACCCCGTGAAACAATGCCCTTGAAAAACTAATCCCGTGAAACAACAACACAATTGTCAGCATCAATGAACCTATGACAAGGTATGTAAAGCTGACCATCCAGATAAATTTTGCAGTAGTGATACTGTTGGGCAAAATTTTATCCTCTCTCGCTTCGCCAATATATATTCGTAGAGCATCTCCGCCTCTGAAGAAAAATACAAGAGCAACAAGGATAATACCCTGTCCGCCCATAAAGCACATAAGGTGCCTCCAGATGTTATGGGCGTGTGACATATGGTCAAGATCCTGTACAAGTACAAGACCTGTGGTTGCATATGCACTCATTGACTCAAAACAGGCGTCAAGATAGCTCCCATAGTGGCCACTGAGATAAAGAGGAAGGGCAGAAAAAACCATTGCAAGCAGCCATGACAGAGCAACAATGATCATTCCCTGCCTCCAGTTTATCTCCTGAGAATATGGGGAAAAATAAAGAAGGATTGAAGCAAATGCAAAACACGCAATGATTGATATGAAAAAATCAATTACTGCGTTGAATTCTCCGTTGATCAACCCAACAAATATTGGAATCAGCTGCGCAATCCCAAAGGCAATAAAAATTCTTCCAATATAATGGCTTACAACCCTAATATCATCCTTGCTGAAATCAGGAATCATCTGGATACCATCTCCGACGCAAACATAATCAAACAGAGGAAAAAAGCAGAAATTGTGACAATCAGTGGATAAATAAGTTCTATGGATATACCTGTAACGCCTTTTTTGAATATCTGGATGTATTTTATTAACCTTTTTTTCATATTACATTCTGCCTATAAGAGAGTTCAAAAGGTCACCCTCATCCTCAACCTTTGTCAGTGCAACAATCTCATCTCCTTCCTGAAAAATAAAATCCCTGTCAGGAACAATCAGATGATCTTCCCTTAACACAACCACAATAACAGATTCAGCGGGCAAAGGGATATCTTTCAAACTCTTTTTGACTATTGGTGCATCCTCTGGAAGGTCTATTCTTACAAGGGAAAGCTGCCCTTTTTTAAAGGCGCAGAGATTTATCATATCCTCAAGGGAAACCTCTTCTTCTATTATCTTTGCAATAACTGCAGTGCTATCAATAGCAATGTCAACACCAAGTTGAAAGAATATCTTCTCATTTTTAGGATCATTAACCCTTGCGACAGTTCGTTTAACCTTAAAGATGTCTTTTGCAATCTGACATATAACAAGATTATCCTCATCCTTTCCTGTCACTGCAGCAACAACATCGGCATCTTTAACGCCTGCCTGAATAAGAATGTCTGTCTGACATCCATCACCGTTAATAACAAGCATATTGCTGTTTTTCGCAATCGCTTCAGTAACCCTTCTATCCTTTTCAACCAGTGAAATGTAATGGGTCCTTGCAAGTCGCTCAGCAAGAAAATAGCCCACCTTTCCACCACCAACAATAATAATTCTCATTGTATCTCCAGTATTCTTTTAATTTTCAATATGTCCTTCATCTTTACAATGCCAATAACAACATCTCCCTCTTTCAAAACATAACCATCATCAGGGATTATCGGGCCATCCTGCTTGATTATGACAATAATCCTGAACTCACCAGAAACATTCAAATCAGAAACCTTTTTCCCTGACTTGTTTTCATCTATAATGAATTCAAGAAAACTTATTTCACCGCTTTCTACAACATAAGTGGACGTTCCTTTTTCAATCAGTTTGTCCCTGATTATTGCCGCAACAAGCTGCTGCCCGCTGATTACATCATAACCAAGTCTCCTGTATATCTCGTTTTTTTCAGGGTCAACAATCCTTATGATGCACTTGTTAATATCAAACATTTTCTTCGCAATCTGACCAACAACAATATTAACATTGTCATCGTTGGTAACAGCAGCAATACCATCGCATTTTTCTATACCGGCATCCCGCAGAATATCCAGATTTATGCAGTTTCCAGCAATGGTTATGCCATTGAAAACCGGCCCCAGAGCCCTGAAACTTGCAGGATTTCTGTCAATAATAACAACATTGTGGTTTTCTGAAAGATACTTCGCAAGTTGACTGCCCACTTTTCCACATCCTATGACAATAAAATACATACCCTTTCCTTTTGAGAGTTTCCAGAAACCTTTCTATCTAATATAATTTTTCTTTGCCTGCTGTCAAATTTATTTCTACAGCATATCAATCGGACAGGTAAAGAGCAGTATAAATTAAACCAGATCATCCCTTATAAATTCTCCATCTTGTTTTCCCGCCGAGAGAAAAAATCCTGATATGCCCTTTAACCTTTTCTGTTTTTATTAGTTCTTCCCATGCCCTTACAATCTTTTCGGGATTACTAAAACAAAAAGCGACAACAGATGGCCCTGCACCGCTCAAACAGCATCCTGCTGCACCCGCTTTGATAGCTGACTCATACAGCGGTTCAAAATGAGGATACAATTTTTTTCTGTAAACCTGATGCAACCGGTCGTCGGTACCAATGCACAAAAGTTCCTTATTCTTCTCCAGAAAACCAGCCAGTAAAAAACACGCGCGAGGAATATTATAAACAGCATCCTGCAAGGATATTTTCTCAGGAAGTACGCCTCTTGCTTTTTCTGTCCTGAAGGGATTTTCTGAAACAAAAAAAACCCCTTTTGTTTCTTCTGGAATATCTATCTTTTTCCAGACAGGTCTTCCGCTGGATTCTGCAACAATAACAAGCCCTCCAAGCAGGCTTGCTGCAAGATCATCAAGATGACCTTCAAACTCTTTCCCGATCTTCAAGATTTCCGCTGGTTCAATCCTCTTGTTTGAAAAGACAAAACCGGCTATCGCCCCTGCAAGAACTGCTGTTCCACTGCTACCAAGACCCCTGCCAGCAGGAATACTGCTTCTTATGCTTATGTGAACAAAGGGCGCATTCTCACCAAGCGTCATACAGGTTTTTCTGAATACCTTTAAGCACAGATTCCTTTCATCTTTTTCAATTTCAGGGTCTGAAACAGAAACAGAAAAATATTTAGATCTTTCAAAGATGAAATCGTTGAACAGATTGACGCTTATACCTATGCAGTCAAAACCGCTGCCGACATTGCCTATGCATCCTGGAACAGAGATTTTTATTTTTTTTATCATTTCCGGAAATGTGTACGGAAACAGTCTAACCCTCAACGCGGATAATCTGCGTTGGCTGTCTGATGTAAGAAAGTTTGTCTATGGCAGATATCGCGTCTCTGACATTTTTCTCAATTGCCGTGTGAGTGAGCATTACGATTGGCACAGCACGTTCAGGATTTTCCTCCTTCTGCATAACAGATGCAATGCTTATCCTGTTTTTCCCCAGTATGTCTGCAATACTTGCAAGTACGCGGGGTCTGTCAATAGCAGTAAATCTAAGGTAGTACCTTGTTTCAATCCTGTCGGCTGGTTGAAGATTAACACGCGGGTTGATAATGAACCGCTCAGATAGATGCGACTTCAAAAATAGTTTTCTTCCAATTTCTATAATATCGGCTATAACTGCACTTGAGGCAGCCTTTCCGCCAGCGCCCTCACCGTACATAAGCGTTTTGCCAAATAAATCGCCTTCAAGATAAACAGCATTGTAAACACCTTCAACATCAGAAAGCATATGATTTACAGGAATAAGGGCTGGATGAACCCTTAACGAAACCATATCATCGGTCCTTTTCGCTATAGCAAGAAGTTTAACCCTATATCCAAGTTCACGGGCAAATTCAATATCACGGATTTCAATCTTTTCTATGCCCTCAATCAGAAAATTATCTTCTGAAATTGCACGCTGAAACGCATAGGTAGAAATAATCGCAAGTTTCTGAGCACTGTCTCTGCCAGAGATATCCAGAGACGGATTGCTTTCAGCATAACCAAGTTTTTGAGCAGATTTTAACGCGTCGCCAAATGTTTGATGCTTTTCTGACATAGATGAAAGTATGTAATTTGTGGTTCCATTAAGAATTCCAATAATTGAATTGATCCTGTTGCCCACAAAACTTTCCCGCAGAACCTTTATCACAGGAATTGCGCCCGCAACGCTCGCTTCAAAACCAAGGTAAGAACTGCTGGTATTGGCAAGAGTCAAAAGTTCCGTGAGTTTTTTTGAGAGCAAAAACTTATTGGCAGTTACAACTGCCTTTTTCTGCATTAGACTCTTTTTTATGATGTTATATGCTGGCTGGAACTTCCCGATAAGTTCAACAACAATGTCAATCTCAGGATCATTGAGAATATCGTTGTAATTACTTGTCCTCATTGCAGCAGGTGGCATCCATTCCCTTTTTCGACTCCAGTCATTATCACATACCTTTTTCAGCTGAAATTCTATTCCTGTGTGGCTGGCAAAAATCTTATTTTTCTCTTGCAAAATCACAGCAGTATTGCTTCCAACCGTGCCATATCCAATAATTCCAATTGAAATTTTTTCTTTCATGTTCAGCGGTAGAGACTTACGGGCTGGAAACTTCTGCCGATATTTGAAATGTATGCCTGACTCTGAACATCAAGGATGGTGTTTTCGCGACTGACATCTGATTCTGCCATACCCGAAACAGCGATGGACTTTGCTTTTTTCAGATATGACTTACTCAGGGTGTAATTGATTTCGGGACTGTCCCCTTCTTTTGTTTTTCTTGCTGTAATCTCTGATAAATCCAGTAGCACTATGTACTCATTCTGGAATGTCTTTCTCCATAATCTGTCCCATCTGGATGCAATCTCTGGGTATCTCGGGATTTTTCTCAATTGCTTCCTCACAAGAAGATATGCGTAAATGTCGTCAATCTTTTCAAGTTTTGAAATCTGTGCTGATGCAATTGCAAGATTCATCTTTCTAAGGATACTATCAATCTCATCAATGGATAGATTATAGGCAAGGGCAATCCTTCTTGCCTTTTCAGCGAGTTCACGAACAAGAGTATAATTTCCCTTTCTGAGTGCATCTTTCATCTGTGCGATAAGATCTGCAAGCTGACTCTTTGCCTGCTCAAGTTCTTTTCTCTTTTGCTCTTCTGCAAGTTTCTGTTTCCTCAGTTCTTCTTCTTTCTGTCTCTGCTCGGCAAGCTGTTTTTGATATGCTGCGTATTTCTTATAGCCAATATATGTGCCGCCTCCAAGAAGCACAAGAACAATCAAAACAATCAACATTTTCCTGCCCGACGACTTTTTCCCTTTTACGTTCTTCCTGGTTGCCATAGAATTATTATACATATAACAGTGAAAAAAGGTCAAATTGAATCAGAATCTGTAGGTCTGACAAACTGTGGTTCAATCGCTCTTCAAAACCTCATTGAAACTGTTCAATGTTTCAAGAAGATGTGCGTAATTCCCGGACATAATTTCTTTCATAACATAACTGCCAATAATCACCGCATCTGCACATCCCTTCAAACGATAAAGTTGTTTCTGGTTTGAGATTCCAAATCCCACTGCGATGGGTATTTTTGACTGCCTGCGCAGGGATGAAACATCCTCATAGATGTATTCTGGTAGAGTGTCTCTTACACCTGTTACTCCATGCACAGCAATATAATAGATAAATCCAGAACCAAACTTAAGAATTTTTTTCCTTCTTTTTTCTGATGTGGTTGAACTGATGAAAAGAATGAGGTCAATATCATATTTTTTGAGATGGTCATTCAACGGCTGCGACTCTTCAAACGGCACATCAGGCACAATAAGTCCCGCAACACCTGCCACGCTGCAGTCAGCCGCAAATTTTTCAAGGCCATATCTGTAGACAGGATTGTAATAACTCATAAGAAGGTAAGGAATGTTCATTCTTTGTTTCAATCGCTGGCATAGTTTTAATATTGATTCAAGATTTGTCCTGTTTTCAAGGGCTTTCTGGGATGCTTGTTGTATCACAGGTCCATCTGCAATAGGGTCTGAAAAAGGCACTCCGAGTTCAATCATATCAACACCAACATCCTGCAGTTTTTCAGCAAATTCCTCAGTAAATGCAATATCGGGACACCCGGCAGTTATGTAAATAATAAGGCCTGTTTTGTTCTGCTTCTTCAGATTTTTGAAAGATTCGCTGATCTTCATAGGGGTATCCCTTCTATTCTTGCTACCTCATTTACATCCTTATCTCCCCTGCCAGATAAACAGACAATCACAATGTCATCCTGTTTGAATCTATTTTTGTTTTCAATCATATATGCCAGTGCATGTGATGATTCAAGGGCAGGAATAATCCCTTCTGCCTCGCTGAGAATGTGAAATGCTTTAAGCACTTGCTGGTCAGTGGCTGCATAATACTCTGCCCTGCCTGTATCCTTGTAATAACTGTGTTCAGGCCCAATCCCTGGATAATCAAGGCCTGCAGAAACAGAGTGAGTTGGATGAATCTGACCCTCCTTATCCTGAAGAACATAACTGAAATTACCGTGAAGTATTCCTGGAGTTCCCCTGCATAATGTTGCTGCATGAAAATCTGTGTCAATACCTTTTCCTGCTGCTTCAACACCTATAAATTTCACATTTTTATTCCTGAAAAAAGGGAAGAAAAGTCCCATGCTGTTACTTCCTCCACCAACACACGCAATTAAAAAATCAGGAAGTCTTCCTTCTGCCTTAAGAATTTGCTTTTTTGCTTCTTTACCAATAACCGATTGAAAATCGCGTACCATCACAGGAAAGGGATGGAAGCCAACAACAGTTCCGATTACATAGTGAGTATCCTTAAAACTTGAAATCCAGTCGCGCATTGCCTCATTTATAGCATCTTTAAGAGTGCGGCTACCTGATTTTACACAGGTAACCTTTGCCCCGAGAAGTTTCATCCTGTAAACGTTCAGTGCCTGTCGTTGCATATCCACTTCACCCATATATATTTCACACTTCATTTTGAACAGTGCCGCTGCTGTTGCAGTTGCAACCCCGTGCTGGCCAGCGCCTGTCTCGGCAATCACCCTTGTTTTTCCCATTTTTTTCGCAAGGAGAACTTGTCCAACTGTATTATTAATCTTATGAGCACCTGTAAATGCAAGGTCTTCTCTTTTGAGATAAACCTTGCAGCTGATTATTTCTGATAAATTGGAAGCAAAGTATAACGGTGTAGGTCTTCCAACATATTGCTTGAGATAATATGAAAATTCTTTGCGAAACTGGCGGCTTCTGCCGATTGAAAAATAAGCATTCTCAAGCTGTTCAATCGGCGCCATCAATGTTTCAGGGGCAAATTTCCCGCCATAAATTCCAAACCTTCCTTTTCTATCAGGAAGTCTAATCATAATTTCCCTTTTTTTACTTTTGACAGCAAAAGTTTTACCTTTTCAATATCTTTTATTCCTGGCGAAATCTCAACGCCTGAAGCAACATCAATTGCAAAGGGTTTAATGACTGAAAGCAGTTTTTCAATATTTTCCGCATTTATGCCGCCTGCAATAAATGTCCTATTTGATAATGGTTTCAAAAGTTCCAAAATATTCCAGTCAAATGTCATTCCAGTACCACCCATACTTGTGCTGCTGAATGTGTCAAAAAGAAAATAATCAGCATCAAAATCATTTAGATTCTCGGGCAGACAATCCTTAACTCTGAATGCTTGAATGATTATGCATACAGGAAATAGTTTTTTTATCTCTTTGCAAAAACTAATTGATTCCTCTGTGTGAAGCTGAATGCCAGCCAGTGCACATTGCTCAACAATTCTTTTAATATATTCCAAATCCTTTTCAACAAAAATACCTATGGGTTTTGCATTTTTCAGAGAAGCAATTATTGGCTTTGCATTTTCGGCTGTTATGTACCTCTTGCTATACTGCCAGAAGTTAAAACCTAAATAATCAATCCCAAGAAAATCACATGCTTGTGCATCCTGCATTCTGGTAATGCCACAAACCTTTATCTTCATCAAAGTTTTGGCAGTTTTTCAAGGGACTGCCGTATCTTTTCTTCCGGATACTCATAATCCTGAAGTTTTCCCTGAAGATACGCATCATAAGCCGCCAGGTCAAAATGTCCGTGTCCGCTGAAATTGAAAACAATACATTTTTCCTCATCAGTTTCTGCACATTTTTTTGCCTCATCAATAACAACCCTGATGGCATGCGAAGTTTCGGGAGCTGGGAGAAAACCCTCTGTTCGCGCAAACAAAAACGCTGCTTCAAATGCCTTTGTTTGAGGAACCGCTTCTGCTCTAATAATTTTCTTATTGATAAGCAAACTTACAATGGGCGCAAGCCCATGATAGCGCAGACCCCCTGCGTGAATTCCTGGTGGTATAAAGTCATGCCCAAGCGTAAGCATCTTTAAAAGTGGAGTCATGCCTGATGTATCTCCAAAATCATATCTATACGGACCTTTTGTCATTGTTGGACAGGCAGTTGGTTCAACACC
Organism: Vermiphilus sp.; assembly: GCA_020722805.1. Classification (GTDB taxonomy): domain Bacteria; phylum Ratteibacteria; class UBA8468; order B48-G9; family DTJG01; genus DTJG01. The sequence continues at coordinate 11,643 of DYKA01000022.1, forward strand.
AATAACATCAACACTACTTTTGCCCCTGATTTTCTCACTCAAGAACGGAAAAACAAATCCTGCAAAATTGCTACCGCCTCCAACACACCCGATAAGAATATCTGGTTTTTCCCCGAGTATCTCAAGCTGCTTTTTTGTTTCCAGACCAACTATCGTCTGATGTAAAAGCACATGGTTCAACACACTTCCAAGGCTGTATTTGCTGTCCTTTCTGCTGACAGTATCTTCAATTGCTTCTGAAATCGCTATACCAAGGCTTCCTGGATTATCAGGATTTTCCTTCAGTAGTTTTCTTCCGTAATTTGTATTCTGGCTTGGGGAAGGATAAATTGTAGCATTCCACGTCTGCATGAGAATCCTTCTATATGGCTTTTGTTGATAACTCACCTTTACCATATAAACAACACACTCAAGTCCAAAAAGATTGCACGCAAAAGCAAGTGCACTTCCCCACTGCCCTGCGCCTGTTTCTGTGCATAATCTTTTGACCCCTTCTTTCTTATTGTAATATGCCTGGGCAACTGCTGTATTCGGTTTATGGCTGCCAGGGGGGCTTACACTTTCATTTTTGAAATAGATTCTGGCTGGTGTCTTGAGTGCTTTTTCAAGCCGCACAGCTCTGTGAAGAGGTGTCGGACGCCACATACTATAGACTTGCTGCACCTCATCTGGAATTTCAATCCATGGTTCAGCAGACATCTCCTGTTTCAGCAGTGCCTCAGGGAAAATTGCTCCAAGCACCTGTGGCTCAACTGGTTTTCCAGTCCTTGGATCAAGAGGAGGTGGAAGATGCTCCGGCAAGTCAGGAAGAATATTATACCATGCTAACGGCATTTCCTTTTCACTCAGATTGATCTTTATCTCGCTCATATTCAATCTCCTTTAGTAGTTTTTTAACTGCTTCGCCCGGTGATTTTGAGCGAAGCAGATATTCTCCAATCAAAACACCATCTACGCCTGATTGATAAAGTTTTTTCAGGATGATTGAATCCTTTACACCGCTTTCGGCTATAACTGGTATTTTAATGTTTTTTGCACATGAGAGCAAATCAAATACCGTATCGTGATTGATGTTCAAACTGTCAAGGTCCCGGCTGTTTATTCCAAGAAGGACATTTTTTGTATCTGGAAGGATACTGGACAATCGCTCCATTTCCTTCTCATTATGAATTTCAATGAGAATCTCCAGCCCAAGGGAACTGGCAACCCTGAAAAGATGTAAAAACTGCCTGTCAGAAAGAATACGCAGTATCAGAAGTACGCAATCAGCACCAGCATGTTTTACTTCGTAGATTTGATATTCGTCAATAAAAAAATCTTTCGCAAGAACCGGAACTTCAACAGCATTTTTTACTGCCTTCAGATCTTCAATAGAACCAAGAAAAAATTTCTCTTCTGTAAGAACCGAAATTGCAGACGCCCCTCCCGAAACATAAGAAACTGCTATCTTTGCAGGATTGTATTTTTTTCTGAAGATACCAGCTGATGGAGATACCTTCTTTGTCTCTGCAATGATTATAAACTTATGCTGGTTTATCTTTTCAATTATGGATTTCTGCCTTCCAGTAAAAGATTTCTTGAAAAAAGAAATAGGTATCTTTGTCTTTTTCCTTTCTATTGAAATCTTTTTGTTTTCAAGGATTCTGTCTAACATCTGCTTTTTGTTTCGTCAAAAGATAGATAAATCTTTCAGCAACAAATTTCATTTCAGGAAATTTTTCTTTTATTTGCTTCCACTGAATAATTGCATCATCAATTCTCCCGAGTTTTTCAAGCACATGCGCCCTTGTATTCTCAACATAATGGGGATGCTCATAGTTGACTGCTTTATCAAGATACCGGATTGCAATTTCAAGGTCTCCCCACTGATAGTAAATCCATGCAAGTTCCCAGTATAGTTTGTAGGTATCATCATTATATTTAAGACCCTCTTTAAGAAATTCAACTCCTTTCATTTTCCAATTTTTCATCTCTGATGGCGGCTTCATCGGAGCTAAACAGTTAATTAAAAACCACCCACCTGTTGCCCATGCTTCTTCATCATAAGGATCAAGCCTGGTAATAAGATAAAATAAAGGAAATATTTCTTCATATTTTCCTGCATGCCACAGTTGGTCAATACGAAGGTTTATAATATTTATAACAGGGTCTAACTGATCTGTAATATCTATTAGTTGAACTCCTATTACTTCCGGCTGGGCATGAATCCTGTAAGGATTAAAAAATAAAAGAGCAAAAAGCAGAATAATCCTAATCAACATTTGATATTTTGATGATATTGTTTAGATGTTGTTCACAAACACCGCTGGAGATAACACCTTTGGCCTTTTCAATTCCTTCCTGAATATTTTTGCACATACCAGAAAGAAAAAGCAATGCTGCGGTGTTTACTAATACAGCATCTCTTTTTGCACCTGTTTCCTTCCCTGAAACAATATTTCTTAAAATTTGTGCGTTTTCTTCCGGAGTGCCACCTTCAAGTTCTTTCAAAGATGCCGGCTTCAAACCAAACTGTTCTGGTGTGATAGTGAACCTGGTCATTCTATCAGAAATTTCTACGACCTGTGTACTGCCTGTAATTGAAATCTCATCCAACCCATCCTCACCATAAAAAACCCATGCCTTCTTAACTCCAAAATTCATAAGCACATTTGGAATGATGTCAAGAAGATTTAAACTCCCGACTCCGAGAATTTGAACATTTGCAGAAGCAGGATTACACAGAGGCCCCAGAAGATTAAAAATTGTCCGAAACCCAAGTTCTCTTCTGACAGGAGCAACATTTTTCATTGCTGGATGATACAACGGTGCAAAAAGAAATGTGAAATTTATTTCCTCAAGCATTCTTTCTGCCTTCAGAGGAGAAATTTCTATTTTCATGCCAAGTTTTTCAAGAACATCAGCACTTCCACTTCTGCTGGATACTGCTCTATTGCCATGCTTTGCAACCTTCAGTCCGCACGCAGAACCAACAATGGCTGCTGCAGTGGAGATATTAAATGTACCAGATCCATCACCGCCTGTGCCGCAAGTATCAGCGATAATGCCTTCACACTTTACCTTCAAGCATTTCTCTCTTAATACCTCAACAGCACCTTCTATTATCTCCTGGCTTTCACCGGTGATTCTGAGCGCTGTCAGAAAACTTGACATCAAAACAGGTGAAGCAGAACCTTCCATAATTTCCCTGAAGACACCAGCGGATTCAGACCGGCTTATCTTTTGTTTTGAAACAAGTTTCTTGATTGCTTCTTCAATTTTCATATCTCAAGAAAACTTTGAAGGATTTTTTTCCCTTCAGCAGTAAGAATGGATTCTGGATGAAACTGAACCCCATATATATGAAATTTTTTATGTTTTATCCCCATTATCTCACCATCATCACTCCATGCAGTAATTTCAAGCACATCAGGAATACTTTTTTTCTCAATCACAAGTGAATGGTATCTTGTCGCAGAAAAAGGATTTGGAATATTTCTGAAAATGTTTTCGTTATTGTGATATATAAGCGATGTCTTTCCGTGCATCAGAAACCGTGCTCCAATGATTTTCCCTCCATACAAAAACCCGATACACTGATGTCCAAGACAAACTCCAAGGATAGGTTTTCTGCCTTCAAATTCCCTGATCAAATCAACAGAAATACCAGCATTTTCCGGCCTTCCTGGCCCTGGTGAAATAACAATACTATCAAATCTTTGACGGAAGGCAGATTTTACTGTAATTTCATCATTCCTGAATACTTTTATCCTGCAGCCGAGTTCGCCGAGATACTGAACAAGGTTATAGGTAAAAGAATCATAATTATCAATCATAAGTATTGTCTTCTTCATATGAACCCTCAATTTATTATGCCCGAAAAAAGAAAGAATGACAAATGATAGTGTAAATGGAATAAATCAGAACAAATCCCGTGACCATCTATAAGTATTCTCAATAAATTTCAGAGCATCATCCTTTGTCTTACAACCTGTGGAAATAAAAAGTCCTCTAGCACTGAGGTTTTGAAGAGCCGTTCTTACCTCATCAGAACCTATTGATATCCACAGGTTTTTCCCTGCCTTCTGGACTTTTTTCAATAGGTCAATGTAATAAAGAGGGGATGGCTTGCCTGCCCCTGGCAGAATCTGAATTGCCGCAAGTTGCGGCAGGCTCAAAAGAATATCAACATGAGCAAAGTTTCCAACCCCATCAACGTGATAAACAGCGTGGTCAAGAAATTTTATTTGTTTTTCAATGGCAGGAAGAAAAATCTTTTCAAACATTTTTGGAGAAATGTTATAGGCAAAATCATTCTGCACCGCATAGAATTTTCCCGGTGACCATAAAGGAAACCAGCAGGTTGAACCTTCATCAACATCTTTGATTATTTTATACATTTTTGTGTAATGCTGGCACCACATTTCCATCAGGAAAAGCTCTGCTTCCTTTACTCTTTCAGGTCTGTCCATGCAGTCAAACAGCAACCTCTGTGTTCCCCTCAGTGCCGCAAGTGTGTCTCCACAAGCGCCAAAAGCACCAATTGAAACAAGTGCTTTCCCTTTTGCTTCTTCTATCCCTTTTTTCAGAAGTGCAACTGCAAATTTGTAGTTCGGATTATTTTCATCAATCCTGAGGTGTTCAAAATGCAATTATTCTTCATTCAGAATTGGATCCCACCATCCTGTCTTCTCATCAAGATTAATCGGACAACCAAGATATGTGGGCAGTGTAGTATGACCGGGATAACCGCCATGCCATACAGGCAGTGCTTCTCCACCAAAAAATGTTCGGGACAACCGGTATTTATTCATCTGGCTTATGTAATCAAGGTCATACCATTTCTGAAAAATGCTTTCTGGTTCTGGCGCTCGGATATATCAGAATTTTCGTTCGGAGCGTATACAGCAATCGCACATCTTCCAAAATATTGATGCGACCACCACTTCTCGTAGTTTTTCTTAGTTTCTTCCCAATCGGTCTTATAAAAAAGTCCCATGTTATTTTTCAATTATTATCACATCTGCTGCCTTCACTTCAGGCAGTATAATATCTATCCCTGATTTTGAAGCAGTAAATTTAAGTCCCTGTTTATAAAAACACGACCATACCTTTGAGGGAACAAAGCCTGACAAATTTACTGATATATTGATATTTTTCACAATAGAACTTTCAGTAAGATTTACTACAGGAATAACAATAGCATTTTGCGATTTCAATCTTCCTGTTACTATACCCTTTTTATTTGGAATCGTATCAGGGAGAATATTGTTCTCTTTCAGGGGAAGGAGAATCAAATCTTCTGAAACAAAATCACATTCAACAGGCTCAAAATTCCCTGCTCCAGAATGACAAAATTTTTGGTCCCCACCTTTCCCGCAGGGAAGAACCTTTAGTCCTGCCTGTACATAGCTTTCACCAGGAAGTGTTCCACCATAATATGTCATACCCATTCCGGTTCTTGTTTTTATCCAGGCAGGGGAACCATCTGATGTATATCTTGCTATAACATCTGAATCGGGTTTGGTTTCAAATACCTCTTTACAACAGAGGACCTTTGTGCTTTTTTCACCAATTTGAATCATATCAATCGGATTTTTAAACAGAAGTTCCAGTTTTGCCCTCAATGGGCCTTTATACTTCTGGTATGAAATTTGTTTTCCTCTTCCCAGTATACTATCAAGAATCACAAGTTCCTGATCAAATTCATCCTTTCTTCCAGCAGAACAGGTCGCAAACAAAATCCTACCTTCATTAACCCATTTTTTTATTCTTTCTGCTGCATTTCTCTCAATGTTCTGACCAATAAGATACAAAACCTTATAATTATCAAGCAGACCTTCCTTCACATCATTTTCAGTGATAAAATCAATCCTGTATCCTGCTTTTCTCAAACAATACCAGATATTCTTCCTTTCTTCCTGAAAAACATTTGTCGCACCCGAACCTGGCTGGACAGCCCATTGACTCTGCCCGTCAAGTTCCCAGACATCGCTCGCCTGACTCAATAACATTGCAACAGGCGTTGATTCGGGTTTGGCAGGAATAAGATAGTCTTCTATAAGTCCGGCCATTCCAGAAATTGTCCTTATTGTTTTGAATGTTGGTATTCCACCCCTATAAGCGATATAGTTTTCAGTCGCATATGCGTCAAAACCTGCACTAAAAAAGTCAAGGTCTTTTACATTGTTAGCCCAGAGTAAAACTGCGTTTTTCAATAATAAATCAGGGGGACATCCTGGATAATGCGGCATACAGTAAAACTGCATAGGTGTATCATGATAACTTGCTCCCTTTCGCAGATATGATGCGAGAAAGTCCACCACAAGAGCACTTGCTTCAGGCATGCAATATGTATAATCTTCGCTCCACGCAAGAGACATCGCATCATGCTTGAAACTTTCTATAAATGATGTCTGATTCACCCAGTAGAATGGATGCATTCCACCAAGATTTGCAGAAGTATGAACCTGTGGACCGAAAATGTCCTTTAACTTCTTTGTTTTCTCAGCAAACTGTCTTATTCCAATTTCTTCCTGAAAAAGAACACTGTACCAGTAAAGTTTTTTTATTATATCAATGGTTGAGGATGCTTTTATATTATCAGAAACAATTCCTATTTTTGCTGCTATTTCCGATGAAGGGGATCTAACCGGCTTTACGCTTTCCCATGAAGAACAACCTAAACTCTGGTATGTTTCTCCAGAGTTTTTTACAAAGGTGCGGAATTGCTCAATAATTTCAGGGTCATCTAAATTCAATGAAGGTAGCCCAATTTCATCTCCATAAGATAAATAATAAAAGTAAGGTTCAAGTTTCTTTTCTTTTATCATCTTTACAGTTGCATCTATATCCTGGGAATGATGATAGGAATATGACCTTTCAATTATACCGCCTTTATCCTTCCACCATTCAATGACCCTTTTTGCGTCGTCTCCATCATTGATATACCCAATAGTATTGATTCCGAGTGCATGTCTGAATCCTTGCTCCACATCAAATCCCCAATGGGCGCCCGTGTCTGTTACAACTCCTGTGCCTGCAAAAAGCCGCAATTTTTTTGGGATTGGTCCCAAACGCTTCTCAGAGTTCAACTGTGTAGTGATTTCACGAAATATATCCGATATCTTTTTGGTATATTTGCAGCCCTCTTTTGTGTTCAAGTCCGGCTGAACAAGAACAGTCAATTCCCCTTCCCCAGGTGCGATATCAAATGACCTTACGATACTCTTTTCATCTGGTTTAAGTGCAATATCCACACCGAATGGCAGGAATTCATTTTTGCTATTCTGAGTTACTGGGGATGCTTTGAAAGTAAATGGCGAAGTGCTTTCAACATTCATTGTTGGGCCGAGGTCATACCAAACACTAAATTTTCCAGGTTCAATTGGGTCTGGCCAGTTACCATTAAGTTTCATATTTTCTTGTGTAATCTGGTTTCCTTTTTCATCATAGAATTTTACAAGTTCTCTATACATCGGCCTGTAAAAATCAGGATATCTGTGGTTCCAGTGATTCCAACTAATCTTTATGGGTTTTTTAGAAAGATTTCTAAATCTGAAATATACATGATTTGCCCTTCTCAATTCATCAAGAAGCGGATATCTTGGATATTTTGGTGCGGACAATTCTGAAAGGTCGTTTGTCAGCATTACTGTATCTATGCTTCTTGAACCTCGTGGTTCTGGATTGTAGGTTTTCGAAATAATAAGAGTGTATTTACCCTTTTTCAAATCCACAATATAACCCTCTGCTGCATCATGGTCAATTCCCCACTGCCAGTAAAGAGAACCTCTTTTGGGCTTATAGGTAAAGCAAAAGTGTTTTTCTGAAGTTAAAAGCCCATATACCTTATCAAAAACAGTACTTCTGGAACTATCAACAATCTTCACTCTGAAAGCATAATTAAAAAATGGCACACACTCATACTTAACCCATAATTTATATTTTCCGTCTTCAGGAACCTCAATATTGCTTTTAATTTCAGCAGGATTATCACCTGCATCAGTCATTGCAGTTTTCAGGCGGCTCGCCCAGACACCACCAAATGTCATATTTTGATATAAATCATAGCCCCATCTTCCAACATTCCACATTTTACCTGGACCAAAACTTTTTTGATTGACGCCCTCCATATCTTCTGCCTCAACAATAATACGAATTGCTTGTTTTTCCTGCTGCGCACTGGAAAAACATGCAAGCAGTAACACAATCAACCATACAATAAAGTAAAACCTTTTCATTTTGCCTCCCTTTATATTGTTCGGTTCTGCCAAATTTGGCTATTGTTTATAGTAGTTTTTCTCTAATTAACTCTGCAGGGCAAATGGGCTAAAATTTTGTCTATCGCCACTGTTTTAGCCTGAATCCTATCAGAATACCTGCCATTATTGTTTCCTCATGCATAATCGCATGTCTGCAGATGCTTTACAAGGCATTCTTTCCTGCATCTTTTACTCTCTTCAAATTGTCAATGAGCACTTATTTCCGTTTTTCTTTTAGAAAAACTCTTTTTTATTTTTTCATCTGCCTTTCATCTGTTTCTTGAGACTACCTTAATTTGTTCCAACACCACGATAGATAGTAGAATCACTTTCTTCATTCCACCAACTGTTATTGCGTGGATTTGAATCTCGTATCACTTCGGCTCTTCCCCATGAAGCATGAATAACATAACTTCCAGTAAAAATACCTACATGGTCTACTGAAGTTTTGTCCTTCTTTTGTAACAAGCATATCTTCCAGCAGTTCTTTAGGACCTTTGGGAATGTTCAAACTGGCGATATATTGTTTGCGTTCATACGTCTTCTTCCCGAAATACCCCACCTCCAACATAAACACCGCACACATCACCACAAACATACTTCTGAATAAAACCCCATACCGCACCCTTATTTCCATAGACCTTCTTTTATATGAACAAGCATAATTACTGCTGCTCAGTTATGAAATATGAGATTAAAACCTTTTATAGGGGCAGGAACAATACGACCTGTCCTACCCTCAGGGTGGCCCAGTTGTCCTGCATTCCCTATCCCCCAAGTCCAGACAGTTCCATCACTTCTAAGAGCTAAACTATGTTGATAACCACCAGCAACCTGCGGAATTGTTTGAAAAGAATCACCCCGCAGGGACAATGCGAGAGGGAATACCACAAAGAAAAATGAACAAACGTATTTCAATATTATTCCGGGACTCACTTCACTATTTCCTTTGGTAGTCAATATTTTTGGTACAGTTTTACAATAATCTGATTAGGTCCTTGCCACTTAATAGTCTCTACTGAACACAGATAGGCGCTACCACTTAAATCTTTTTTGGTTATCTCCTCCATTATATCCCACTTTATAAAGCTCTTAATATCTATTTTTCTATGGAATATTCTTGGGTTTTTAATTCCTGCACTCAAATCAATTAATATCAATAGCCAAGTCTCTTTGTTAAGGAAATCAATAACTATTAATTTTTTTTCATCATCTGACCAGAGGAAGGGCCTCGTTACATCATGTCCAAATTCCAATGTAGTATTATTAGTAAGATCATGAATCACGCCTATATTGGTTGCCTCAAAATCATGTGGTGAGTAAAATTTAGGCATTGTCTAAAGTTTGGCGTATGAAAGATTTTAGTTGAAAAAAGAAATC